>JBDRNU010000014.1:0-17973 GCA_043810775.1 archaeon | reverse complement strand
AAGCGTGAATAAAATACTGGAAGATTTTAAGAGTGATGTGTATATGACTTCAGAGCAAGCTGTTAATTACGGAATTATAGATAAAATAATTTCAATTCCAGAAGAACTGAAAATTATAGCAGAACAAAGAGCAGCTGAAAGCATAAATCCAGAAAAATTAAATGGAATAGATTCCGCAATAAAAGAAATAATGGCTCAATTAGCTATAGAACATATAGTCAGAAATGCTGCTAAGGATAAAGAAATAATAGAGCTATTAAGAGAAAAGAAAGATGAACTAGCTGATAAAGTTGAAGCTTAATTTAGCTTAATTCTTAAAAGATTTCCTTGCCTGCTTTTAATTTTTCTATAGTCTCAAACCAACCTGCCCACCTGCTATATGGAAACGGGCGTTGCCTTTCTAGAAGCTTTAAGCCATCCCAAACTAACTCTCTTATAGCTTCTTTATCTGGATTTGGTTGGCTCAATGCTGAATTTAGCCTGTCAGCTAGATTATATGTTAAAAAAATTACTTGCTTGTAAACCCAGGAATCTAGTGGTTTGCCAGAGGTAATTTCAAATTCATCAAGATTAGCTATTCCAAACCTCTCATGAAAATATCTGATTCTAATAGGCTTGTCTCTCGGACCGCAGACATAACACCAAGCTTGTTTAATTTCATGTATATAGTCACTAATATGATTTATTGTATTCTCAGTATGGTCCTCAATATTAAATTTTAGGCATTCAGTCATACAAATCACCATCTTAGCTAAACTTAAAAAACTTTCTACCCAAATAATTTTATATGGGAATATATTTTTGATTGCAGTAAAATTTAAATATACCTCAAACAAATCTAAAGCATGGGAGAAAAAGTAAGTTATTTTGGAAGTGAAGATGAAGCAGTTGATGATGCTAGGTCTTATCTTTTAAGTGCTTTAGAAAACTGGGAAGATTTAGATAGAGCTAAAGGTGAATCAAGCAATCAGCATGAATTAGAAAAGCTCATTAAATTGTTCCCCAATAATCCAGAAATGCTGGAAGTGAGTAGGGATTATGAATCTGTCAAATCATTAATAGATAAATACAGAGAATATCATAAAAAATTTGAAGACAAATTAAAAAATCTTTAAAACCTAATTCTACCCAAACAAACCAGCCAACATTGCCCATCCTAGTGCAATCATTCCAGCTCCCATTACTAATCTAAGCCACTTTCTTCTTTCTACTCTGATTTTGTCTGCTTTTTCTGCTGACATTCCAAAATAAACCAAGAATAAAATTATAAATAAGGGCAGAACAAATATAAAATTATATAATAATAACCAGGGAATAGCATTTATCTGGGTTAAGTTGCTAGCAAGTAGCGAAAGAATAGCAATATAAACTCCTCCTGTGCAAGGAAGCTCAAATAAGCTGACTAGTATTCCAAGAATAATAGCTGAGGCTATGCTACTTGCTTCAATATGCTTTTTAATTAAAGGCATCTTGCTTCGAGGTATAGCTAGCGAAAAACCCTTGCCGTACCAGAAAAAATCCTTGACATTAATTACTCCTGCAATAATAACAAGCCACGCAGCTATATAGAAAAAAATCCTGCTTATTCCTAAGCTCTGGATAGCTACAAATAAACCTAATCCAGATAAAAAATATACTATGAATACTGTAAAAATATAAGTCAGCCCAACTTTTAGCATTCTTCTCTTGCTTGTCATGCCTGACAAGTATATTAGCAAAAAAGCTAAAACAGCAAAAGCACACGGATTTAGCGAGTCTATAAAACCAGCAACAATAACTGCAGGAATAGTCAGGTTTATATTTCTAGTTGGGGAAATATCATGCAATCCTGGCTCTTTGCCATTATAATCTAAAGGGCAGACAGGCTCTTCAATTAAAAAGTGCTCTAATGCCTGTTCAAGATTATTTTTAATAGTGCTGTCTCCTATATATGCCTGGTCTCCTACAAAAATTGCTGGAACTCCTGTCCTTTTTATCTCATATCTTGACGCAAAGTCCTTGAACATCTCAGCATTAGTGTCATTATTCCAAACTTCTAGCCTGTGAAATGTAAAATTAGTATATCTTTTTTCCAAGTCATCAATTACTGGCTTAATCTTGGCACAATGACTGCAGTCATCTCCATAAAAATAATATATGCAATAATTCTCATTAGCGCACTTAATATCTCCATAGCAAGATTCAACTGTTGACTGGCTGGAAACTAAGCTAGCTAAAACTAAAAGTGCAAATAGAAAAACTAAAATCCTCTTCATTTCATTATTAATTTTCAGCTATTTTTAAAGGCTTCGATGCAACTAGTTTACAATAGAAAAAGTTAAAATCTATCATCTTATGATAATTACAATGGCTTCAACACATAAGCATATAATAAGTGCCTATAATCATATAAAGGAAACTCAACCTGATTTCTATGAAAAAAATAAAGATGCAGTTGAGGAAATAATTGTAAGAGTTAATGATATTCTGGATTATTTTGCCCGGCCAGAAATAGCTCAAAAATATGGATACACTGATGATAATTTATTAAAACACAGGGAGTTAATGCATCACAGAACCGGATTAAGCAGAATAACTAGCTGTCTAGTAGCTGAATATGGAGAAGATTATCGAAATATTATCAGGGAAATTGCAGAAAGACATGTACAAGAAGACATGGGCGCTATTCATGAAGAATATGATTTCTGGCAGCCCGGATTTTGGTGGAAATTCAGGGCAAAAGCTTTATGGAAATGGGTTAAAGGAGAGATAATATAGAAAAGATTAAATACACTTCAGCTTGTTTAAATTCAAATGGTGGATTTAATGACAGTTCCAAGTGCTAGTTTAGAATCAGAGCTAGCTAGAATTGAGACCTTAGGAGCAAAACTAATTGAAGATTCAGATATTGGTGCTCGCCTTAAAATCCGGGAAGAGCTAAAAACTGATTCACAAAACCATAAATTCTATAGTGTAAGATATAAGGCTACTCTTTTGCTTGGAACAAATCATGATAAACTGATAGAAAAGTTGGATGAATATCTCTCACCGCTTAAAATAGCACTAAGTTTTTCAAATCCAACTGTTAGAACTTCTGCAATTAAAGATTTAAAAAAATTATATGAGCTATCAGGTCCTGGGCAAGTAAAAAAACTGCTTGAATATCTTTATACTAATGCGGATTTTGATGATGTAAGAGTTGAAGCAGGAAAATCCCTAGGATACGGCAAAGCTAAGCTGATGTTTCGCAAAAAAGGAAGAGCATAATATTTTTCTAGTCATATTCCTTATAGTAGAAACATTTAAATAGTATTGAATACCTATTCATTATGTACATATGAATGTACATTCAAAAACAAAATAAATTTGCCTATAAAGGCAGGAGGTCGAGTATTTTGAGTTTAGTATCTTTAAAGATACAATAAGAACTCAAGGTACGAGAAAAAAAATGCCAGGACAAGATAGAACAGGTCCGCAAGGACAAGGTCCTTTGACAGGATGGGGTAGAGGCTTCTGCAGATTCGGAAGAGCAAGAAGCAGAGGATTCAGATTTCAGGCAGCAGGAAAAGAAGAAAAAGCAATTCTTGAAGATGAGTTAAAGTTGCTTAAAGAAGACATCCAAGAAATAGAGAAAAGGTTAAAAGAACTAAAATCTAAGTAATTAAAAGGAAGATTGCTAAAAAGAACATGGTTAGACCCAGAAGATGCAGAAGAATTTTTTTTAAGCCAGATGCAACTTACTTCAAGCCGGCTGGAGTAAGAATGCACCACTTAGAAGAGATTGTACTGACTTATGATGAAGCTGAAGCTCTCAGATTAATTGATGTAGAAGAAATGCCTCAAGAACAAGCAGCTAAAAAAATGAATATCTCTCAGCCTACTTTATCAAGATTAATTAAATCAGGAAGAAAAAAGCTGGCTGACGCAGTAATTAATTCCAAGGCAATTAGAGTTGAAGGTGGTAATTTTGAATTTAAAGGTAAAAGATTCACTTCACCACCCTAATATCCTTATACTTCCAGGGAGAATGTCCAAATTGCACAATCAAGTCAATATCTTTAACATTTGGAATATCACAAGCTCCAAAACACGAGCCAAGCCAGATTAAAAATGTTGTATTTTTGCATCTAGTTTCTAGATAATCTACAACTTCACAAGCTACTGGCTTTAACCCGTCAGGAAACTGAAGCAAGACAGTCTTAGCTTTTTCTTTCTTGACTTTTTCTGCTATTTTATCCAGCTCTAAGTCATAATCTAAATCTGATAATTTCATAAGGTTAATTAGAAAAATTAGTATTTAAAGATTTATTATATAACTCCAAGTAACTGATAAACAAAAGGAGGTGAAGTGCCAGAATGCACTTTTCTGTAATTATAAGGCAATTCAAGTGTTTTGCTGGTGTCTCTTAATCCTTTATGGTCAGCAGCAGATAAAGTGATGCAAGAAACTAATCTGCCAGGTACTTCATTTATAGTTACCAAAGTATCTTCTAAAATTAATGGAGTTTGAAAATTTCCAATATTATTGTTAGATATATTTATATTTACATCAGAGCCTTTATGCACTTCAATCTCTTTTCTTATTCTTTCTATTTCTCTTATATTACTAAATATATGTGTTGCACCAGAAATCCCTTTTTCTTTAGCTATCTCTTCAGCACTGCCCAGCAAACTATGCTCAACAAGTATGACTCTCCCACATCTTTTATATTTAGAATAATTATTAAAAACATATTTAGAAACATACAACATGTGTTTTCCTTCTCTCATTTATCTTATTGCTTATTTAAATTTAAAAACATATGTATACTTAAGCATATAAAATAGGTTTTCACAGCTGTGATTATCCAAGTTCAAAATCAGGTATATGCTAATAATAAATCTTATCTTGAGGAGCCCATGAATCAATATATCTTAAGAGCTCAACTTGCATCTTATCCCAGTTAGCTTCATTGCTTCCTTCATGCTTTCTGCTAGCCCACAATCTCTCATAAGCTTTAAATGCTTTTAATACATTCTCTCCAAAGTGCCTGTCATTAAAAGTAATATCATGATTTTGTCTGCCATACTCTAACATACCCTGCCTTCCAGTATCTTCCCACATTCCAACATGATTGGCAATAAAATAAAGAATCTTTTCTTCAGCAGTCCTCACTTTAGGGCTATTATCCAGCATTGGATGCCTCTTGCCAATATCAGCCATTATGCAAACCAATCCATCAAAGTCTTTCCTTACATCATCATTAAAAGTCAAGGCTACTTTGAGTGTTTCAGTATCAATAATATTAGTTTCATGCATGTTCAAAGCCATAATATCTGTATTTTTTTGCCATTTTCAGTCAAAATATCCACATTCTTGTTTAGCATCTGTTGAGCACATATAATTAAAAACAAGAGGGCATTTAGCTCCTTCACATCCAAAATATGCTTTTGTACAAATATCACTATATGTCTCTGGAACATCATCTACATGTCTCAAAAGCTTCTCTGCTATTATACCTGCTTCATTAATAATATCATAAACCAAATCCATATTTTTCATTATTTATCAACCTTTAAAAATATAATTGATATGCAGAATATAATTACCTATAAATCATAATTCAGTTCTTTCTTTATACCAAGATTTAATAAATTCAGCTAATTCTTCCTGACCCTTATACCAACAAGATTTAGCATCTCTGTTTTCACTCCTTAAGCTAACTCCAAATGCCCATAAATTTAAGTAACCTTTAAATGAATTAAATAAAGAATTATAATAAAAACTCTTTCTGTTTGAAGTGTCAGAGCTTAAAAATTGAGGAAACGAAACAAGAGGGTTTTCTCTTGACGTAGAATCCCAAATATCATCACAATTAAGCATAAAATATAAAACCATTTCCTCAGCATGGCTCTTGTCAACATCTCTGATTTTTTCAGCAATACCCTCAAAATCAACCTTAGTTTGTGGGCTAGAATCAATTTCTATTTTAAGGTCATTTGAATCTATAGTATCATAAGGAAATCTCCTTTCCATATATCCTATCACTAATTAATATTTAAAAATATAATTATAATGCAGTATATCAATCATACTGCCTGTTTAGAATTCAGTTCTTTCTTTATACCACTTAGGTATCTCTACTGCCAAATCACTCTGAGCTTCAACCCAGTCCTGAACAGGATTTCCAGTATGTTTTTCATAAGCTCTTTTTCTTTCAAGTTTCTGAAAAGCATTAATAAACAGCCCATAAATCCCTCTAGGATTCATAGGCAAGAAAGCACGGCAAATATTATCAGGATTTACCTCGCCAATTTCTTCCCATATCCCAGGATTATTCATTATAAAAAAAGGCAGTTGATATTGAGTGGCAAAATTAATATCAAAAATACGCTGAAAACCATCTGGATTCGAAGCCCCTTTTTGAGAATTATCAGAAATTTTCAAAGCAATTGCCTCAAAGTCCTTACTAGCATCTGGATTATCATGCAAAGCAAAAAGAAAATCCACTAAATTAATACTATCCATAAAACCACACCCTATTAACCTTTAAAAATACCATTGTACTATAAAATATAATTAAATTAGTGGAAAATACAAAAAATGATACGCCAGCCAATTATCACAGTTGCAGGTCACGTAGACCATGGCAAGACTTCCATATTGGATAAGCTTAGGCAGAGCTCTGTCGCAGCCAAAGAAGCTGGAGGCATTACACAAAAAATATCCTTCACACTATTTCCAACAGAGCAAATAAGAAAATGCTTTGTAATTGATAAATATTTTACACAAATTCAAATTCCAGGCCTGCTGTTTATTGACACTCCAGGACACGCAGCCTTCACTAATCTTAGAAAGAGGGGTGGCTCCCTGGCAGACCTGGCAATCCTAGTAATTGCAGTTAACGAAGGAATAAAGCCCCAGACAGCTGAAGTTCTTCAGATTTTAAAAGCAAATAAAACCCCCTTCATAATAGCTTTAAATAAAATAGACCTTATTTCAGGCTGGAAAAAACAGTCAGAAGACCTTAAAAAAAGCATAGAATCCCAGTCAATCAGTGTAAAAGAGGTTTTCAATGAAAAGCTGTATACTCTGATAGGCTCGCTTCAGTCTCACGGATTTGACTCAGACTTATTTTACAATATTGCTGACTTCACTAAAAAAGTAGCCCTCATACCCTGTTCAGCTAAAACAGGAGAAGGAATCTCTGACCTAATGGGTATGATTTGTGGATTCTCACAAAAATTCCTTGCCAAGCGCCTATCACTTGGAAAGGATGCAAAAGGGGTTATTCTCGAGATAAAAAAAGAAAAAGCAATTAACTATATTGAAGCAATACACTATGACGGAACACTGAAAGTAGGAGACCAAATAGCAATTGCCACATTCAGCGAGCCGGTTATAGTAAAAATTAAGTCAATTCAGGAAATACTTCCACTATCTGCAAAATTCAAGACAGTAAATAATGTAATTGCAGCTACAGGCCTCAGGATACAAATTACAGAAAAAGAAAAAATTCTGCCAGGAATGCCATTTCAAATCTACAAAGATAATCTTTCCCAAATTGAGAAAGAATTTAAAAAAGAAATTACAGAATCCATAAAGCTAGACAAGCAGGGAATTATAGTAAAAGCAGATTCATTGGGAAGCCTGGAAGCTCTTATCACTTTACTTAAGCAGGAAAGAATCCAGATTCTAAAAGCAGACATAGGGAGCATCACAAAATCAGATATTCTTGCAGGAAAAGCAAGCGAAGAAATTAATCCTCTTAATGCTGTTATTGTCGGATTTAACGTAGATATAGATGATGAAGCTCGCGATTTAAAAAGCGAAGTAAAAATACTTCTTAATTCAGTAGTTTACAAGCTAATTGAAGACCTTCAAAAATGGAAAATTGAAAGAAAAGCTGAGCTTGACAAAGCCAAGCTTCTTGAGCTTACCTCAATATGCAAGTTGGAAATTCTTCACCAGCATGTTTTTCACAATTCAAATCCTGCAATTTTTGGGGTAAAAATACAAGGTGGCAAGGCAATGAAAACTATCTCTCTAATAAACCAAAACGGAATAAAAATAGCAAAAATAAAAAATATTCAGGCTGAAAATAAGTCAGTGCAGGAAGCAACTTCAGGAATGGAAGTCGCCATCTCCCTGCCTGGAATAGCTTTTGATAGACAGCTAAAAGACTCAAGCCACTTATATAGTGATATGTCCGAGTCGCAGTTCCGCGAGTTCAAGAAAAATAAGGATATTCTTTCTTCAGATGAAAAAAAAGTTCTTCAGGAAATAGCTGAAATAAAAAGGCGGGAGAAATCTACATGGGGAATTTAGAAAAATATAAAAACTATACTTCATAAAATCTAAAATGGTTAAAACAAATCAAAATTATAAAAAATTATCTGCAGGTTATTTATTTCCAGAAATTGCAAAAAGAACAAAAGAATTTTCAAAAAATAATCCAGAGATTAAAGTCATGAAATTAGGTATAGGAAACACAACAGAGCCTCTTACTGCTTCTATAATTAAAGGTCTTAAAAAAGGAGTAAAAAAACTTGCAAATTCTGAAACCTACTCAGGCTACGGTGATGAGCAGGGAAACCAAGAATTAAGAGAAGCACTAGTCAAGCACTACAAAAAATTAAAGGTTACGCTTAAAGCAACTGAAATATTCATTAGTGATGGGGCAAAGCCTGACTCAGCTAATATCCAGTCTATTTTCGAAAAAGGGGTTATAGCTGTTCAGGATCCAGCATATCCGGTTTATGTAGATACAAACGTCATAGCAGGCAGAACAGATGAATTTGATAATGAAATAAAACAATATAAGGGAATTGTCTACATGCCCTGCAATGAAAATAATAATTTTTTTCCAGAACCGCCTGCTCAAAAAGTGGATTTAATTTATTTATGCAGTCCAAATAATCCTACAGGAGCTGTAACAACAAAAGACCAGCTAAAGAAATTTGTAGATTATGCTCTGGAAAATAAAGCAATAATTATTTTTGATGCGGCATATTCTGATTTTATTTCAGATAAAAGTCTGCCTAAATCAATATATGAAATTAATGGTGCAAAAAAATGCGCAATTGAAATTAACAGTTTTTCCAAATCAGCAGGATTTACAGGGGTAAGGCTAGGATGGACAATAGTGCCTGAAGATTTAACAGCTGAAGGCACTTCACATGGTGAAATAAACAATTTATGGAACCGCAGGCAATGTACATTTTTTAATGGAGCTTCGAACATTGCCCAAGAAGGGGGCCTAAAAGCCTTAAGTTCAAAAGGCCAAAAAGAATGCCAAGAGTTAATTGAGTATTATATGGAAAATGCAAGAATAATCAGGGAAGGATTAAAGCAAATTGGATTAAAAGTATACGGAGGCATAAATGCACCTTATATCTGGCTAAAAACCCCCAACAAAATGAATTCATGGGAATTTTTTGATAAATTACTAAATGAAGCCCATGTTGTTGGAACACCTGGGTCTGGATTTGGTCCATGTGGAGAAGGATTCTTTAGATTAAGTGCTTTTGGGCACAGAGAAGATATTCAGCAAGCAATAAAAAGTATTCAAGAAAACTTGAAATTATAAGATGAGCCATACACCTATTCCTTTTACAAAAAAAGAAATCTTAGAATTAATAAAAAGCTTTCCAACACCATTCCATATCTATGATGAAGAACGCATACGTCAAACAGCAAAATCACTAAATAAAGCTTTCTCATGGGTCAAGGGATTTAAAAATTATTTTGCAGTAAAAGCTCTTCCAAATCCATCTATTCTTAAAATACTAAAAGAAGAAGGAATGGGAGCTGACTGTAGCTCTCTTCCTGAATTAATGCTATCAAACACAGCTGGAATGAAAAATGAGGAAATTATGTTTACATCTAATGACACTCCTCAGGAAGAATTTCAAAAAGCTCATCAATTAAACGCCATTATTAATTTAGATGATATATCTCATTTGGAATTCCTTGAAAAAACACTGGGTAAAATGCCTGAATTAATATGTTTCAGGTATAATCCTGGCTTATTAAGGGGGGGCAACGAAATACTAGGTAATCCAGTAGAATCAAAATATGGACTAACTAATGACCAAATAGTTGAAGCTTACAAAAAAGCTAAAGAATTAGGAGTTAAGAGATTTGGCCTTCATACAATGATAGTTTCAAATATGAGAGATGAAGAATATTTAATTAAAACTGCTGAGATGCTCTTTAGCCTTGCATTAAAAATTTACAAACAGACAGGCATTAAAATAGAATTTGTAAATTTAGGAGGGGGTATAGGCATCCCATACTCTCCAGAAGATAAAAAAGTTGATTTGGATAAATTTTCCAAAGGAGTTAAAGAATCATACGATAAAATAATCAAGGGCACTGCTCTTGAACCTTTAAGAATAGTAATGGAGTCAGGAAGGGCAATTACAGGCCCACACGGATGGCTAATCTCAAGAGTCAGGCACGTATCGCATAAATACAGGGATTATGTTGGATTAGATGCTTGTATGGCTAATCTAATGAGGCCGGCATTATACGGGGCTTATCATGAAATAACAGTCTTAGGAAAAGAAAATTCTTCAAAAAATTTTGTGTATGATGTTACTGGAAGTTTGTGTGAAAACAACGATAAATTTGCAATTCAAAGAAAACTCCCAAAAATTGTTCCTGGAGATATAATTGTTATTCATAATACTGGCGCTCACGGGCATGCAATGGGATTTAACTATAATGGGAAGTTAAGGTCAGCTGAGTTTTTAAGAAAAACAAATGGTAAATTTATTATGATTAGGCGTGCTGAAACAGTTAAAGATTACTTTGCAACACTTTCTGGTTTTGATGCTTCTTCAGGCTTCACCCCAAGATAATAATTAGGTATAGTCCTAGTATATCTTGCACTGGGAATATCTGCCCTAGATTCAGACTGAACATAAAAATAATCTCCCTTAAATTCTAAGAAATTGCAGTCTTCAAGTTCACCTAGCTCTCTGGCAAATTTAGAGTAAGCCTCTCCAATTGCCTTGCTAACCTGCTTGACTTCAAATCCATACCTGGCATAAAATTTCCTGTTAGCAAGTTCCATCCTGTCATGATAAACATAGCTAAAAAGCAGGTCATAAGGATTAACAAAAACATATTCCCCTATCTTTTCACCTATATTTTCTATTAATCCCATAAAAGTATCAAAATTAGATAAAAAAGCAGCAAGGTCTTTCTTTTTTGCTTTAGTTAATCCCTCTTTAATTTCACCAGCATGTTCCCTCAATAAAAACAAGTCAACATCATTTTCCATAGCTTTAGGATAAAAAATATCTAAATTCTCTAAATTTTTAGGAGGCATTATCAGTCTTCTGTCTTTTTTTCCATCTAGTGCCACGTATAAACTCCTAAAATGGTTTTTTAAATACCTGAAACTTCCCTTAAGCTTGTTAAGTTCATCTCTGTCAATCCTTTCCCCAAGTATAGAAAAATACTCACCTAACTTTTCTCCATCAGTATTAGTCTGTTCCTTTGTATGATCATATGATTTTCTCTCTCTTCTGGCAAAATAATAATCTACAAGAACATCCCTCAATCCCCCTTTTAACTCTTGCATTAAAGCAAATTGCGCATATTCATCATCTTTAAATTCAGCATATACCTCTTTAAGCTGAGGATGCACCTTAAACAAAAAATCTTTAAGCATCTCTTCTAGCGGAAGATAAAATTCATGCACACCATTATAAACTCCTTTGCTGGCTTTTTCAATTCCCTCTTTATCAAAAGCCCACCTGACCATATCTCTCTTTAGCTTTGTGAATCTTTTTTTAAAAATTTGAATCTCGTCCTGTCTTTCTTTTTGTGAATATCCATAATACTGCAAGTTTTCTGAATCTTGAAAATGAGAATACTCATGTAGATTATTCATGACATTATTGGAAAAAGCCAAATCAGTTAAAGTGGCAAATGGAGCTGCTTTTTTCATAGCCGCAAGAAATGGAAGAAAGTTCATCCTCTTAACAATTTCATGAGTGACTTCTAAATCAGAAGCTGCATACTTTAACATATCTTGCATTGCTGCTTTCCTAGTTTCCAAATCTCGTCCAACCAGCCTTTCTAATTCAAATACTCTTAATTCATCATGAGTCATTGATTTTTTAAACGCAACTTCATAAGATTTTGCTTCACCTTCGAGTTTATGGTTATCACCCAAGCTTTTCTTACCTCTCCAAAACCTAAATAAATCCCTATTAAGCCATAACGTATCAAAATAAATCAAATCCTGTCTAAGTCTCTGCAGAAAAAATCTAACAAAATCTCTTCTTGGCTTAACTCCTTTAACAGCAGGGTCAAATAATTTCTTGCTTTCATTAGATGCAAAAGTCAGCTGTGTAATATCATAAACCTGATTATGCCCATATGAAATAAGGGGTTTCCTTTCATGAAATCTCTCAGTTAAAGCTTCAATTATCTCTTCTTCCTGCTTGAATCTTAAAATCCGATAACCATTATAATCCCTAAATTCTTGAAACTCTTCATTAGGGTCTAGTACAAACAGCTCTTTTATTTCTGTATTTGTCCTTGGATCCACCCAGTTAACAGCTACAAAAGATATATCAGAATCATATTTTTCTTCAAATAGCTTGACCATTCCAACTTTTTCAGCTGAAAATTCCAGCTTTTTTTCAAGAAAGCTAATGGCATTTCTTCTTTGGCTAGTTCTTTTGCTGAGTTTTTCATACATCTTCAGCTCGTTGCTTGTCAACTGCTTCTTGCTTCTCCCACTGTCATATTTTCTCTTTTTCTCATCTAAAATTTCCCATCTTCTTTCAAGCTTCTTGATTTTCTTCCTGGCGTCAATCTGCTTTTTTTCATGAAGTTTTTTCCATAGCGGCTTTTCAATGTCAATAATTACATACGGAGCAAGGCTTAAAGCCTCAGCACTTGGAAAACAATCAGGATACTGTCTAAAATTAATGCCCTCTAGACTTTCTAGCTCAATTTCATCTTCTTTCATAAATTTAGCTTCTAAGTCCTGAGAAATATCAGCTATTCTTTCAGGAAACTCCCCGGAATATTTCAAAAATCTGTCATAATTTCCAGTTTGGAATTTTCCGTCAAACTCATCATTTAATATTCTCATTAGTTCATAATACATTGGAAGCTGAATATTAAATACAGAAAATCTTCCGTGAGTCTTTCTTTCTAGTGGAAATCCAGAGAAAAACTCGTGATTCTTGATTTTTTGTTCAAAGCTGGAAGCATCTCTATTATGAATAAAACCACTGGGAACACTAACTACTCTTGGAACTTTAACTTTCACACTTTTATTCAAGCTCCCATCATTAGAAAAATACCTGAAATTTAAAACCCACTGATTTAGTTTATCTTGATTTCTTTCAAATTCTGAAAAATTACAGAGCCAAGCTCCCATAAAAATTCATATTTTCCTTATTTTTAATAATTTATATTTTTAATAACAAGCTTTAAAAAGCTCCAGAATTATTCATTTCCATGAGTTTTAAGATTAATCTTAGTGATAAGGGTAAAACCTATAAGCTTGAGCTAGATAACGAGCTTCTTGAAGGACGCAAGATTGGAGAAAAGCTAGATGGAAAAGAAATAAATTCCGACCTTGCAGGATATGAGCTTGAAATTACAGGCACTTCAGACCTAGCTGGATTTCCGGGCTTAAAGCAGGAAGAAGGTCCAAACTTGCGCAAGGTATTGCTTAGTTACGGGCCCGGCATGCATACTAAGCCAAGAAGAGAAGGAAAAAAAGGAAGAAATACAAACCCTAAAGGTCTTCGCCTAAAAAAGACAGTCCGCGGAAATCAGATTTCTAAAGATACTATTCAGATTAATATCAAAGTAATAAAAGCAGGAAGCAAAAAGCTAGAGGATATTTTCAAGAAAGATGCTCCTGCTGAGCAGCCAACTGAACAAAAAAAAGCTTAATTCTAATATGATAAACAAGAAAATAGAGATGCCACTAGCTAAACTAAATAGTTTAGATATCCAGTGTGATAGTATAACTTGTGTGTTGAGCCAAGCTGAAGAATTAGGCTATTATGCAATAGGATTGGGGATAATAGAAGATACCAGCCCTAATACTATGCAAAAATATATTCTTCCTAGTGTATTACTAAGCAGAAATGGAACAGAAGATGTTGATGCAGTAGTAATTCAAGTTCCGGAAAATGAGGGCTATTTTGGATTATATGAGATAATAAACAAGCCAGGAGAGATTATCCAGTTTCTCAAATCTAATCTAAAAGCATAATAATATTTATAAACTCCTTATTGCCTGAAAAATTATGAATCAGACTAATCATAAAGAATTTAAGATAAGTGTCACTGGCCATATTATTCAAAGAGCATCAGAATATATTTCTAGTTTAAAGCAGCCAATTCCACATTTTGGTTTTGTTTTCGGAGCTGACTGGTTTGCTCCAATTCTTAATAACCAAATTGAGCATCAATCCAGTAATGGAAAATCAATACTTAAAATGGCTACTATCTTGCCTCCGCCAATTTTATTAGATGGGCACTATGCTTCAGTTGAAGAAGTTCTAGACTATGCCCAAACTCCAAATTTATTTGGAGAAGAATCTAGACAGATTATAATTGAGCGAGCTCTTGAAGAAATAGTAGTCTTTCCATTAACAGAAAAAAGAGATGAAGAAGTTTTAGAATTAGGATATAAAACCTATGCAGGCTCAGCTTGGTATTTTCTAGAATCTGATAAAAGAAAAATGCTGGTTTTTCCTTCCACCAAATCTTTAAAACATCAAAAATATTCATAAATTCAGATTTTTGTGGTTTAAAAATATAGAATATTAGAAAGCATATTTTTAAAAACTCCTTCTCATACAAATAAATATGGAAAACAATGAAGACATTTCTAAGCTGGAAGTTCTGAATATAGGAATAGTGGGGCACATTGACCACGGAAAAACAACTCTTCTCCATAGGATGACTGGAAAGTGGACAGATACGCATTCTGAGGAATTAAAGCGTGGGATTACAATTAAGCTTGGATATGCAGATGCAATTATCAGAAAACAAGGAAGCGAATTTAATATAGAAAAAGGAAATCCAGTTCGTTATATTACTTTTGTAGACGCTCCAGGACACGAAATGCTAATGGCCACTATGCTTTCAGGAGCAGCAATTATGGATGCAGCTGTGCTTGTAATCGCAGCCAACGAAGGAATAAAGCCTCAGACTCGCGAGCATCTAATAGCTTTAAAGGCAAAAAACATTAAGAATGTAATTATAGTTCAAAATAAAATTGACCTAATAACTAAAGAACAAGCTAAAAAAAGTTATGAAGATATTAAAAAATTTATAAAAGGCACAATTGCCGAAAATTCACAGATTATACCAGTTTCAGCCCAGCAGGGAATAAATATTGATAAGATTTTAGAAGAGCTTACGAAAATTCCAATTCCTCAGAGAAATCTAAAAGAAAAACCCTGCTTTGTAATTGCAAGGAGCTTTGATATTAACAGGCCAGGAACTGGAATTGACAAGCTTAGTGGAGGTATTTTAGGAGGCTCCCTAAAACAAGGCACTCTTAAAATAGGGGATGAAATCGAGATAAAGCCAGGAATTAATTATAAAGAACAAAATCAAATTAAGTATGAATCAGTAAAAACCAGGATTATGGGGCTTCAAAGAGGAGCTCATCCTATCAAGGAAGCAACTCCAGGAGGAAGTCTGGCAATCCAGACAGCACTTGACCCTTCAGTTACAAAAGCAGATAGTTTAGCAGGATGTGTTGCATCACTTCAAGGCCAGCTTGCAGATATAACCTCAAAAGTTAAAATTAAATTTCATTTATTTAAGGAAATTTTAGGAAGCACTGAAAAATCTCCAGTTGAAAATATTAGGTCTAATGAAATGCTTCTTCTCAGCATAAATACAGCTATTACAGTCGGAACTGTTTTAAGTGCAAGAGATGATGAAGCTGAACTTATACTAAAAATACCAGTGGTCCCATTTAAAGGCGAAAATATAGGTATAGCTAGAAATATCAAAGGACACTGGAGGCTTATCGGCTATGGTGAATTGATACAATAAAACTTTTAGGCGAGACTAATAAATAAATCAATAATATATATCCTATAATAATAATCTAATTAAATCATTACTTATACTACTTCTCATGGGTATTTTAGAAGAAAGAACAAAAGTTTTAGCAGATATTGAACAAGCTCAAAAAGAATTAAGAATAGTAAATCCTGAATCTCCCTTATTGCAACTAGTTACAACTACAAGTCAAGGTATGGATTACACTGAAGAGTTTGGAGCAAAATATGAAGGATTAACAGTTAAAGAAGGTTTAAGGAAATATCTTGAAGATTTAAAAAAAGAAACTGTAGCATAAAACTTAAAAACATAAATTTGTTCTTATAATAATGATAAATCTAAAAAGAGCAGTTTTATTCGGAGCATTACTCTGGATGATGATATTTTTTGAAGTTTCAATTTTAATGTTTGGTTTCAAATTGGAAGCAGGAACAGTTTATTATATTATTCATTATATTCTTGCAGTAATTCTGGCGCTAGTCACAGCTTTAGTATACTTTAATGGCAAGAAGATTAAGGCAGGTGCAAAACAAGGTTTGCTCGTAGGAATAATAATGGCCCTAACAGGAATAATACTTGATGCAATTATTACAGTTCCTTTATTCGTGAAATCCTATAGCTTTTTTCTTGACACTTATCTTTGGATAGGCATCTTGCTCGGAATACTAACCATATCTCTAGTTGGCTACCTTAAGAAATAGCATTTATAAACTGGAATTAGTAGTATTAATCAAAAATGAAGCTTAAACTAGAAAAAGAACAAAGAATCCTAATACTTATTTTAATATTATATCTTTTTTGCGTTGTATTTTACATATCTAAATTTGACTATAATTTAAGTGCATTCTCAGAGCTGTCTGAAAGCAATCTTGACTTATTTTATGGTGAAATTCCAGATAATCTTGTAGTCTTTAAAAACAGCAATGGGTATGATGGGCAGTTCTATTATTTAATGGCACAGGACTTTAGAAATAATGTAGATGGTCTTAGAAATCAGAGAGTGCTTTATCCATTTATCTCTAAATTGCTTTCTTTTGGAAATGATGATTTAATTCCATTTACACTAATATATGTTAATTTAGTTGCAATTTTAGTAGGAACTTTTTTCTTTATTAAAATACTAAAATTATTTAATTCAAATTTGAATTATGCTTACCTATGGGCATTTAATCCAGGATATATACTTGGTTTTATGAGAAATCTTACTGAACCCCTGATGATTATGTTCATACTAATAGGTATTTATCTGATTTTAAGAAAAAAAGTGGCACTCTCACTTATATTTTTTGTATTATCCACACTAACACGGGAGGCATCAGTAGTGATTATTTTTTCAATACTCATATTTTTTCTTGCAAAAAAAGAATGGAAAAATTCACTTTATATGGCAGTATCTCTGGTTCCATTTTTAATCTTTAATATAATAATATATTCAGTTTATGGAAATACTGGATTTTTGGCAAATTCCTCCCATACCACTCTTCCCTTTATTGGATTTTTTAACTATATAAAAAATACTGATTTAAGCCTTAGCCTTAAATTACTGATTTATTATTTAAGCTCTGTTCCTGTTTTTTTATATGCCCTTATTCAGGGGGTAATTTTAATCAAAGATAAAATAATCAATCTAAAAGATAGATTTGATATATTCTTCTATCTTGTTGTATTTCAGGTAATCTCAATTTTAATATTGCAGGAATTTTTATTCAAGGGCCAGATATGCAATCTCGGAAGATATGGCCTTCCCTTGTTTCTTTTTTCAATACTCTACTCAATAAGAAAAGAGAAAATGCACTGGACTCTAATTTTATTGTTAATAGGAATGAGTTTGTTTTTATTCATAACAAAAGTTATAAGATTTAAAATCAGTTATTTTATTACCTAATAAGTCAGTTATAGAAAAACTTATAAATGCCTAATATAGTATCAAAGCATGCCAGAAG
>JBDRNU010000013.1:0-3021 GCA_043810775.1 archaeon | reverse complement strand
TTTGAGCTTATCTTCCAAAAAAACTAGTATTCAGTTTTTCTCTTAATTGCAAATACTCTTCAAATAATTCATCACTTAATGCTTCTCTTGCATATTTTTTATCATATCCTTTTGCAATTTCATGAGCTATACCTTTTGCAGTTCTTATATCAAATTCTTCAAAAAAATCTTCAAACAAAAATGCTTCAAGAGTTTCATGCAATAGGACTGGTTTTCTAAATTCTTTTTTTACAGCATTTGTTGCGATGTAAATATCATAATATGCTGTTGAAGAATTGGATGTCCAAAAAACAGGGAGTTCACCATTTTCTTCATTTTCTTTTGTATGTCTACAAGTAAATACATTAAATGTTTTATCTTTATACTCAAATTGATGGCCAAATTTAACTTTAGCTTTATCAATAGTTGCCTTCAATACTTCATAATCTATATTAATTTTCATAATAAATAAATTTTATTTATACTTTATAAAGCTTCCTATTTGTAACTACTATTAAGTTACTAATTAAAAAGGATTGCCTTTTGGTCAAAATTTGTTAGAACTACATAACTGACTCCTCGTTCAAAAAATTAACTTACCCATATATCCTTTCATCTGATTTAGAAGCTTCTGAATTTTCAAAAACAAAATAAAGAAAATCAAGATATAGTTCCTTTTTGTATCCTAATTTATCACCTAAATTACTAAAACCAATAAAACCAATTGTCCTTATAGGATTAGCAAAAGACATGTCATTACCAGTAACATAAAAACTATAATTAATAGAGTCTAGTTCAATACCATGTATTGATGCCCACTTCAGGGCTGCCAGAATATGATTATTTTCATGATTTAATAAAGCTCTAGGAGATTCTTCTACACAATGAGTTTTTAATAGAAAGATATATTCTATAAGCGAGTCAGTAGAGATTATATAATCCTCCAATATTGATTCAAGTTTCTTTTTTTCTTTTTCATATTCCCTTACACCCATATCACTGGCTTTGAAATGCCTAAAAAGTTGTTTCCATGACTCCATGTACTGATTATGCATATATGGTGGGACTATTCTCATTATATTTTGTAATTATTATTGTTTTTATAAACTTACTTATTTTTAGTCCTAATTTTTTCTTATTAGCTGAAAGACCTAGAAATGCAAAAGAGTTCCAGAAAATCAATATAATTATTAATGATTACTCTTTACAAATTCACATAATTAGCTAGTGCAAAAGCATAAAAAAGTGTTCCTGTAACAATAAGATTAATATCACCAGCATGTTTTAAGAATATATCATCAGACCTATTGTTTAATTTATAGAAGAACCCTATTCCTGCCAGTGTAATCCCAACTTTTGCTGTACCAATAGCATTCATCCCCCCCACGTCAAGAAGAAAGTTTGCTAACGGATTAGACTCTTGGGCACCAAATTGTTCTACTCCAATCTTAGTAGTTATATAATCCATACCATTTCCAATAGCAAAATAGGCTGATGAGGCCATAAAAATCCAGTTTTCTCTAGCCCAATTAGTTGAACTTCGATAGGCACTTGCTATTCGCTCGGTTAAGTTTGGACTACTGCTTTCAATAAGCACTCTTTTTTCATCATCATTATATGATTCTATTTTTTCCATAATAATTATTAGAATCCAATTACTTTAATTTCTTTAGCTCCTCTATCCTCTTCATTGAGTCAATTGAGTTAGAGTGCAGCTTCCAAATTAGCAATTAATTGAGCTGTAACTCCTTGTTCATCTAAGTATTCTTTAACTTTGAGTTTTTCCAGATAAGTGTTTACTGAAGCTTCTATTATTTCAGTTGTAGGTTTCTTGTCACCAAATTTCTCTATGAGATATCCTGCAAAAAGAGCTGTGTCATCTTTCAACGGAACAAGTTCACTCGATGCTAGTGTAGCATAAACTGCTCTTACCATATTTTCAAATTCAGAAGATAGTTCTTGAGCTTTTTTTTCATCTGCTTCAAGTCTTTTAATTCCTTTACTTAATCTAACACATACATTGTCAAGTAAAGTTGCATACATATCAACTTGTGTCTCTAGGTTATCTGGGCTATTTTCAAATTGTGCTTGAAATTCGGGAGTTTCAGGAGTTGATAAAGAACCTAGAATACTACTTAGGATTAAGGGTAGGTATTTTTCATGTTCCGTATTTTTTAACTTAAATACAGCAGGAAGACATGCACATGTTTTTTCATAATTAAATTGTAATTCAGCCATTTTACTTTTACTTTTAATTAGAGTAAGTTAAAACTTTTTAAATCTTTCGTTTTTGTTACAACTCAAAAATTAAGAACTTATTTTTTAAAAATAGAATAATTATTAGACTCCAATTACTTTAATTTCTTTAACTCCTCTATCCTCTTCATTGAGTCAATTGAGTTAGAATAGAACTTCCAGAATATTCTTGACATCCAGTTAGTCCAGTCTTTATCTTTTATAATATAAGATAGGTAGTATTGCTTTTCTGAATTGCGTGTTTTTTTTGTCAGCTCTTTAATCTGGAAGATTTTATTATCTGAGATAAAAGCCCGCAGTGGCTGTTCCAAGTGCCTAACTTCAATTAACTCTTTTCTGTATTTGAAATTTAGGGAGAGGAGCTTTTCTATATTACTCATTGAAACAAGGTCTACTCTTGAAATTATTTTTATGCTTATTCCAGCTTTAACTAGGGATTCTATTTTTTCAAGAAGCTTGGGGAATTCAATGAAAGATACATTCCCTGAGAGAATAAGGAGCTGTTTTTCAGTTTTTTCAAGTATTTGCGAAACATCTTTTACAATTAATTCAGTTTCATTTGCTGACTGCTGGACTTTCTTGTTTTTATCTTGAATATGCTGAAATATATCAAAAGGGGAAAAATCCTCTTTATTCTTGCCTAAGTCTATATCTTTTTCAAGCTTTTGCTGGAATACTGAACTAGAAATTTTTTCTACACTGCTCCAGTATACTATTTTCAGTGCTCCTCTTGTTCCTCCTCTGAAAGTTCTAGTAGATATAGTCCCAAATTCTTTTTCAATTTCC
>JBDRNU010000012.1:0-18484 GCA_043810775.1 archaeon | reverse complement strand
AGCGAGCGTGGAGGCGGCTATTTTTCTTGGCATTTTAAGTTAGGGTAAAGAACTATAAAAACCTTCAGCCCCTCTGACGCCCTACTTAAACTCATCAGGATGAGTAGCTAAATTACGGCCTCTTTTTCTTCCACCATATTCCCATCTCACAAAATCCTCAGAATCATTAATTTTCTCTCTATATTCTGCATCTAATTTTCTATAATCATCAGTACTTACCGTCTCCACAGTAATTTCAGGATGCTTTGCTTTTAAAAGCATTATTTTATGAGCAGTTTCCTGTCCATGAGCATCATGCCATTCACCTTTTACTTCCACATATCTATGAGTCCCAGTAATATGAAAATCAGGAGTATATCTTACTTGCTCTTTTCCATCAAAAAGAGGCCTTGCACTTTCTGGCACGTCCAGTACAAATGTATCTGGCTCATATTCAAAATCTACCCCATCATACATAAGTATTCTTGCATAGTTAGCTTCCCACATAGACCTAACTGAAATTCCAATATCTCTTCTAAATCCATTAATTGAATATGCCTCTGTATCTTGCACTCTTCCCATTTTTCTCTTTCCAGAATCTCTCTCTTTCTTAGTTTCTGCTTCTAAAGGAGACTCTTGTACATCTTCTCTTATATCTGCATCAGGTTCTTCATACACAGCTTCTCCTTCTTCACCTTCTTCTTTACCCCCTCTTTTACTATATTTTAATCGAGAGTATTTCTGTGTCAGCATCTCAATTGTTCTCTCTGCTCTATGGATTTTAATTCCTAGTAATTCACCAGAATGGTCTATTTCCTCAAGCGCTTCTTCTAAGTTTCTTAATTCTTCAATTGGTATATTTAATCCATTAGATTCGGGATCAAGACCACTTATATTACTAGCAATTGATCTAAATCTCAAAAGATGATTATGATAAAAGTATCCTGGAGTATTCATCATTTCAAAAAATTTCTTTTTATAATGTTCAACAAAAGCTTCATAAACTAAACTTGGAGTCATTTCTTGTTCTAATCCCTGCCATACAAACCAAGGATTTATAACCGCACTTTCCATCAGTTCTTCTTCTACTGGAGGACGCCTACGTTGAGCCAAACCTTGATCACTCAGTGCAGTTTGGAATTCATTTACAGGAAAAGCTCTAGATATTGTTACATATTCTCCATCAACTTCTTGCTTAAGTTCAAATCTAACTTTTGGACGAATTATATTAGGCTCTCTATAATATCCATCAAAAAATACCTCTAATATTCTTTCTTCTTTTATTACAGGAATAATTTCCTTGCTTACAACCATATCAGTTGAGACTCTATCCATATTTTCTGACATCATTAAAGGAGTATCTTCTACTTCTTGTTCCGTTGGTTCAATTTTCCCTTGATACCAGTGGGCTCCCTCTGCGTCTTTCCATCCTAAATTTTTACATAAAGTCTCTGCTAAATAAGCATATCTCACAAATATATTTGCTTCTTGCCTTATTCTTGTAGTTGAATGTTTTTCAGGCTGCGCAAGAAGAACTCTTTTAGGAGTAAGTCTATTTTTAGTTCTAGATAGAAGCCTTCCAATTCTGCCTTTCTGAGCATACTCCAAATCTCTTTCCCACATATCATTAAACAAACAAATAGATTCTAAATTTTCAAGTGGATCTTGTAGCATCCTTCCCAAAATCTTTTCTGGCTCCTCATCAAATCTCATTTTAAATTTATCAAGAACTCTTTCTACCAGGTTGAACTTGTATATTTTAAGTATTTTTAAGCTTTTCTACTTTTGCCGCCCTAAATAAAAGAATCCACAACTTCACAATATCTCTTTACAGCACCTATATTCCCTTTTAACCCTCTTTCAATAGGTTTAATCTCTCTGTATAATTTTTTAGCAGTTTTAACATAAAAATTTTTCTGTTTTCTATTTTCAATTTCTTCTAAAAAGTACCTACTTTGATTTGAAAGATTACTAAAATCTTCTACTAATCCAGATAGATAATCTTGATGTTCTAATATCTGTTTGGCTACTTTTTTTTGCATATGGCTTTCATCTAAATATTGCAGAGCAGCCACTCCACAACCAATATCTCCAAAAACTCCAAAAAGTACCCCAAGTAGGGCCAAGCCCCCTTCCTCACTTTCAGGCAAATCTAATAATGAAAGCCCATATAAGCATCCAGCTATCCCTAAAAGCATGCCTACAAGTCCTCCCAAATAAGTGACGCCTTTAAGAACATAATTTAGAGATTTAGAAGGATGTATTCTATTGTCAATACCTCTTACAAGCTCCCCATAGAGTTCTATTTTTTCAGAATCTAATTCCAATTCTCTTATTTTTCCAAAAGAAGGATTATGCATTCTAATACTCACTATTTTATTACTAAGATCTTTTACTTCTTCCTCATACTCTCTTCTATCTTTTTCAGCTTGAACTTCTTCTTCTAAAGATTGCAGGCTTCTATTAATTTTCTTCATTTTAACTCTTCAGAGCATCCTAATATCACTATTTAAAGTATTGTCGTACAATTAGCGACAACTTTAAAAACATTAACTTCCTACATAAATTATGAAAGAAATACTAAAACAAACTGGGTTAACTGAAAATGAGATCCAAGTTTATCTTACTTTGTTGAAAATAGGGCCTTCTACTGTTTCTAAAATAGCTGAAAGATCTGGCTTGTATAGGCCTTATGTATATGATACTTTAGAGAGATTGCAAGAAAAAGGACTAACTTCTTTTATAATCAAAGATAATAAAAGATTCTTTGAAGCAGCTTCTCCCTCACATCTGATTGAAATTGAAAGAGACAAACTTAAAGAATTAGAGGAAGTAATTCCCAAACTTGAGGAGTTTCAAAAATCTTCTAAAGAAGAAACTAAAGCTTCACTTTATTCTGGAAAAAAAGTAGTAAGAGTAATTCAAAAAGATATCCTCACTACTTTAAAAAAAGGTCAGGAAAGTTTAGTAATTGGAGTAGATGAAAAGAAATTCATGCAAACTGACTCTATTATCATGGAACAGTTTTTTTCTCAGATGAAAAAGAGTAAATTAAAAGAAAAAGTCTTAGTTAGAGAAGGAGATAATTATCTTCCTGGGCATAAAGAAACTACTACCTATAGATTTCTCCCTAAACAGTACTTTGATCCTACATCCACTTTTATTTATGGAGATAAAGTGGCTATTATTACTTTTACTGAACCTCTTCATGGATTGCTTATTGAAAGTAAATTTCTTGCTCAAACTTATAGAAAACAGTTTCAATTATTATGGAAAATTGCTAAAAAATAGGCTGTTTAAACCTCAAAAAGGCACATAATTTAGCTTTATTAGTTCGCTATTTATCAGAATACCATAAGAATCAATTATTCCTCCAAATTTTTCCTTGATTTCAGAAAGGAAATTATTTAGATCATTTATATCAGTAATTGCTGCATTGATTTCAAAATCATATACTCCTATCCTCTTGACACAATACATAATATTCTTTTTTTGAGAACAATAAGAAATCAGTTTTTCTTCATCTTGTTTAGTGGCTTGTTTTATTTGTAGCATAATAACATAGTGATAATACCCAATTTTATCGAAATTTATTATTACCCTATATGAATTTATTACATTTTTTGATAGATTTTTCATCCTATATTTAACAATATCTATTGAAAGCCTTAGTTTCTCAGCAATATCTACAAGTGGCAAATTAGCATTTTGTGAAAGAAGATTTATTATCCTCTTGTCCTTTTCATCTATCTTAATTATTTTCTCCTCTCCAGAATATCTCTCAAATTTCACCTCTTTTATGTTGTTTAAGAATAGCTTCTGAAACTTGAATATTTTTGAATAAACCACAATACTTATTGAATACTCTTTTATTAGTTCTCTGAATTTATTTTTCAAATCCATCATAAATTTATCCAATTCGAGAATGTTTTTAACAGCCACAGTTACAGAATAATCATACTCTCCTTCTGTTTTTAAAAAGTGTATTGCTCTTTTATCTTTCAAGATATATCTGATGAAATTTTGCTCTTTTATCTTTATGTTTCTTGTTTTAAAATAAATTTTATAGGTTTTATATCCAAGCACTCCTAGGTTTACTGAGCAAATATATCTTCTTATTATCCCTTGTTTTTCAAGATTTTTTACTCTATAGTCAGCAACATTTCTTCCCACTCTGAGTTTTTTTGCTATTTTTGTCAAGGGCAGTCTGCAATTTAAATCAAGTTCGCATATCAATTTTTTATCTATTAAGTCCATATATCTAAAAAAGGTAATATATTTATAAATTTTACCTTTTTCTCAAAAATTACTCTCGAAGATTTTATTTTGATAGTAATATTTAATTAGTCATGGTTGATAAAAACTTACAAGATAGAAGCACCCCAATAAAGGCAGTATATGCTGGGAGTTTTGACCCTGTAACTAACGGACATTTATGGATGATGCAGGAAGGTTCTTATATGTTCGATAATCTAATTGTTGCCGTAGGTATTAATCCTGCAAAAGCTTCAATGTTTTCTTTAGAAGAAAGGATTTCTATGATTGCTCAAGTGACTAAAGATTGTCCTAATATTGAGATTGACAGCTTTGATTTCAAATATCTTGTACAATATGCAAAATCAAAGGACGCTAAATATCTTATTAGGGGGATAAGGAACAACCAAGATTATGAATATGAGAGGGCAATGCGCTATATAAATGAAGATATCATAAATTTTTCTAACGGAAATGAATATGGTATAACTACTATTTTTTTAATTCCTCCAAGAAAATCTGCAGAGATTAGTTCTAGCTTAGTTAAAGGTTTGATTGGTCCTGAAGGTTGGCAGGACGTAATCAAGAAGTATGTTCCTGAGGAGGTTTACCAAATGTTTGCCGATAGGTTTGGAAAATGATACAAGATAGATGGAACGAATTTTTTGAAAATGTTAGAGCTCAGGGCAATTCTGACTACTATTTTAAATTAATTGAGCAAGCATACTCTCATCCTTTAAGATATTACCACACACTTGATTGGCATATTGCTAACTCAATTAGTGAATTTGATAGAGTTAAGGAATTTGCAGCCAATCCTAATGAATTGGAATTTGCATTGTGGTTTCATGATATTATTTATGATACAACTCGTTCAGACAATGAGGAAAAAAGTGCTGAATTTGCTTGTTTACTTTGTCAGAAGCTTAAAATGCCAAATGAATTTGCAGATGAAGTTTCAAGACTTATTCTTTTGACAAAATACTTAGAAATTCCTGAAGATATTGATGGTAAATTAATGCTTGATATTGATTTGTCAATGTTAGGAAAGCCAGACCCTTATTTCAAAATTGATACAGGAATTAGGCAGGAATATAGCTGGGTGCCTGAAGAAGTTTACAAGACTCATAGGAAACAGATTCTTCAAAGATTTTTAAGTCAGAGAATTTATTTGACTGATTTTTTCTTCACCGAATATGAGCAGCAAGCAAGAGGAAATCTTAAAAGGTCAATAGAAAGATTAGAAGTCTAATGGCAATTTTTAGACTTTTCCCCCTCACTTAATATCAAAAGTCATATACTCTTTAGTATATCCAAGATAGTCATTAACCATTGAATCCAGGCAAGTCCTGACTAATAACAAGCTTGCAGGCGGTCCATAATCTCCACTTTCCCCATATGTTTTTATTGTGGCATCTCCACTATCTAAGTTTCTGCTCCAATCAATATCCAGCCAGCCTCCTCCTAAACAATCTACACGAGCGTTATCTACATGATTCCTATATTCCCATATTAAATTATAATGAATAGGGCACCTATCAATATCATATGAAACTAATATAACTCCCCACTGCTTGCTAATAGCTCCTACACCCTTAAGCAGGACATACTTATTTCTTAAATCCCATTCACAGTCAGGCACATCTGCACTAAATCTAAATCTTTTTTCTATAGGATCCATGCGCATAATCAAGCCATCCCAGTAATTATCAGGATTTACAGGAATATCTACAACTTTCTTTGTTTTCAGAAAGCTAAAATTGTTTTTGA
Source organism: archaeon (assembly GCA_043810775.1). Taxonomy (GTDB): domain Archaea; phylum Nanobdellota; class Nanobdellia; order Pacearchaeales; family GW2011-AR1; genus JBDRJD01. The sequence goes on along the minus strand of JBDRNU010000012.1, from coordinate 12,481 downwards.
GAAATTCATAAGCAGTATTCACTAATTTAAATCTTTCCCCGTTATCTTTAGTTAGATCTGGATGAGTTTCAATAGCTTTTTTTCTATAAGCTTTTTTTATTGAACCTATATCTGCATCTCCAGATATATTCAAAATTCTGCAAGCATCGTCTAAAGTCATATTTATCATTTTATTTTCTCCTGACTCTGACTCTAGTTTCCTGCTTTTATTTATTACCCCACCTACAGTGTGGAGTAATAATAAGATTTATATAGGAGATTGATTTTGATAAGTTATGAAAGAAATATTAGAGAAAATAGGCTTAACTCCCACTGAGTCTAAAGTTTATCTTGCTTTGTTAGATTTAGGAGAGGCAAAATCAGGCGATATACTTAAGAAAGCAGGATTAAATTCTGGCAGGATATACGAAGTTCTTGATTCACTAAAAAGAAAAGGATTAGTTAGCTATATTGTGAAGAATAAAGTCAAATTATTCGTGCCTTCTCCCCCTGACAGAATAACTGATTATGTAACTGAAAATATTAATAGCCTTTTAGAAAAAAGAAAAGAGTTTAATCAAGAACTTCCAAAATTAAAGCAAAGATATAATCAAGTTAAAGAAAAAACTTTTGTAGAGATATTCTTTGGAGTTCAAGGGCAAAGAACAGCTTATTCTTTATTATTCAAAGAAGCTGATAAGGATAAGAATCTTTTTGTATATAGTATTGTTGAAAGAAAAAAATATTCTAAAGAGCTCCAGAATTTACTTGAGTTTTATGTTTATAAAAAAAGAAAAGAATTGAAATTAAAAACTTTAAAGATTGCAGCAGAAGAAGCAAGAAAAGATAAATTTTACTCTCAGGATAATTCCAAAATCAAATATCTTCCCCATCCTTCAATGACTTCTATTCAAACTTTAGGTGATGTAACTTTGATAACTATTGAAAAAGATCCTATAATTACTATTTTAATTAAAAATAAAGAAATGACCAATGATTTTAAGGAACAGTTTAATCTACTCTGGAAAATAGCTAAGAAATAAATTTTCTCTTAATTGCAATCTAGCTTGCCCACTACCTTGTTAACCATAAAGAGCACCATCAGCTCCATAATGAAAAGATCCATGATTTCCTCCAAAACCCTCTGGAAATCTTTCATCATACCACCCTCTTACAGGAATATTATGCCCTTTATATTCAAAAGTTGAAGGAATTACTATCTGAGGTTTGACTTTCTCTCCCCCTAGTGGCTTTCTTAATTCAACTGTTATTGCTTGAGGTGCATCAATATGCTGCTCAATACCCCTATACTCTCCTTTTCTCTTTCCTACTTGTACTGGAACTCTATCACTATAATCAATTTCGTCTAGTCCATGCTCTGCTTTAAACACTTTTATAACATCCCAGAAATAAAACTCTCCAGCAAGCTCTTCTACTGTATTTCCTAAAATATCGTACTCTCCTCTCTCTGCAGCTGCTTGAGTTGTATTTTTAGCCTTTCCCATGCTTTTGGTTTATTTTAAGGTATTTAAATAATTCTATACTAGAAAGCAATAAATCTTTCGGTGCACGCTCGCCTTCAGCGAGCGTGGCGGCGGCTATTTTCTAAATTGGCATTTTACTCACCATATATCTTCCAACATAATAATTCTTATAAATCTAAATAAGATAAATAGTCATGCCATTTGACTTCGCCTTTAGATCAGTACAAACTGCAGAAGAAGTAAGACAAACAGTAGATTTTCTCGCAAGACAAGATTTACAATATCCACATTATGATGAATGGGTGCAAAAGGCAGAATCAGAACTGCATTCAGGATACAAAAGAGCAGGCCTCGCTTATTCTAATGGAATTTTAGTAGGAGATATTGTTTGGCAACTGCATAAGGAACTTCCAAGAGTAAGAGAGATGAAAAATCTCAGAATAAATCCTCAGGCTAGGGGAAGATATCTCGCTCAATTTCTCATTAGACAAGCAGAAGTAGAAGATAAAAGAGACTGTGATGCAATGATAGTAGATGCAAGAGAAACTCAGCATGATTTAATAGAATTAATGGGATGTATGGGATACTCAATTTTATCTAAATTGAATCTATATGAAGAAGATAGAAGAGATGTTGTTTTATTCAAATCTTTTGATAAAAGTATGCAGGATAAGTTGATTGTAAGTGTCAGAGAATCTTTAAGACCTTTCCATTAAATTCCCAAAATCCCAACTTCCCCTTGCACGCCACCCCCTCCACCCTTTCCACCTTCTCAAGAATAAATCCATACTCTCCCCAGTCACTTGTAGCCAGATGAAGCTCTTTATCTTTCTTAAATTCTTCAGAATCCTTATACTTCTTTACATCTGCCAGTCTGGCTTTTCCTACAATAAATCCACAAGGCAGTTCCGCGAAATTAAATTTATTCATGGCTTTTTCATCTGGGACTTTAGAAGCATGAATAAAGAATTCTCCCCTGAACTTTGTATTCCATTTTCGGATTTCAACTTTCTTCTTTCCTTGGAGGATTAATTCAGCCCAAGGTTGTTTTAAAGAGAGCGCTTTCATTAACCTTAGAGTTAATATTAATTTTTAGACTTTTCGCATCAAGGAGTCTTCCATAATATAGCAATCTTGTCAATGTTTCCTAGGGCAATAGTAATTACTACCCCAAATAAAAGTAATAGTACAATTATTACAAAGACTTTTTTCCAGTTAGTTTTCATATCCTAAATCTCCTCCAGGAAAAATTCTTGCTTTTATTTTTCTCAGCATCCTTAATCAGATGCTTATCAAGATTCCGCAATTCCGCTGGAGTAATTGCAATTACAGGAATCTTGTATTTTTTATAAAGCTTGTTCTTTTTTCGTTTCTTTTTTTCAGCTTTAGGATGTCCTCCATAATATTCAACGAACACGTTGAAACTAGGTAGATAAAAATCAGGTGTGCACAGCCAGCTGTCAAGCTTGAGAGTAATTTTTTCATATTCTGCCTTAATTTTTCTCTCATAGAGAAAATTAGCTATTTTCTGCTCCCCAATACTTCTGACTTTCCAGCTGAATTTAGTTTTTCTAGTCAGCTGTGAGGAATTCTTTCCGCCTTCCATGAATTCCTTGAATGCCTTAGGATTTTCTTTATAGTATTTTTTCAGCTGTTCACTTCTTGCTTTCTTTATATGCGGATGTTCTTTCCACCAATCAGTCATTATCTTGTCTACTTTCTGCCTTAGCTTTTCATCTTGCCATGTTTTTATATTGCTTTTTCTAAGCTTTTCTTTATGTTCCTTAGAAAAATGCTTTCCTTCCCAGACTTTTTTATGCCTTCCTTCCTTATATGCTTTCTTTAAGCTTTTAGAATTCTTTTTTCTTACTTCTAAGGGCTGTTTTTTGCCTTTCCAGTATAGGCCTATATTGTATCTTGCTGTCATTTTTTAGCCATTTTCCACAAATATTCAAAATAATTTCTAAATCCATCTGCAAGATCTTTACTTTTTATCTTTATGCTTACTAAGGGCAAACCTCCAAATAATACTAAAAGTATAGTATCTTGATAAATCCAGAAGTTGACTGGGCTGTATATCTTACTTGGAATATACTTTAAATTTCCCTCTATAACTTTATGATAAGGGTGTGAAGTAGTTTGTTTATCTAATATAACCCTACATTTTACTTTCAGCTTCTTTTTAAGTTTCTGAGTATACTTATAAAAACTCTCTCCTGCCGCATCCTGCATTTCTCCCCCTCTTCCTAAAAATAAATACTCACAATTATTCTTTTTGCACTCCTCATAAATTTCTAAGAAAAGCATTTTAAAAGCCTCAACTCCATAAAAGACTTGAACTTTATTACTAACTTCTCCACTAATTTTACTTATCTCTTTTAAAAAGTTGTTTATCTCTTTTTTTTCTTCCTCAAGTTTCCTCTCTTTTTCATCAATAACTGTCTCAAAAATCTTTTCACCTGAATACTTATAGTATCTTTTTCCAGACCTATCAGAAAAACAAACAAAACCTTTTTTAATCAGGTTGTTTACAGAATTATAAACTGTCCCTCTATGCATTCCCGTCCTTTTTATTAAGGACCCTATCAAGGTCTCCTTTAGTTTTAATATTTCAATAAAGATCTCAGCTTCAGTTTTGGTCATTCCAAGGTCTACGAATATTTGGGTATCCATTTAGTTATTTAGTGTTTCTAGCTTATAAACTTTTTTGTCGCCGTCAATTACGTTGGTTATCTTTTATATACTAAATATATCTCTAATCTATAGGAGGTTTAAAATGAATTTAGAAAAAAAAATTGTAATTGCTGCAATAACTTTAGCCACTGCTTTTGGTTTTTCTAAATCTGCTGAAGCTCAGGGACCATTTATTGCCCCCATGCCTGGAGGAATTAGGGCAGGCATAAGACCTGGGACAGAGTGTCAAATGCAATATAACCAGCATCCGCCTTACGGATCACATATAAATCTAAGATGTTACAACAACAGCCAGCCTGTATTTAATCATCACCAGCCTATTCCAAATCCTCGCGCAATTGGAGCAGCTGGAATGGCTGCAAATATAGGTATGGGGCATTTTAGCCAGATTGAACTTAGCAGACAGCACTGTCAGGAAGCTGGTAGGTTACAAGCGCTTCAGAACAGAAATTCTAGTTATGCGCGTCCTGGAATGCCTGTGATTGCTCCAAACTATACACCAGAAATCAGGAGAAACCAAGAACTATGCAATAAGTATTATCAGCAGTCTCAATTCCGACCTTAATTTTTTATTTTTAACTTTAACCTATACAGCTTAACTGCATTTTTCCAAAATACTTTTTCTTTATTTTCTTTGGAAATTTTCAATGAGTTAATCAAATTAATATGGTCTTTAATGTTGCACATCGCATAATCAGTTCCAAACATTACATTACTTGGTTTTTCTTCAATAGTATTAGTTAAAAATTTTCTCATTATTTTTTCTCCTGTTTCTTCAAGTACTTCCTTGTCAGCCAAAGCTGAAGTATCATAGTAAATATTATCTAATTTTATAGTTAGCTTGTAGCAGTATTCAACTTCTGGCCAGAAATAATGGCTAATTACAATTTTCAATTTAGGATACTTTTTAGCTATTTCTACAATATACTTTGGATCATTATATTTTGCAGCTTCAGGATTGGCTGAGTTACAACCAGTGTGAATCACTAGGGGATAATCATATTTTATGCAGAGTCTGTATAGTGGAGATAGTCCTTCATCAATTGGATAAATAGGGTCATGCCCAGGAAAAATCTTAATACCTTTAATTTTTCCCACTTCCATTAACTTATCTAATTTATCTATTGTTTCTTTTCCCTCTATTCTTATATCAATTGTTCCAAGCAAGAATATATTTTTCTCTTTTTCAAATAATTTCAAGCTAGTGTCTAAATCTCCAATAGGAGCTCCATGAATATTATCTGGAATCACTATAGCATAATCCACCTTACTTTCTTTTAAATCAGAAAGAAGCTTCTTTTTAGAATCTTCAAAACTCTCCCCTTTTTTTACTGAAGGCAGGTGTAAATGCGCGTCTATTATCATAATTAAGAGTAGTAATATAGAATTTTAAGCCTTTCTAATTTTCCACCTCCCCGCCTTTCCCCTTCCTTAATCAAGGACCATACAGAAGAATATCATCATAATAAATTCTAGAATTATTTTCCCTGACAGCTCTAAGGCCATTCCTTATACTATTACATAACTCTTTCCTTTCTTTTTCAACAACTCTCATAGGCCTATAATCTTTATCAATTTTATCTAAGGTTACATTAAAAAACCACTCAATTCCCCTACCTATTGTACGATTAAGAGGATACAGAATTCCCGCTTGCATGCCTATATAGAAAGCAAGCGCCCCTCTTTCTAAGATTCCCATCTTTTCTACTCTCTTTTCATCCATAATTATTTTTAGAAAGGGTATATTATAAAACTTTCCCCCCACCCCAAGCTTTATAATCTACACTATCTAATGAAAAAAAAAGAGACAATGAAAATTTCAGCATTATCTTCAGGATCTTCAGGAAACTGCTTTTACATTGTAAAAGACAAAGAAGCTATTTTAATAGATGCAGGAATAAGTGCAAAACAAATCTGCTTTAGACTGGCTAGTATTAAAGAATCTCCTGAAAACCTAAAAGGAATCTTTATCACTCACGAGCACTCAGATCATATAAGGGGAGCTGATGTTTTATCTAGACAGCTGAATATTCCAGTCTATGCAACTAAGAAAACAGCAAAAAGCAGATTCCTTTGCTCAGATGATAATTTAAACTTAATAAAAAATAATGAGACAATCAGCCTAGCTGGCATGAAAATACAGGCTTTTCCAAAATCTCATTTAGGGCAAGACCCAGTATCTTACTCTGTCTCTAATGGAAAAAAAGTCTCAATTATAACTGATGCAGGTTATGCCTGCCAAAATATAATTAATAATATATCTGATTCTGATTTTCTCTGCATTGAATCCAATCACGACATTCAGATGCTTGAAAGTGGCCCTTATCCTTATTTCCTGAAAAACTGGATAAAAAGTGATAAAGGGCATTTATCAAATTTACAGTCTGCTTTATGTATTTTAGAGCACGCCCCCCCTAAGTTAAACAACATTCTTCTATCTCACCTTAGCCAGGTTAATAATACTCCTGACTTTGCTTTAGGAACTTTTAAAGTGCTAAAAGAAAGAAAAGATCTCTCCCCCAGAATATCTGTATCAGAAAGAGAACTTCCCACCCCTTTATTCAAGATTTAAGCTTTCTTGCTTTTTTTAATTATTCCTTTAAAAATTCTATTAAATTTTTATCACTTGCAACTTCAGAATATCCTTGCAAGTAAGCTTCCTTCATTTCTTCAGCATCTCTGCTAAATGTATCTATAATTAGAGGAGTTTTAGGAATTATTAGCATTTCTTCATTTCCCATATTATTTTCTAAACTTCTTGCCTCTTCTTGCTGTTCATAATATCTTTTCTGAAACTCTTTAGGCATTGTTTTTACCCAGTATTTTTCTAGCCTAGTAGTAATCTTATTGTGCTTTCCAGGACTAATTATAATATTTCTTTCAATACCCTCTTGTTTTGCTTTCTTTTTATGGAAAAACGGTGAAGATGAAATATAGGTATCACAATAAATTTCCCCGTTTATCCCAACCCCGCCCCACTTTAATCCTGGGATTGCACATGAAGCCTTGCATACTTCAGGAAGATTATCAGGATGAGGTTTTTCAAAATACTCCACTTCCCCAGTATTCCTATTAGTAGCTGCAATAAATAATTTAGTTGCAGATTCAAGATAAGCTTGTTCATTAAAAGGAATCTGCTTTCCGCAAATATCATAAAGTAAATAATCTAAGTCCACCCAGTTCCAGGGCATTCTTTTATAGCTAATAAAATTCTTATCTGCTACTTTTCCCTCTTTCCAGGCCATTTCCAGAGATTTTATATCTCTGTATAAATAATGTGCCGCTGAAACTGTGCTTCCGCTTCCGCAAATAATTACATCTGCTATAAATTCATGAATCTCTGCTAAGGCCCCTAAAGTTCCTGCCATCCACGCAGTCTTGCTTCCTCCACCTGATATTAAGAGCCCTGTTTTCTTAGCCATAATTTTGCTATAAGATATTCCTTTATAAACTTAATCTCTGTATTTAAAGAAAAATCAAAGCCAGTCCGCCAAGAACTAAAAAAACTCCTAAAACCTTAAACATAATTTTTAATCTTTCTTTTGTATAGAACCATTTGTAGAATTTATAAGCCCCCTCTCCAATATTCTTATTATTAAAGAAAAATAATATTCCCACTGCAATTAATATAATTCCTGTAATTATTTTTTCATCCATAGAATAATTAAGAAAACAAATATTTTAAAGTTTATGTTTTGATTTTACCATTATTTATTAAAGAAAATGTCTGTAACTGCCTTTTTAATAACTTCAGGATTACTATATATCTGCCCATCCTCTCCAACAGCAGCAAGAGGCATTTGTATTATTCTCTTATCTTTAGATGAATCTGGCAAGCTTAGTTCTATCTTGCTTTCTAGAGAGTATTTTAGAAGTATGCCCTCAGATATAGGAGCATTATTGCAGAATATAAAATCTGCTTTTCTTCCTAGCCTGTTCTCTATTTTATCTATAAAATCTTCAGCTGTATAATTATGGGTTTCTCCTTTTTTTGTCATAATATTAAGAATAAGAATAATTTTTGCACTAGAATTTTGAATGCTCTCCTTAATTCCAACAGGCAGAAGCACCGGAATAATGCTCGAATACAAGTCTCCTGGAGAGATTATTATATAATCTGCCTCTTTGATGGCATTTATAGAATCATTTGAAGCTCTGACTTCTGGATGCAAGTGTATCTCAGAAATAGAGTGAACTTCAGGATTCCACAAAGGATTTTGAGCAATTTTATCAATATTAGTCTCTCCAATTACTTGATTTCCAATGTCTAGTTTTGCATGAAGCTCTACTTTTTCATTTGTAACAGGAATGATTCTATGATTTCCTAAATCACACATTTTCCATATTGTTTTCAGAGCCTTGTCAATATCCCCTGTTTTTTCAAGTGCAAGAAAAAGTATATTCTTTACAGAATGCCCGTGCAGTGCACCAGATTCATATCTATAAGAAAGCGCATTTGCGAGCAACTCATCCTTGCAAAGGGTAACAATGCATTTAGTCAGGTCTCCTAAATAGCCTTTTCCATCATAGTGCTCTTGCAAAATACCAGTTGAGCCTCCAGAGTCAGTGCTAGGGCAGATTCCAGTAATAGTTATATCTTCTATATCTCTCAATGCTCTAAGCACTTTTGCATGCCCACCTCCACCGCCAAAAGTTACAATCTTTTTCATGCAAATTCTAGAATCAGGAAATATTTAGACTTTTCCCCAAACTTTATAAACTATGTTAAATTTTAATAAATATGAAAAGAGGAGTGTTTAGTATTATCTTGCTTGTTATGATTCTGAATCTAGCACTTGTAAGTGCAGAAATTTGCAATCCTTACATAGCACTGATTAGCCAGGACCCATATCCTGCAATTCCAGGAGAGTATGCTAAAATAGTTTTTCAAGTAAGCAATATTTCAAATCCAGAATGCGCTACAATGTCTTTTGAGCTTTTAGAAAAATATCCCCTGATTTTTGACCCTAATACTAATGCAAAAGTAACTATAGATTCAGGATTTTATCAGCGAGATTTTGGCTCATTTTTAATAGCACCTTATAAGGTGCGCATAGATAATTCTGCGTTAAAAGGAGATAATCCAATTGAAACCCTAATTCAATATGCCAACAAAGACATGATTATATCAAAACAATTTAGAATTTATATTGAAGATTCAAGAGCTGAGTTTGAGCTCCATATTGATAAGTATTCCTATGCTACTCAGGAGCTTGTAATTGAAGTGCTGAATATTGCTGATACAGATATAGAAGCCCTGACTCTAGAAATTCCAAAGCAGGACAATATTGAGATTGAAGGTGCAAATAGGGTTGTTGTAGGTGACCTAGATTCAAATGAGTATACTACTGCTGATTTTAAAGCCATCCCTAAAGACGGAGAAATACTGATTAATATTCTTTATACTGACCAGACAGGGACAAGGCGTGAATTGAGCAAGACACTGACTTTTGATTCTTCTTATTTTAATTACACTAAAGTGGATGGCTCATCAATGACTATTATTTATATTATTCTTCTTCTAGTTGTGGTTACTGGTCTTTTTTGGTGGTTCTTTTCAAGAAAGAAAAAGCGAGTTGATAGGATGAGAAAGCGTGGAGAGGCTAGGTTATAGTTTAATTCTGTAAGTGAAATAAATAATTACTTGAGTGTTTACTCTTAATGTTTCCACCGAACAATTGTTAATATTACACCAATTATTAAAATAATAGCTCCGAAAATATCAATATCAATCCCCCAATACCCATATGTTATAATGTTTATAAATTGCATTAATACTCCAATAATAATAAGAATTACACCAGTTTTTCTAGATAATAACTTCATTTTTGTTCCACCATATAATTGTATAAGAATTTAAAACTTTTAAATCTTTTCAAATGATTGCTCGATTCTTTACTTAAAGCTACTTATTAATAAAAATGGTTCAGGGAATTTTTCAGCACTTATTTTCCTTATTTTCTTGACTTTAAATCCTATATTTTCAATGACTCTAGTGTAATCTTTTTCTTTCCAATAATGGTCTTGAAAAGTTATCTCTCCTTGAATTGTTTTCATTGTAATATTTACCTTTTCTCCACTTTTATAATTAAAATTTTCTGGAAAACCAGAAGAGAAAGTTTCATAGGAATTTCCCCACATTTCTGGATTTGCAGTCAATATTAAGTAATTTCCTCCTGGTTTTAAAACTCTAAAAATTTCTTTTGTGAATTCATTGATTTTAACTAAATTAGATATTTCAAGGTGAACAAAACTAGCTATTACAATATCAAAAGAATTATCTTGAAAAGGAAGTTTATTCCCAATCAATACAAACTTAGAATCTGGGAACTGTTCCTTACATCCTTTAATCATATCTTGTCTTATATCTACCCCAGTAACCTCTGCCCCCAATTTTTTTAATACTCTTGAAGATCTCCCTGTTCCACATCCAAAATCAAGAGCCTTTTTCCCATTAAGATTTTTTAATACATATTCAATAGTTTCATAAGCATATCTAAATGTGCCTTTAATAGGGGCGTTTGTATATTCTTTTGGGAGCATTTCTTAATTAAATAAGAGAAGTATAAAAATGTGATTATAAATAACCATCTGATTGTTTATTTTCTCTTAAAATAAAAGAATGCTGCAATTAATCCAATAGCTAATAAAACTCCTCCAAACCAATTAATTGTAGTACTAGATAGATTACTAATGGTGTTACCAGTAAGATTAGAAGATAAAAAAAGCAAACTAGCTCCAAATAAGACTACAAGAGCTAATTTTTGTTCTAAACCTTTTCCATTCCCCCTTTTAAAAGATACTTCAACAGTCTCGAAGTCTCTTGTTGGGTCAGGATTTTTTTTAGTCCATTTAAATACTTCAAAATGTAAGTGTGGAGCAGAACTGTACCCTGTATTTCCTGCATAACCTACAAGTTCTCCTTCTTCTACTTTATCTCCAACTTTTACTGTCACACCCTTGTATTTTAAATGCTCGTAAGCAGTATACTCTCCATTATCATGTTTAATAACTACCCTATTTCCATCATTCATATATTTCTTATCCAATCCTCCCACATTAGAATCATCCTTAATCCACACTACCTCTCCCCCTCTAGCAGCTACAATTTCTGTCCCTTCATTACAAGTAAAATCAACTGAATTTCTTAAATTTCCAACATGTAGTGAAGAATGAGTGGGTATATCCTTAATATCTCCTTCTTTTATTGGACACAAGTATTTATTTATAGACATGATTTAATTAAAGAAGTCACATTTAAAAGGTTATTGTAAAAAATCTAGTGATTATTTAGTTTTTCTATACACTCTTTATTTTCTTAAGTTTTCTTAATTTTAATAACTTCTTAAATCCGTTTGAATTTGAGCATGTTCAAAAGCTGGCTCTAAAGTAGGCCTTTGCAAATATTCAACTATTTTACCTTTAGTTCTTGAAAATACACTTTTTCTTGGGGGTAACGAATTTGCTCTCATTATATGATATGCACTACCCCTAATAAAGAACCCAGTACCAAAAAGTGTACTTGAGAAACTTCCTGTTGGCTCACCTACACCAATATTAAATAAACCAGACCCACCAAAATAGTATCCAAATAATTTATTTCTTTCTTTAGAATTTTCAACTTTTTTAGACAAACATCCGCCTTCAATAGCTTTTTGTTCTAAATTTGCAATTTCTTTATTTTCATTAATATCTATGTGCGAAAGGTATAAAGATAAAGGTATACCAAGATATAATAGGGGTCCGCCAAGTGTTGCAAATCCAGTACATTCAAAGATTGGAGCAACAGTAAGCATGTACTTTGCCAGATCCTCCTTAGTCTTGCCAGTAGTCCAATTCCAAGCCCTTACACCTTTATTTACTCCATTCATTAATGTATCATCTACTAATTGAAGCGGATTCTTCATTTTTTTATGGCACTTTTCTCATTTATAAAACTACCGTCATCACCCAAAAAATCATCTGATTGTTTGTTTTAAAGGAATTAATCAGCAAATCTATAAAATTGGACTCTAACATTAGCTCTAATTGATGTACTAGAAATCCCAAATATTTTAGACGTTCTGGATTGGTCGCAATTTATCCCATTGTAGGAATATGCTTCTGCTCCATTAGGATTATTCTCTACATACTTTGTTAATTCATTTCTAAGTCTAAGTCTTATAATCGCTTCAGAAAGACCATCTACACCAGGATCTGATAAGCCTCTAATATACTTCTCGCCTATAATTAACTCAAAATCAAGTTCATCCCCAATCGGCACAACTCCTCTTTCTTGCAACTTAGAATTCGCAAAGGGACTCCCCATATTACCTAATTCTCTT
>JBDRNU010000011.1:0-54255 GCA_043810775.1 archaeon | reverse complement strand
AGATTGCCTACTTTTTTTTCATGCTTATTAGCATAGACTTTTGAAATGTGAGCAAAATCTCCGCGAATAGTGCCTGGAGAGCATTCATCTGGGTAGGGAGTTTCTCCTACGAGCTTTCTGACAATTTTAATTGCTTCAATTCCTTCGAGAACTAGGGCAATTACAGGACCTTCACGAAGATAGGCAGTTAAATTATCAAGAATTCTTTTATCATAGCGCTCTTTTATATCGCGGTAGTGCTTTTCTGCGAAGCTTTTATCAACCCAAGCCATTTTCATTGCAATTATTTTCAAGCCAGCATCTTCGAATCTAGCAAGAATTCTTCCTACTATACATCGCTGGACAGCATCAGGCTTCATTAGCACAAGAGTTTTTTCAATTTTCATGAAGATTAGAAATTTTTCTTATTTTTAAATTTATGCTCAGTTTTCGAAAACTTTATAAATGAGTAAATAATGTATATATATTAAAAATTGGTGAGAATGAAAAGTAAATTATATCTTTTAGCTGGATTATTTTTAATTTTAGGCATTTTATTATCTGTTAGTGTAGCGGCTTACTGCTGGGAGCAGTCTACTGAAGCTGGTTGTACTGGAGATACTGATGAGTCTTGTAATTGGAGAGCTGATTCTTGGGGAGCTTGGTGTGAGACTAAGGGATGTTGGAATTATAATAATATGGATGATTGCCAGGTAGCAAATATTCCTGGAAAAAACTGCACTTGGCGTGACTCTTCTGCAATGTCTTCTTGCAATAGGGCTAGTTGCTGGATTTTTGAAGGAACTAATGCAAATACCTGTGTAAATAATTCTAAAGGTTTGAATTGTCAGTGGGATGATTATTGCCGGCAGACTGCTTCTTGGGATCAAGATCTTGCATGTTGGAATAAGACTACTACTTCTTCTTGTTTAAATGTAACTGGATGTAGTTGGGGGAGTTGTTATGATCAGGGATGCTGGAATTATAATAATGATAGTACTTGCAGGGCTGGAAAGGATTGGGAAGGAAGAAATTGTACTTGGAATAATGCAGGATGGTGTGAAGAAGATAGGTGCTGGAATAACAAGTATAATAATCAGACAGCATGTAATGCTGCAACTTTTGGATGTAGATGGACTGGTTATGGTTGTGAAGAGATTCAGTGTTGGAACTGGGACAGGACTACTGCAGCTACGTGCGTAAATAATACTTATAATAAGAGCTGTACTTGGGATGGAACTTGGTGCATGACTAAAGATTGTTGGAGTAATTATGACCAGAATACTTGCGAGGCTGAAAATGAGTGTGTCTGGAGTTCTTATTCTTCTTCAGGATATTGTGAAGAGGTAAATTGTTGGAGTTGGGATAGTTGGAATGGTGGAACTCAGGGAGCATGTGAAGGAAACGCAACTCTTTACGGATTGAATTGTTTTTGGGATGAGAATTGTGGAGGTGGTGGAGGATGTTGCTTTATGGATTTTTCAACAACTACTTGTTCTAATTATACTACCGAAAGAGAGTGCATGGATTCATATTATTGTTGGTGGGAATATTCTGATTGGAGCAATCCTTCTTTAGGAGGATATTGCAAGAATCCTGAATGGGGAACTGGAGATTATGATAATGCAGGAATGTTTAGTGGATGGAATCCTGGATGCTGGGTTTTTGATGCTAATTTGTCAAATTGTGGTTTAATTACTGGCTGTGAAAATTCAACTAATAATGCTTGTATGGCTAATCAGACACATGATTTTTATTCTGATATAACTTCAAATGGAATTAATTGCAGTTTAGTTGCAGATTCTAGATTATGTAATAATATGGGTGTACTTTCTAGTTGTTGTGTATGGCAAAATGGTACTTGTGCTGAAAAAATGGGGGGAAGCTGTTGGGATAGTTTCCAAAATAATCTTCCTGCAGGAGCGACATTTTGTGAAGATTATAATGCTTTTACAGATAGAGCTTTATGTGAGCAGATAGCAGGAGATCCTTATTATCTTCCGTGCCAGTGGAATAATGCTACAGAAAGATGCCAGTTTAAAACAACTGATGTATTTGGAAATGGAACACAGAACTTTGCTAAGATTGATAATCAGATGAATTGCAAGGCAGCTGGAGGAAAATGGGTAGTTGAGAGTTATTGTGAAGGGAATATTTCTGTTACTACTGGAAGATGTGAGTATAAATTTGATGAAGAGACAAGCTGTGATAAAGCTTGTTTTGCTTGTGAGCAGTATACTGGTGCAGGAATTCCCACAATTTATAGTATAGGTCCAGGACAGCAGGTTAATTCTAGCAACGCTGAGATTGCTTGCAGTTCATCATATTTAGGATACTGCGAGTTTACAGCTAATACAAATGCTCCAAATGGAATTGGATACTGTAAGGCAAAGGACCAGTTTAGAAAAGGAGTTGCAACTGACTGTAATTCTGATTGTGGGGCTTGTACTTATATGGGAGATTCTACTAGTAATAGTACTGAACAAAAACCAGCTTACTATTGCAGGCAGAGTAATGCAAATTCTGGGGGTGGTGGGTGTAAATGGGTTATTGATAATTCTACTAATGAGGGAGGTTATTGTGTAAATAAGGGGGAGAAAACTTGTGAGGATGCTTGTGATAGATGCAATAGCCAGACTAATTGCCAGAATTTAGGAAGAACTTCTGTTTCAAATGTTTCAGGAAGCTGTATGTGGCAAGATGGTAGTTTAACTTGTGTACCTAATATAGGGGAGGATGTTGAGATATGTTGGGATGGCACTGATAATGATGGTGATGGATTGATAGATTGTGGTGATCCTGCTTGTTATACTGATTCATTTTGTGGTTTAGTTGAAGGAGATTGTTTTGGGTGGAGTGATAATTCTAGCTGTACATCTGCAGGTTGTGAGTGGGTTGCGGATAAGTGGGGAGCTTGGTGTGACTTTAAAGGAAGTCAGTGCTGGAGATATGATTCAGGAGAGGCAACTTGCAATTCAAATACTAATTGTAAATGGACTAATGGGACCGGCGAGCCTTGGTGTGAGGTTAATTGGAGTATGGGTGATGCGTGTATGGGTTTGAATAGGACTGGATGTACTGGTGTAAGTGATTGTGTATGGAAGAATGATACTTGGTGTAATGGTGAAGGAGCTAATACAGAGTGGTGTTTAGGTGAGTGGGGAGGATGGTGCGAGTATAATTCTTTCCAACATCAGGATTGTTGGCAATATCAGCAGTCATCAGATTTGTGCAGTGGCGTTGATGGATGTCGTTGGCATACTGATGAGTGGAGCCAGCCTCACTGTGAAATGAATTTTACGCAATGCTGGAATTATTATGATGGAGATTCGTGCATTAGTGCAGGTTGCAACTGGTCTTCTGATAGTTGGGGTGGTTGGTGTAGGGAGCAGATGGATCAGTGCTGGAATTATTATAACCAGGAAGCAAATTGTTTGAATGTTAGGGATAATGATGGAAATAAAATTTGCAGTTATGGGGGTACAGGAAATTGCCAGCCGTTATGTTTTAATTCAACTAACAGCCAGAGTGCAGATTTATGTGACAGTGCTAATGGGTGTTATTGGAAAGAGGAAAATGGGTGGTGTGAAGAAGATTATTTTGATGCTTGTTCTAATACAACTAACTGGCATGATTCTGAAGCTTGTTTAGCTACTGAGGGATGCAGATGGAAATCAAGCGGATGGTGTGATCCTAAAGAGGGAGGTTTTAATTCAGGTGCAGTTGCTGGAGGGGGTGGTATGGGTGGAATGGGTGGTGAATGTTATAAATATGATGGTAATCAGGCAGTATGCACTAATAAGAGTTTAATTAATATTAGTTGTGGATGGTCTGCTTCTCCAAGCCCAGAGTGCCAGGTAGATTGGAATCAAAACTGCTGGCAGCATTATAATGATACTGAGTGCATAAATTCAGGATGTTTCTGGGATACTGATGAGTGGGGATATAGTGCTGGATGGTGCATGAATTTATTAGATCAGTGCTGGAATAATGAGAGCTTACAAAGTTGGGGAAATAATGCTAATTGGGAAGATGATTGCAATGCTAATCCTTATTGTAATTCTACTAGCTGGGGAAATTGCGAGCCAGCTTGTTTTTCTGCAAGCACTCAAGCAGGATGCTTAGGAGTTAATAATACTGCTACTAATAATTCTGCGTGCAGATGGATTACAGGATGGTGTAATTCAGCTGGAATGATGGATATGTTTGATAATATGGAAAAAGGAGGCTCTGTTCCTTTGGGAATGGATGTTTGTGATGGCAGTGAGACTGGCAGTGCACATGCTGATTTATGTGGATTTGGAATGAAGGACATGCAGGATGCTTGGGGTATTGGAGCAGGTGTTAAAGATTTTACTAATGCTTCTATTTGCAATAAAGAGAAAATAACTTCTCATGTTATGGGGGCAATGGGTGGAGGGGGATATGATTCAGTTGATAAGATAGGAACTGGAAATGAGACAGTTAAGTTTATGGTTTATTTAGATGCAGATGGAGATTCAGCTGAAGGATGCGATTTTAACAGCACTATTAGCGGATTTGAGTTTAGATTTAGATATGCTGCAGAGTGGAATTCAAATACAAGCAAGACAGTAGAGACATTTAATGCGTATAAATGCGAGAATTCAAATTGGAAAGCTACTGATATTAAGATTAGTGCATGGAAGCAGAAGATGTGCAGTGAGATTGGAGGGCCTATGATTGCGGTTGATAAGGCAGATTTAGTTAAGTTCCCCACATTATATGATTCTACTGCTGACTTGAGAGTATTTGTAACTATTTCAGATGCAAGCCATAATGCAACTAATCCTTCTGATGTGGCTGGTCCTGGATGGATAACTCCTGGAAGCATTGATTTTGATTTACAAGGAATGTCAAATTATGGAACTGATACTGCTAAATTTGAAGATGTTTTAAGGTTTGGTTTTGCGCAGTATGAAGATTGTTGGAATAGTATTGATGATGATAGTGATGGAAATACTGATTGTGCTGATTGGGATTGTGAGTATGCTACTATATGCTCAAGTACTGGGGTAAATGCCGCTGGTTATGTTGATACAAGCAGTCCAACTGTAACTGGAGTTAAGATTGAGGAATATCCTGACAGCGCTTTGATAATGTATGATACTAATAAACTTACAAACGGCACTTTATTGTTTTATAAAAATGATTCAGACTGTTTATCTTTAAATGCAACAGTATATGATGTAGGTATTTTGAAAAATAACACTGTGAGAGAGTATAAGCTGTGGCATCATGCTAGGGTTTATGAAGGAAGTAATTCTTTAGGATATGCCTTAGATAATGATACTACTTATTATTATAAATTAAGGGTTTGTGATTCTGGTGGCAAGTGTGGAGTAAGCAAGTGTTCAAGTTTTATTACTTCATCTGTAACTAAGTGTCCTTATTGTGATTTTGTCACAACACTGAAAGTTCCAAGTTCGTGGGTTGTTAGTTATGATCTTAATCAGAATGGAACTTATGACCATGTGCAGGGGCAGGTATGCGGGCCTCAAGCTGGAATGAAGACAAATTATACTGATGCTAGAGGTGCTAATGTTAAGCTGGCTAAGAGCGATGGCAATAGCTATATTGAGTTTATTAATGTAACTTTAACTAAGACTATATTAAATGATAAGGCAAGAAATATTTCAGGAACAGGAGATGTGATTTCAGAAAGCACTGGAGAGGTAGGGCTTTCATCAAAATCAAGAGATAAAATAATTAATACATTGCATCCTGAGAGATGCATAGTTAAGATACCTTCTTCAGGAACTTGTGATCATTTGTACCAGTGTGATGATAATGGAGATAATTGCCAGGACAGGACTGTTGAAGCTACTTTGCTAGATGCTTCAAATTGCATATGGGAAATTCCATATTGTGAGTTCTCTACCTGGGATGAGGATGGAAATCCAGCCCCAAGTGGCGGAGATGATGATAGTGGAGGCGGAGGCGGTAGTGGTGCTGGTGGAGGTGGTGGAGGAGTGCCAGCTACTGATAAGGTGCCTGATTTTACTCCTGAAATTCTTCCAGAACAAGGAGATATTACTGGAGAGGTAGTTGGAGGAGAACCAGATATTTCTGGATTGAATTTAGAACTAAATTGGACTATAGTTTTATGGGCAGCTATAGGAGTTTTAGCACTAGTAATAGTAGTAATAGGAATTAGGCAGGTTAGGAGAAAAAAATTATTTTTAGGTTTTGCTTAGCAGCTTTTTATTTCTTTAGTCTCAGTTGGGCAGTTGTTAATTGCTAGTGACAAAGAGTTGGCATTTATTCCTTCTAAGTTCAGATAATAATTTTTTGTTCCAAAGTCAAGTACCTTACAAGAATTACAAGAAGATTTGCAAGACCATTTTAAGCTTTCTGTACCGGAGCTGATAATAAAATCCAGCGATTTAATATTTTGATTTGTAGCTTTTCTCTCAAGAGTCACTATAAGCTTATTAGAAGATTCATTTATACACAAATTTTTTATTGTAACTTCACTAGAAAGCTGGAAATCAAGGCAAGAATCTTCAGGTGATAATAGGATTTGGTTTTTTGATATTTTACTTATTATTGTGCCTACTAAGAATATCATGCTAGTTACTATTAGGATTAGAAGTATATTTACTACAACTGTAGATGATGCTTTATCATTCATTTTTACAAGGGTAAGAGCCGATTTCCTCTAAATTTATTTCACTAATTTTTTCACCTGCTTTGTAAATTTCCAGTGATTTTGGATTTTCTATTATTTGGACTTTTAGTATAAAAATTTCGTAAGGTATAATCTCTCCACTTAATTCTTGCTCGAAATAGCTGTCAGTGAAGACCTCTCCAGGATTAAAATCACTTCCTTGAATTTCTTCACCAGTTGTTTTTATAATAGTAAAATTAAAGCTTCCTGCCCCATTCCCACCTACACATCCAGTTTCAATTGTTTTTTCTAGAATAGTTATCTCATTGCTGATAATCTGTCCTTTTATCAGAAAGTATTTTTGGTTAGTGCAATCGATAAATTCTTGCACTGCAGCAGCAGTTATTTTAGATAGTGAGTTAATTTTAGATTCAAATAGCTGTTCATTAAAATTTCCAAATGACTCTGAGTTTAGTGTACGCATAATTCCATTATCTATGGATCTAAAATAATTACTTTCTGAACAACCTTGATAGCACCCCTCCTTTATTGTAAATTCCTCACAGTTTTGAAAGCAGTTTTTAGGATTATCAGGAAGAGAAGCAGGAACATACTCTTCTGCAAGAGTTAGGAATGCGTGCCCGAATTCATGAGGAAATACTGCAAGTGGATAGCGAGAATTGAGACTCATGACATTCATATAAGCTGAGCTTCTTATTTTTTGCTCTTCATCACGAATTACTACAATATAATCATTTGGACAGGATGATGCTTTTTTGATTAGTTCGTTAGAGTAGCATAGTATTGCAATTCCCTTATAGAGCTCACATTTTGGAATATAAGAATCAATATAAAAAAAATTAAAGCTATTTTTATTTTGATTGAATGGGCTTATTTCAAGAAAGTAATCTGAATATTTTTGTGCTGTTTGCTTGTCAGAAAAAAATACTATATTTATTTTATTTTCCCCATTATATTCTAGAGTTTTACATTCTTCGAGATTTGAGTTTGAAGGTGAGAACTGGGGAGAGGTTATGCTTAAAATAATTAGTATAGTTACAATTACAACTGCTAAGATGAGAATTAGTATAGTCACCTTTTTTTCCATTAGATTCAGTGTTTTTTAAAGTTTAAAAATATTAACAAAACTTAAATACAAGCTTTTTCTTGTTTTTTTTATGGATAGGGTGATAGCTGATCTTCATATACACTCTAAATACGCAAGAGCTTGCAGCAAGCAGATTAGCCTTGATAATTTAGAGAAGTATGCTAAAATTAAGGGTTTAGGATTATTAGGAACAGGAGATTTCCAGCATCAATTATGGAGAAAAGAGCTGGACAGCTTAGATGAAAGAAATGGGATAGTTTATACTAAATCTGGATTCCCTCTTATATGGCAGACTGAAATTTCATTAATGTATTCGCAGGATGGCAGGGGGAGAAGAATACATCATGTTATTTTAGCCCCTAGTAGAGAGGTAGTTTCTCAGATAACTGAATTCTTAGGAACTAAAGGAAGGTTGGATTATGATGGGAGGCCTATTTTTGGTTTTTCTAGCATAGAGCTTGTAGAGGCTATGAGTAGTATATCTGAGGATATTGAGATTATACCTGCTCATTGCATGACTCCTTGGTTTGGAATTTTTGGAAGCAAGAGCGGGTTTGATAGTTTAAAGGAGTGCTTCAAAGAAAAGACTGATAAAATTCATGCAGTTGAATCTGGAATGTCAGCTGACCCTGAAATGTTATGGAGATTTAAATTTTTGGAAGGAAAGAGTATTATAAGTTTTTCTGACATGCATAGCTTTTGGCCCTGGAGGATTGGAAGGGAGAGCACTATTTTTAAATTAGAGGAAGGGAAAGAGTTAAGTTATAGGGGGATATTGAGTCAAATTAGACAAGGGAGTTTTCTTGCTACTATTGAAACTGAACCTGCTTATGGGAGGTATCATTGGGATGGGCATAGAAATTGTGATTTTTCTTGTTCTCCAGAAGAGACTAGTAAGTTAGGAGGTATTTGTCCAAAATGTAAGCAGAAGCTTACTATTGGGGTGGATTATAGGGTGAGGGAACTAGCTGAAAATCCAGTAGGATTTATGCCTAAAAATGCCAAACCTTTTTATAAGTTAATTCCTCTTCATGAATTAATTTCTTTTTCTATTAAGTCAGGCATTGCCAGCAATAAGACCTGGACAGTTTATAATAATTTAATTGAGAAATATGGAAATGAATTTAAAGTTTTGCTTGAGGTAGATAAGCAAGAACTGATAAAAGATGGATTTAATGAAAAGCTTGCAAAATTAATAATTGATAACAGGATTGCAAATTTAAAGATAAAGCCAGGTTATGACGGCGAGTATGGGCAGATTTTAGATAAAGAAGTTCAAAAAAGTTTATTTTAGTGCACTAATACTTTTTCACTCTCAAATGCTGATTCATTGCGGAACTTCTCAGCTAGTTGTTCAGGATTTTTCCCAACCAGGCTTTCATATTCCTGCTGAGTAATTGTTCTGTTTTGTATTCTCTCTCTTAAATCGTGTATTCTTGCAGTTATATATGGATTGTGTCCTATGTATGATTTATCATTATCTGTAATATCCCACACTCTACTTAATGCACAGTATAATGGGTCTATTCTTTCATTTTCAAGGCAGTGATCATAATTATTTAGAAAAGCCAAAGGACCTCCCTCATCAAGGAGGTTTCTTCTTTTCATATCTTTTTCAGAAAGAGTTTTTGTTATTTCTATATTGCTTCTTATTCTTCTTGCCAGCTCTATTTTTTTATTGTGCTCTTGTTTAGCTTTTATTTGAGAATCTATATAGTCTGATAAACTGCTCATAATTATCAGGAGCAGTTGAAGTTTAAATAATTTGCTATGAACATCCCCAAAATTCACCTTTGCAATCGTTTGTAATAATATAAGCTTCGTCTGTAAAATACCAGATTATTAGGCCTTTGTCTTTAGGCATGCACTTTTTAATTAAGTTGTAATTATAAATATTATAACCGTGAATTATAAAATAATCTGCTACTGTAGACTGGCAGAATTTTTCCACGCTACTTTCATATGGGATAATTGAGTCAAAAGTTATCCAGTATACTCTACCTGTGTTTATTTCTGGATGTTCTGCTTCTATATATTCGAGTACTTCTTCACAAGGAGAGCTTATTAATACTTGATTGAGAATTCCTCTTTCAATGCAATCATGAATTATCAAGTCTGCAATTTCAATTCCTTCTTCTATGCTTCCGTGATTTTTTATTTCAATATTAAGCGGCTTTTTTCCTGCAACAAGGTTCATTACTTGGCTGTATTCTGGAACTTCAAAATCAAAGGCTTCTTCAATTTCTTCATATGTATGTTCAGATATAATCATAAATTTTTTTGGGATTCTAAGTAGGTTATTCTGATGAATAACTACTAGCTTTCCGTCAGAAGTTATAGTAACATCAAATTCTATATACTGGTATTTATTATTAGTGAGGGCTGCTTCAAATGCTTCAAGTGTGTTTTCTATGTAATCGACAGAAGAGCCTCTATGAGCTCCCTGAATATAATTGTCCTGAATAGCTGTAATTGCAGGCACTGAAATTATTAAGTATATGGGAATAAAAGCTATAGCTAGTGAAAATAGTGCTAAGATTCTTTTTTTGTTAAATATTGACTTCATTTTACTTGATTTTCCCTTTATTCTAGTATTTACTAACCTCTTTTTTAAAGGCTAGTTAGACTTCAAATTTGCTTGAAGCTATAGTATTTTTCTTAAAATATATAGACAGAAAGAGTATATAAATGTTACTATTTGTCACTATTCTTAAGTGGTTACTTATTAGATTTTACTATGAATTTATATGAAACCTGTTTAGTTGGCTGAGAGCAGTGTTGGCTTTTTAAGGTGTATTTCTGGCAAATTTGGCACTTTTGGAGCTTATTCATTTTTTAGCTTCAATTACTTGAAATTCAACTTTTTTTTCTTTTGCTAGACTTTCTATATTTTGAACTGCCAAAGAAATTTCTGTATTTGCTTGTTTATAGTCTTGGGATTTTATTTTTATTTGGTATCTTCCTGCTGCTATGTAGGTTGTGTGGCAGCTTCCTTGGCAGGTTGAAAGTATACTTTTAATTATTTCAATTCCATTTGGCAGCTTAGTTTTTAGCATTATTTCTTTTTTAACTTCCACTTCTCTTTTTTCATCTTTTTCTACTAAGATTTTGCAGACTTTTTCAGCTTCTGTTTTATCCATGTACTGGCTTAATTCTTTAGGGTTTTCTTTGCAATTCTGCAAAAATTCTAAAACTGAAGATGTGACCTTAATTTTAGTTATTACTCCCTCAGCTTTTTCTTTAAGAACAGTTCTTAAAATGCTTATTGAATTTTTTTCTTTTTGATAGTCTTCTAATACTTTTTTTCTCTCTTTTGAAGTTACTCTTCTTAAGCTTAAATGTATATTTCCTGAGGAATCTATTCTTAGAACTTTACAAGCTATTCTTTTGTTTGGGACTACATAGTCTCGCAAATTTCTTATTCTTCCAGGGGCTATTTCACTTGTTATAATTGTACCTTCACCGTTACCATCTATCTCTACAAATACTGAAGTTCCATCTATTTTTTTTACTGTACAGAGAACAATATCTTCTTCTTTAATTTTTGCCATTTTAACTGAAAAATAAAGAGGATTAAGGGTTTTAAAGGTTTTGACTATATTGCTTCCATTGTTGAAGGTGGTTTTCCAGTTATATTATAAGTCACACTTACTACTCCTGGAACTTCTGTTGTTAGTCTATGGGATAGTTCAAGTAAAGCTGCTTGTCCTGGAATATAAGGTGTAGCTTTTCTTGCATCTTTACTTTTCCAAGATCTTACTTCTATCTGATATCCAAAGTCTCTTTTACCATCTCTTATTCCAGTTACTTTATCTTCATGCAAAATAGCTAGGTTTTGAAAAGTTTCTTTTATAGGATCTAATATTTGTTCGATAATTGAAGTAGCTTTTCTTACTAATTTAATTTTTTCTGGTGTTACTTCCCCTATTACCCTAGCTGCCAGTGCTGGACCTGGAAATGGTTTTCTGTTGTAAACTGATTCTGGCAGCCCAAGTTCTTTTGCAACTATTTTAACCCCATCTTTTCTTAATTGTACAAGGGGCTCTAAAATCTTATAACCAAAAGCTTTTTCTGGGTCAATTCCAATTTGTTTAAATACATTATGCTGTCTTTTAATTCCTGCCGCAGTTTCGTCTATATCTGTAAGGATTGTTCCTTGAAGTAAATATTCAGCTCCACTTTCTTCAATTAGCGTTTTGAATATTCCTTTGTAAAATGCATTAACTATTGCTCCTCTTTTTTCTTCTGGGTCTTTGATACCACGCAGGGCTTCAAAAAATACTGGTTGAGCATTAATTAACTCAACAGAAACTCCCAAGTCACTAAATGTTTGTACTACTCTTTCAGGTTCACCTTCCCTCATTAACCCGTTATCAATAAAGTAAGTTATGAGTTTGTCCCCTAATGCTTTATGACCTAACATTGTAACTGTAGATGAATCTACACCTCCAGAAAGAGCATTAATTGCTTTTTTATTTCCCACTTCTTGAGCAATATCTCTTTTTTGGGCATCAATAAATTGTATAACTTTATCCCTTTTTTTAAGTTCCTCAGAGGTTATTTCTTCAATAGTCATGAAATCCTATTATTAATATAGTTTATATTGTTTATTGTGCTAAGAAATAGATTTTAAATTTTAATCATTTCTATACTAAGATCTTTTTGCAATAGTTTTATGAATTCGTCTTCATCTTTTCGGGGAATAGTGCAGCCTGCTGCTTTTGGATGCCCTCCACACTCCCCCCCTCCTAATTGAGTCACTACTTTTTCAAGTATCTCGTGGACATTTCTTCCATTTCTCCCAACTATTCTTGCTGAAGTTTTTATTTTATTTCCATCATAAGCCATTGCAATTATGATTGTGCCGTCTTGATATACTGAGGAAAAAGATAGAATTGAGGCAACTGTTCCTATTATTGTATCTTTGATTTCATTTTTTGCATTTATTATAATATATCTCTTTCCTTCTATTTTTTTGCAGTTTGATACATAATTTAGAGCTGAGACTAGATGCTGTTTATAATTTGCATAAATACTTTCTGCTTTTATTCTGGATTTTTTGTTTCCGAGGCACATTGAGAGGGCTATATCACTGTAATCAAGCCTGGAACATGCATTAATCATAGCTGACATTTCTCTTGTATCTTCAAGCCTGTTGAAGAAGTTAACTAAGTATATATTCCCTATAATATCTTTATTGTCTTTATTTATCCTTCTTAATAGGATAGAGGTTATTAGCTTTGACATTTCTTCATCTTCAAGTTCAATTAGGGATTTATACTCTCCATTTAGTCTTTCAATACCTATTTCTTTGAGCAGATTTATTGCTCCTTTTGAATTGCCTGTTACTCCAGGAATATACATTGAGGAGCTATATTCAAGAGCTTTATTCAGCGGACGGGTTGAAGGATAGAGCAATAGACCTTTTTTTATGACAACTTCAGCATCATTTAAAAGATTATTATTCATTTTACTTAACTCGCGGTCTAACATATCTCCTACCATCCCAATAACTCCTAGTCCTGCTAAATCTTTATTTTCCTGATTGATTTCCTTGACAAAGAAATAAGTAAGCCCTGAACCAGATATTTCTTCTTCTTTTATTAGCCTTGGATTTATAAAAATAACATTATTTGGCACTTTTTTTGTAATTTCATGATGGTCTATGACTAGTATGTTCTCAAAATCTTCAAGTAGGTCAATATTGCTTGAACCTAAATCCAGGAGGACTATAAACTCTTTTTTTGGAAGTAATTTTATAGTTTGTTCGTCTAATTGCTTAACTATTTTGATTGAAAAGGTTTTATCCATCCTTGTCAGTGCTTTTGACATAATTGCTGCTGCTGTTATTCCGTCTGTATCAAAATGGCTTACCACTCTTATAGTCTTGTTCACTGATTTTTCAAGAAATTCTTTCACCGCTTTTTTTATTGAACTATCCATTTTTTGATACTAAGCTTTACAGCTTATATTAAACCTAATAATTTTAAAACCTTAATCAACTTCTTTTTTAGCTAGTAGAGTAGCTTTCCTAACTCTTGCAGCTCTTATTGAAAATATTCTTTTTGCTGTATAATCATGTGTGTGCTTGTTTAAATGAACTTTTAGCCTATCTCTTTTCTTTTCGAGATTTTCCAGATTAGGATTAATTTCTATCCCGTGCTTTTTGAGAATTTTATTTATCTTAATATTATAGGTTTTCTTTGCTTTAGGGATATTATACTTATCTCTTAGAATTAACCCTATTTTTTCAGGACTAGTGCCTTTTTTAGCTAAATCTACAACTATTTTTTCAAATTCCTCAAGCTTTAAAGTAGGGTTGATTTTCCCTTTATCCTTACTTTCAGCTGCTTTTCTTGAAATTTTTCTTGGCATTTTATAGTGTATGGTTGGTGCTTTTTAAATGTTTTTATTGAGAATTTTACCGACGATAAAATAAGAATAGCCCCACCCGGATTCGAACCGGGGTCCCAAGCTTTCTTTAAAATGATTACCAAAGGCTTGTATCCTTGACCGCTGGACGATGGGGCTGTAAACTTTCCCTTGAGTATGCTTCAAGAGTGATTATAATTTGAAATTTTGAGGATTTATAAGGTTAATGTTTGTATCTTCCCCTTAGCTCTACTTTTTTCAACCTTGCCAAAGTTTCTTTAAAATTTTTTGAGAATTTATATCCTGAAAGAAAAGCTCTGAACAGCTTTTCATAGTAAAGAAAATGCTTAGCTTCTAAAGCTTGCTTTAACAGGTGAATATCAACTGCTTTATCTTCAGTTTTATTTGATATAAATCCAAGTCCAAAATCAATAATATAGACTTTACCTTGTTTGAGAATCATATTACTAGTAGTTAGGTCCCCATGAATAATATTGGAGTCATGAAGTTTAGCTATTTCCCGGCCTACTTTTTTAATTATTACCTCTTTATTTTTTAGATTATCTAAATAATCTGAGAGTTTTTTGCCAGAAATGTACTCCATTTTTATTTGAGAGTATTCAGGAAAAACATCAATTAGTTTTGGAACTGAAATAATTTGAGAGGCTTTTTCAAGGAGTCTGGCTTCTTTTTTTGTTCTGTTTGTTCTAATTTTATAATCTAGCTCTGGAATACGATATGATTTAACTAGCCTTTTTTTAATAATTCCTGAAGGATAAAGTTCAATTAGTGCTTCTGCGCCGTGCTGTAGAATTTTCATTTTAGCTTGATTTTCTTACCGAATTTTTTGGCCAGTTTTTGCATTTGTTTTTGCGAGAGATTACCATGTTCTAGTCCTGATAAATCTCCAGTAGCAAGATCTTTGATTAGCTTATATTGTTTTAATAGTGCACGAACATTTGAGGTGGTATTTCCAGAACCTTTAGCTACTCTTGAGATTCTTGAGGTTTGTTTTTCTAGGAGTTCTGGAGATTCAATTTCTTCTGGAGTCATAGAATCAATTATATTCTTCCATTTTTTCATTTTTTCCTCTTGATTGTCTAAAAGTTCAGAAGGAATCTTTGCTTTTCCCAAGCCTGGGATTAGATTAGCTACTTTGCTTAAGCTACCTATATTTTCCATTGACTTGAGCTGATCATATAAATCCAGCATTGTAAATTTTCCTTGTTCTAATCTTTGACGTGTTTTTTCAGCTGTTTTTTCATCTACTACCAGCCTGACTTTTTCTAGAAGGCCTTCAAGGTCCCCCATACCCAAAATTCTTGAAATAAAACTAACTGGATTAAATGATTCTATATCATTTATTTTCTCCCCAGTTGTAATAAAGATAACTTTTGCTTTTGTTTCATTACAAGCAGTTAGGGCTCCACCACCTTTTGCAGTTGAATCCATCCTAGTAATTATTACTCCATTGATTTTTAGTGCAGCTTGAAATTCTGAAGCTTGTTTTTTTGCTGCCTGACCTATATCTCCTGGAAGAACAAGGATGGAGTATTCAGGATTGATTAGCACAGAAAGGTCTTTTATTTCTTTGATAAGCTCTTTATCTAGACTATGCCTTCCTGCGGTATCTACAAAAACTAAATCATATTTTTCCAAATCTTTTTTATAATTTTTGAAAATTTTTTCAGCAGACTTCTCTTTTTTATCAATAAAACAAGCTAAATTATTTTTTTTAGACAGCTGCTCGAGCTGTTCAGGAGCAGCGAGTCTGTGCACATCCAAACCCAGGACTGCTGTTTTAAAACCACGCTTTTGATAATATGAGGCAAGTTTAGCTATTGTGGTTGTTTTTCCTGCTCCGTATAGGCCAAGAAGAATGATATACTGTGTTTTACCTTTTTTAAATTCAAGCTCAGTTTTTTCTTGACCTAAAATTCTTTGCAGTTCATCATGTAAAAGCTTGATTATATGCTCTTTTTTTTCTATACCTTTGATTTTTTCTTCAGTTGCAGCTTCACGTATTTTTTCTGAAATTTCTTTTACTAGCTGGACATTTATATCTGCTTCAATCATTGCTCTTTGCAAATCACGAATTACAGAATCTATAAGCTTTTTATCTACAAATACAGCTGCTGCTATCTTGTCAATTCCTTTTTTCAAGCTAGCTCCTAACTTTTCAAGCATGAAATAAGAAGATTTTTAAGGGTTAATAAAGTTGTGGTTTTTAGAGTGTTGTCCTTGATACTACAACTCTTTCTTATATAGAATTTTTAATTTGTTTTTCTGAATTAAAATGCCAAGATTAGGTGGAATTTTAGGTAGTATTTTAAGAGGTTCAGTAAGTGTAGCTGCATTAGCTTTTGCTTTTTATGCTGGGGCAAAAGCACATTATTTTGTTGATAGGGCAGAATATGTTATTTTTTTAAGCAAATTAAGGCATGAGGAATTTTCTCATCCTGGAAATTTGTCTTTTAGAGATGAAGAAAACTCTAGAGGAAAGCTTGAGAAGAAGGTGTATAATGATATGACTAACCAGCCACAGTATACTATTGGCACAGATTTTTTGCCTGCAAATAATAATTTTATTTATGATGGTTTGAGAGGAAGGATTCAGACAGCTAGTGGGACTGAGATTGAGTATTTTTTTGCTGAATCTAAAGAAATTGCCAATTATGCAAAAGAAAGACTTCCTAAGGGAGTTGATCCTGAAAAAATAGTTTATAATAGGTCTTCAATGCCGATTCAGAGGCAGGAAGAGGATGGAAGCGCTTTGCCTTATGTTTTATTATTAGCAGCTGGGGGCGTTGCAGCTGGAGTGTATAAGAGGAAAGAGATTGCTGCTAGAACTAAATTATTTGCAAAAGAGACTGTCAGAAAATGGAAAATGAAAAGTGTATGATTTTAAATTTAACAGGAGGAAAAAATGAGCAATAAAAATGGAATTGGAAGGGGAACTGTAGCAGGATGTGGAGCAGGAATTTTAGCTGTAGGCTTTTTAGCAGGATATATCTTGAAGACTGCAATATCTCCAATTACTCCACCTGAACTTTTAAGTAAGCTTGAGGAAAGGATGACAGAAAATCCAGCAGCTTATGAAGAGGTAATTGATAGGGGATTGGAGAGCTTTCATAACTTTAAGGCTGATGCAAATCCTGGAAGAACAGCAGAAGGAGCTGTTGAATATAGAGATTTAAGGCTTGTACTGAAAGAGACTCCAGAAGGTAATTTCCCTGTATTAGTTAATAACAATGCAGAGTATGAGGGGAAAATTCAGTACGTAAACGGAAGAACTACAGTTGGAAGTTTTGAAGAAAGATATGAAACTGTAAAGTTTGAAGCTAAGCAGAGAGGAATGCAGATGGCAAGTGAAGCTAAGAAGAAAGCTAAGGGTTTAGCTGATTCAATGATGGAAAAAGCTAATGAGATGTATGACTTATTTGCTGAAACTGTAAAAAACTATTTGCCTTCAAATGGAGAGAAAGTAGTGCAACCTGAAATAGGCCCAGAGCAGGCAGTTCCTGAAGTTGTAGCTCCTGAACAGAGCTACGAAGGAAAATCTGAGTAGGAAAAATGCCAGCTGTCACAGAAAAAAAACCTATAGTGGGTAGTGTAGAGGTTTTTACAGATGGAAGTAGGGGTGATCCTATACTTAGCAGTTATACTGGTGAAGAAGATTTTGGTAAAGATCCTCCTACTAGGGGGATGCAGTTTGAAATTTGGCTAGAGCTTTTGTTAAAAGAGCAGGAGTATCCCAATGTGATAAGAAATGTTGAGTTTAGAAAAGAAAGATATGTAATGAGACAGGTTGATGTTGCTTATGATATTGTAAAGCAGGGTAGACTTTACAAGGCTGTTGTTGAAGCTAAGTATTGTGCTAATGGGCGAGTTAAAGACTGGACTAGGGGTAATGGGGGCAAGAGAAAAGCTGGGCAGACTATTAGGAATATTGGAGATATGGTTGATGAATTCGAAGAAAGGTTAAATTTTGTAGGAGCTGATTATGCTTTTTTAGCTACAAACAAGATTTTTGATGATAAGGTAAAGGCAAAGGCTGAAAGTAAGGGGATAAGGGTGGTGGAGAGGAGAGAGTTAATGAAAGTATTTAGCAATTTAGGATATAAGGGAGATATGGAGGATTCAATTCTCTCAATTAATCCAGATGAGCATAATCAAAATAAAAATATAATTTACATAGGAGGTTAAAAATGAAAGGAATAAAGTATATAGGTGCAGGAATTGCTTTAGTAGCTACTTTTGCAGCAGGCGCTTTGATAGGAAGAGCAGGAGCTTTAGATAGAGATTACAGAGTTCATAGAAGTGGCGATGAAGTTAACTTGGAATCAACTTCTTTAGATAAAAGCTATGCTTTGAGCCAGATGCAGGGAGAAGTATATCTTGGAGACTCTAATCATAATCTGATGGGAGTTCAGATAATGGCTTTGCAAGAAGGACAGCAGTCTAGAGAAGTTGAAGTTTCCCAGTTAAAAGAAGAGAAGCAAGAGCTTGAAGGCAAGATTGCAACTGGAAAACTTAGTAGCAAAGTTGGAGAAATTGGCGGTGCTGTTAAGGACGATATCAGGGCTATGAAGCATGGCTTGCTAGAATAATTTTTTATTATTATGTCAGAAAAAAACTACATCCTTTAAATTCCTAATTTGTGTGGAATTTTCTTGCATCCTAAAAACCCAACGAACAAACCATCACCTTTAGGTGATGGTAAACTAAATCATAGCAATAAAGAAATGATAGATGAAATTGAAGCTGAAGAAAAACTTAGAGATTTTTGTGAAAAATATTTGGAGGATGGAAAATCTAGAAAAACAACTTCTAGAGATTTAATTATACCTTGGCCTTATCAATTCAATCCTTCCCCATTAAGTGAGGAAGAAGAAGCTAAGTTGGGAAGGAGGATAAAGCTATATAAATTATTTAAAAGTCAAGTAAAACCTATTGAAATCCGATTAGAAGAGGAAAATAATTGGTATTCATGAAAAAGAAGGAACAGAAATATACTTTAGAATTCCCTTTTCATTAAATAATTCAAAGCAGTTTTTTATATAACTCTTAAGTGATTTTTTAAAAGTTGTATTAGTATATGGCTGATAATCTGAGCTTTCAGAATTAACTTTAATTACACTAGTTTTTTCAATAATCTCTTCAATTGCCATAATATCTTATTCTTTTTTAGGTATAATAGGAGATGTTGTCCTTGATACTACAACTCTTTCTTATATAGAAAATATTCTTAGCATTTTCATGATAATAATTAAATTGGAGGAGGTAAAAAATGGAACCATTTGATGGTGAAAGCGTTAGATCGCAGAATCTTAACGAGCAACCAGGACAGGAAGATATTGGGATTGGAAGTTTAGGGGTAACTGTTGATGAGATAGAAGCTGAAGGTAAGCTCAAGGAATATTATGCCAAGTATTTCCCTAATAAAAATAATGGCCAGCAGAGCGAAGCGCCTGATTTATTAGAACAGCTAGCTATTGCAGATAGGATGGCTTTATTCTTGTTTAGTCCTCCAAAACTTGAAAGTATGGGGAAGGAAGAACAAGAAGCTTATGCTTCTAAAATAGCTAGAAAGACATCTGTTTATGACTTTTCCAAGCATTTTGGAGTGAATCTATATAATTGGGAAGCTGGACGTTTTTTGAAAAAAATAACAAAGCAGAAAGATAAACTTGAAAGCCAGTTAGATACTTTTCTTAGTGAATTGAGGGGAGGGACACGCAAGGCTAGTAATGGTGAGCTTTATGCAGAAGTTCTTAAAGATATACCAGATTATATGAAACAAGATTCAAAGTATCAGGCTCTTGTAGGTTATATTAATGAGAGGGCTACTGGTTCAAGAAATGGCAAGGGCTTAAGAGATGGGCTTAGAGAGGTAGAAGAAGGAGCAATTTGGCTTGCTGATTTTGATGACTTTTTATACGGAGCTATGACAAAGCTTGATGGAATAGTTGAACAAGCTACAACTAATATTAAAGGTATTAATGAAAAGCTGGCAGTAAGTCCACAAGATAAAGCCTTGATGCAACAGAGAGCTCAGCAGAATGCACTTTTAATGAAGTATAAAGCAGACAGAGAGAAATTTGCTTATGTAAGGGATGACATTGCGAACAGGTTAGATGTAAGTGAGTATGAGATTGATTCTATACAAGACAGAGTTTCTGTAAGGGAAGTAGCTGTGGCTAAGAGCAGAAGATCTTTAGCTAGATTAAATGCAGCAATAAATAGGATTGAGAACTATCGACAGAGTAAGCAAGATATGGTTGTTGTTACAGACCATGTAATGACTGTAGAGCAAGCTCATGAATATATTGGTCAAGCTGAAGGTGTAGGGATTATTTTTAGTGGATTTGCTAAGAGAGCCTATAGAAATTTGGCTAAGCAAGAAGCTGATTTAGGAGATGCTCCTTATGCCGCTAGTAATAGGGAACTTCAAGGCATGGTTGATAGCATGAAGACTGAGAGAGATGAGAGAGTTGAATCCTTGAAAGCTCGTTTAAGAAAACAAGTTTACACTTAAATTTTTTTTCTTTTTTTTTAAAATAAAAAAATCACATGATAAAGAAAGTTGTAGATGATGAAATATTTGAGCATCATATAAGATCTGCTAGAATCAAGTATAGGAATCTTTTAAGTTCTCTTAGTGAGAAAAGCAGGGCAGCTGGAACTGGAGTTGATTCCCTTCCGGATATAGTTAGGGATACAAGTATGCTATTCGGAGGAAGCTTGCATTTAGTTGAGGAAGAGTTTAGAAAAGATTCTGGATTAAATACTATTAGAAGCAGAGATGATTTACTTATATTATATTCTGCTTATATTGCTTCAAGAGTTGCTTCTCAGGATGCAGAAAGAACAGTTGGACAGGGAGGAACTAATTCTCTTGTTCAGGGAAAGAAAAAGTTAGATAAACAACTAGTTGAAAGAGGCAAGACAGAGTTTTCAACTGTAAAGATGGCTTTGGAGGGGATGGTTGAGCATGTGATTGGTTCTAAGGGGTCTCCTTTTCAATCAATTGTTGATTATTTTTCTGAATATAGCAATCAGGTTAATGTAGAATTGAGCGGGGCTTTGCAAAAAGGAGAGCTTGAAAAGATAAGCCAGATTCAGTGGACAATTGGACCGTATGATGTTGATGGCCTGCATGCTGTAATTGCAGCGAGCAATGGAAATTCTTCAAGTAATATTCAAGTTAGAGAAAAGCAGCAGTTTAATACTCCTTTGAAATATTTGAAAATTCCTGATGACAAAAGATTAGCTAAAGATAGGATTGTGGGAGATCAGGAGACAATTACTTATTTAGAAAGAATGGTTAGATGCCTTTTCCTGTATGATTCAAATATTGATAGAAATCCTATGAGAGATGCAAGAATATTTCAAAATGCAATTTTATTGCAAGGACTTCATGGGCAGGGAAAAGGTGCTGTTTCATATCATTCAATTGATTTTGCTGAGCAGCTAAATGATAGATTGGGAGGAAACCTTTTAGTAACTAAATTTGATATTGACTCTTCTTATGTTGATGGGAGAATTCAGAAGTTAAAAAGTCAGTTTCATCAGATTTCCTCTGAGAGAAGAATTTTCTTAGTATATCAGGATGAAATTGATGGTATGCTTGAAGATAGGAAGTCAGCTAATGGGCAGAATTCTAATCAGGATGTTGTTC
Organism: archaeon; assembly: GCA_043810775.1. Lineage (GTDB taxonomy): Archaea > Nanobdellota > Nanobdellia > Pacearchaeales > GW2011-AR1 > JBDRJD01. Next base: position 32,487 of record JBDRNU010000011.1, on the reverse strand, counting down.
AAGAGTTTAATAAGTTTTTAGATGGAGAGTACCCTAATAAAGGAAACTATTTGTTAATTGGAAATATAAATGATGTTGGTAATTTAAGAGCTACTCATCAGAGCAGGTTTAATATTATTAATTGGCAAGGTCCAACAACAGAAGAGCAATATTTTAGTTTATGGAAGTATAAACTTGAAAAAGGAGTCAGAGAAGGTTATGTTTCTGTTTCTGATGGAGATTTAAAGCAGTTGGGGAATCTTTCTATGAAATATGTTTTATCTGGAAGAGATGTTACAAAAATTTGTGAAAGGGCTATTGGAGATTCATTTAGCTGGGATAAGTTAGGAGAGGTTCATGAATTAAGAGGAGATTATCAGAGGCAGATTCAGCATATTCCCTCTCTTTTTAAGAGAATTGATTATAGCAATTTGCAGGGAAGAGTAAATAATTTTGTTGAGCATAAAGAGAGAGCCCACAAAGACTCTCAGGAGTATAGAAGATGATAGATTTAAGCAAGCCATTGAGTGAGGAAGATCTTGAAACTAATGAAGCCAAGGAAATATTTAGAGATTTTTTTGGAATTTTTCTAGGAAAAAATAGAGGTATTGAAGAAAAAGTTGAACAGCTTAAAGTGATTTATGAGACTCCTGTAGCAGTGGCTGAACAGCCAAGAGTTGAAGTAATTGAGTCAGTAGTTCAGGTAGAAAAAAAAGGCGACTTCTTGAGCGAGCCTGGAAATGGGGAATCAAGCAGAATTGAGATTATAGAAAGGCCTGTAATTGGGAGAGAGCTAAATTTACATTCTATTACCCAGTATTTGCAAAATAATCAGGTAGTGGGCGAGGAAGCAAATGGAATTTTAGCCACTTTATCTTTAGCTAATGGAATTCATGTAATTTTAGAAGGGGATTCTGGAAGTGGAAAAAGCTATCTTATGAAAACTGTTTTAGGATTGTTTGATGGAGTTTATGAAATTGGATTAAGTTCTGAGCAGGCAATTTGGAGGCAGGCAGATGAAATTAATGGAAGTAAGATACTTTATGTTCCTGAATTGCAAAAAGCAGTTGCTGATAAAAAAAATAAGGTGTCAGGAATGATTGAATTTTTAAAAAGTTTGGGAGAGGGTAAAGATCCTACTAGAAAAGTTACAAATAGTGATAGGACTGGAGTTGATACTTATAGAATTGAGGCTGAAGGAAAGGTATTTGCAACTACAATTGCTACTGAAAATGATTTTAAGTATGATAGGGAGTTGCAGAGGAGATTTCTTATTTTAGAGACTGATAATTCAAGAGAGCACATTGATGCAATTATTAGAGATAAGGTTTCAAGAAGAATGATTGTTGGTGTTGGAGATGATAGGGCGTCTTTAGAAGCTAGTCTTTCTGAAAGAATTGAGCATATAAGGCGCGCAGAAAATATTCATGTTATTAATCCTTTTTTAGGTTATTTAGAGACAACTTTTCCAAGAGTTAATAAGACTCAGGCTTATCTTGATCATTATTTAAATTTATTTGAGGCAATTGGAAAGTTTTTTTCTCCTGATAGGAGAAAGCTAGAAGTTGATGATAAAAGCTATGTTGTTCTTAATTTAGAAGATGTTTTTAATGGATTTCAAATGTATCATCCTCACTTCTTGAGAACTTTAAGGTCTTTTAATGGAGATGTTGAATTCAACCAGGAGGAACCTAATTGGGCAGATTGTTTTAGGCAGGGAATTTATGACATAAGGTTAGGAGAAGTAGGAATAAGAAATGGAAATCAAGAAACTTTGTTAAGAGAGTATCCTAGAATAGTTGATGAGTGGATTTATTCGCAGATAGAGGGAAGCTGTATTTATACTCCGGATTATAAAACTGGGGAAGTAATTGAGATAGCAGATCTCGCTGCAGATAAGAGCAGGCTTTTGCCTGCTCCTACAACCTATTGAAAATGATACGCGATAAAGATTTATTAAAAAGATTTGAAGAAATGCTAGAAGAAGAGGTAGATTTGGGGCCTAGGGTTGATATTAGTGATTTGCTTCCTCCCTTAGATAGTATTTTGCCTTTTTTATATAATGGAAATGAAAGAGTTCAGAAAGTTCAAGAGAGACTTTCTGAAGAAAGAAAATTAGATTTAGGAGAGTTATTAGAAAGCCATAATATTCTTAATCCTATTGAAGAAATTACTCTAGATTTAGTAGAAATGAATCTTAGCTACCCCCCTTATTATCATCTTGCTGCTAAAGTAGTTTTTGTCGGAGATAAGTTAGATGAGGCTGTAGAAGGAAAGCTTAGTGAAACGGAAATTGAGTTTAAGGAAGGATATAAGATAATAAGAGATAAGAAGAGCTCTTTAACTCAGGTTGAAAAAGCAAGAGAACAGCTTGACAAGTATTTGGTTCAGTTTGAGACTTTGGAGAAGATTTTTGTTCAGAGAGATTTAGACGAAAAAAAAAGCAAGTCTTCAAGAACAACTTTTGAAGATTACAGAGAAAAGAAAAAAAAGATTGAGAAGCTAGATGCAGAAATTGAGGTTTTAATAGGAGATTATTATACAAAGAATTCTAGAGAAGAGCTAGCTGAATTTTCTAATCAAGTAGGCAAAGAAACTCGGAGAGGAATTTTTTCTGGAGATACTTTAGGAAAGAAATGCAAGGAGGCAGATTATGTAGAGGGAATTGTGAGACTTGAGGAAATAAAAAAAGATTCTGAGAGCTTAGTAAAAAATTTTAAGCAGTTTGAAGCTACCAGGAATTTAACTTCTAGATTAAGAAAAGAGACAGATAAATTAAGAACTGAATATGCAAGTTTTGGAGCAAGCTTAGATAGGATTGACAGGCTTGGAGGAATTTATATTGAGTTAGGAGAGATTCCAGATGAAAAAATCAGCAAGTTAAGGGGAGATATTGATAAAGAAGGATTAAGAGAGTATGTCAATTTAGTTAGAGATGAATTTTTAGAGCAGATCGATAAGGTTTTTGCCCAAGTACTTGAAGATGATTCTAAAGCTGAGTTTGCTTTTAAGTTATATGAGCAATTTAGCGGAATTCAGGATGTTGGAGAAAGGCTTGAGAAAGCGAGAAGTTTATTTAATGTTAGGACAGCAAGAGTAGATTATGAAAATAATTTAAGCAAGGCTAAACAAGAAGCAAGTAGTTTAAGAAGACAATTAGATGAAGCTAAGAAGTACAAGCAGAAAACTATTGAAGCCCAGAAAGAAATTGAGAGACATAGTAAAAAAGCTGGTGAATTAGAGGTTGAACTTGAGGGTTTAAAAAGTAGTAATAGCAGAGATAATCTGAGATTATCTAAATTATCCCAAGAATTGGGCGGTGCGCAAAAAGAATTAAATAGGTATTTAGAAGTTCAGACAGAAGAGCAAAAAGCTGAAAGCTGGAATAATAAATATTCTGTTAATGATAAGATAGTTTATGAAGCCAGGGATGGGAGGGTGTGGGATGTAAGGGATTTTATTCAATCAAGGAATAATATTTTAGAGGCAATAGTGGAAGAAAATAATTTAAGAGGAGAGAGCCATGATGATACTGTTTATAGGTGCGAAAAATATGTAAAGGAAAATGTAGTTTATACTTCTGATATTCAGCTTAGTGATTATCCGGAAGAGTGGTTGTTTCCAAGTGAGACTGTGCAGACGAAAGCTGGTGATTGTGAAGATGGAACTAATTTAGTAGTATCACTGGCTAGGGTAGCAGGAGTACCTGCTTATAGGATTAAAAATGCGTGCGGAAAGGCTGAGGGGGAGGGGCATAGTTGGGGGTTGTATTTAAGGGAGGGAGATGATAATTGGATTATAACTGACTGGTGTTTTAAGCCAACTGAAAAGAAAATTCAGGAAAGAGAGCCAGCTAGAACTAGGAGAGATTATCAGGAGATATGGTTTAGTTTTAATGATGAGCATTCTTGGAGTGAGAATGAATTGGGCATTAGTGCTGATTATCTTAGGAATAGAAAGAGAGCTGAAAAACCTATTAAAATTATTGTTGATGATTCGAGATTTGAGTTGTCTTTAGGAGCAAGAGTAGAAAATCTGGGAATTCCTTCAAATACTCATTATTTTGGGTTTAGCAATATTTTAGTGGGGGATTTTGAAGCCGATTATTTTCAGAGGTTTAAAAGATTTACAAGAGAGCTATCAGAAACAAGACCTTCTGGAAAAAGAGAGGATATTGAGTATATGGAGAGATTAAAAATGGTTTTAGATGATACAAGAAAGCAGGAACATATTGCAAGAGGTATAGGTGGAAATAATGGCTGTGGGAAGGTGGTATCTGATATGATGGCTACTCTTAGTGACTATATTACTAGCTGCAAAGAAATAGCCGCTTAGTATTTTGCAGCTTTAAAAAGCAGGGCGAAGTATTTTTTGTAGGTTTCTGCAATTGCCTGGTTTTTAATCTGTATTGTCAAAAGAGGTTTAGTTGTCCAGAAGTTTAAGATAACTTGGTCGCCGCATACTGTTGTTGATGCTTGAGAATCAAATGAAGGTGGAAGATATTTTGCAGTTGTATATGACATTTTATTCAGATACTCTCTTCTTTCTTTTGCTTGAGAGTTATAAATATGGTCCATTTGAATTTTCTTCTTTATTCTTTCTCTGTGAAAATGAGGTATCTCATACTTCACTACTTCTGGAGCAACTTGAGGTAAACCATATATGAGTATAGGTTCTTTGTAATCAAGAAGACCATAAAGCACTTTCATAAATGCTGGAACTCCTTCAAACACGTGAGCTTGGCTTCCTGGAGCTAGGTTTTTCCTAAGCTCTAATTGAGGCATAATTTCCCTGAATTTTTCCTCTCTTTCTTTAAGTATATTAAGGAAAAATTTAGGGTTGCAAGCTTCATATAAGGTTACTTTTTCTTTTTTAATGTATGAAGCAAGACCTTTTTCAACTAGTTTTTTCATAGAATCATATACATTAGACCTATGTAGTTTAGATTCTTTAGCAACATAAGTCGTAGTGGTTACGCCCAGTTTTAGAAGTGAAACATATACTTTTGCTTCGTTCTGACTTAAACCTAGTTCTGTTAAGATATCTTCGTCCATTTTAAAAATATATATTAGCTTTCCAAGAATCATAAGTTATATAAATGTTACTATACTAAAGTAACTATATGAAGACTGGGGGTAATCTTATATATAATTTTGTAGTCTTGCAAGCTACAACAAGACCTTTTATCTCTTCAGAGCTGTAGAGGTAAGATAGTGTATACTATCTTAAATTAAAAAAAATAAAGCAATATGAAGATAAAAATAGATGCAGGAAAATTAAGAGCTGGTTTAGATTTTTTAGATTCTGCAGTATATGAGCATATAGAAAAATGCAATATTATGTTTTATGGGCCTGGAGATATTGCAGATAGGTCTATATCAAGTATTTTTTCTTCGCATGAGAAGTTTCGTGGGAAGATTGAAAGAATTTACATTAGCGGCAGAGAGTATGATGAGGCTGTGGCTTCTAGGAAAGCAGCTGAACATGAATTAGAGTCAAGGGATTGGGGGCCTTCTGCTCCTGAAATTAGACCTATTTCTGTTAAGCATAAAAAAATTGAAGATTTTTTAGATGATATTGATCTTTTTATTTTAACTGCTCATATGTCTCCACATCATTTAGATAGAATTCAAGCTGGAAAAGATAATCTTCCAATTATAGACCAGATAATTCCTGTTTTGCAAGGATATAAGGGGCATGTTCATGTTGTTACAAGCCTTCCTGAAATGTTAGCTTATAAGCTAGCAGATGAGAGTGATTTAAACCCTTTTCAGATTTCAGGATGCAGCCAGGTTGATAAGAATAGATTAGATTTGGCTTTATACAATGAGTTTTTAGGTAAAAGTGGGGACGAGCAGAGATCCTGGAAAACTCAAGCTTTTTGTATTGGTTATCATCATAATCCGTGGCCTGTTATAAATGGATTAAAAGTTAATAAAGGGAGTGGGTGGGTTGGAGAAAAAGTTGGAGAGAGAGGAGAGGTTGATCCTGGCTTGCAGAATCTTATGGCAAAATTTGTAGAAAGGTATGCTTATGAGAGTGTTGTAAAATTGATTCAGAAGTTTGAGCTTAATGAAAAGCCAACTGACAGAGACACTGGAAATGCTGTAAGAGATTTTGTTTATGGCTTTGTTTTTAGCGACTTGGTGAATGCATCTTGTTTTAGAAATGGCCTTTATCTGGAAGTTCCAACTTATTTAGACGAAAGGACTGCGAGACCTAATGTTCATTTAATGGGAAGAATGGCTGAAAAAGATAAAGAGATGGAGGCTGAAAGAGCTAAAGAGCTTAGAGGACATTTAAATGATGCAGGTTTAGCTAGTGAGAAGCTAGATAATACTAAAAATAAGGAAGAGAGATTTGAGCCTCCTGATTTTAGGGGGCCTAGAATTGAGGAAGCTTATGGAGGTATAGGAGGAGTCTTTACAGAAGAAAGACTTGAAAAAGGAAAAGTAGAAATTCCAAGTGATTTAGAAGTGAAATTATATGCATATGATAGAACTGCTGGAGGTGCTGTAAAGAGATTTGTAGAATATGATTTTAAGTCAAATCAGGCAAAAAGATTCTTTGAGTTAGATATTGGAAAAAATTCAGGATTTCTTGATTTTTGTGTTGATGGAGAGAGACTATATGCAATTTATGAGACGAGAATAAAAGGCACTAAAGAAAGTGGATACGGAGCAGTTGTATGGGATTTAAGAAATGGAAATCTAAAGAGCCATATTGACCTTAGAAGTGAGAGGCCCTCTTCAATTTTTCCACATGAGGAAGATTTTTACGTTTCTTTTTCAAGTGGAGACAGTGCAATTAGAAGGTTTATGGAAAATGGAGAAGAAGTTAGTTATTATGGTTTAGATAAAGTTCAGAGTGTTATTGCTGTTAATTTAACTGATGGTTTGAAGATTTATGGTGCCAGTGGGAATCAATTATATGAGTGGAATGAAAATTCAGTTAGAAAACCAAAAAGAACTTTAGAAACAGAAATTCCTATTCTTGAATTAAGGAATTTTAATCAGGGAATTAGTGTTATTAGTGGAAGTTCTTCTTTAAAGGAAAAAGCTGTTTTAGTTGATTTAAGTAGTGGTTTGGGATGCAAGTCTTTTTCAAGTTCTGGAGGGGTTTATGATTTAGCTAGTGATGAAAATGAGCGTGTAGTTTTAGCAAGTGTTGACCCTGAAGATGGAATTAAAATAAGAATTTATAAAGGTTTAGATGGAATTTTTGGAACAAAAGGAGAGACAGTTTTAAGAGGAGATGATTTAAATCTAGGTTGTGAGCCTGATGTTTATAAATTGAGATTTGTCGATGATTTATTATTTATTACTGATAAAAATAATAAGCAGATTAGCGTAGTTGATTGGAAAAATCCTCAAAGGGAAGCTTTTAGGTACAGTCCTACTGGTGCTAACTTGCTTTATAGTTATATTGAAAAATGTTAAAAATAATTGCAAGACAGGGATTTAGGAGTTTTGGCAAAAGACCTTATGAAGATAAAAAAATAGTTGATACTAAAAATAGTATTTTTATTGTAGCTGATGGAATGGGAGGACATCCTTCTCCTGGAAAAGCCAGCAGATATGCAGCTGAAATCTGTCATGAAGATTTGATAGGGAAGCTGAGTAATGCACCTGACAACAAGATTTTGGAGAGAATTGAGAGTGCAATAGGGTATACTAATAGGGCTTTATGCGCTTTATCTGATAGTATGGGAGATTTGAAGAGAGAAAATAAGAGGGCTGGCACTACTTTAGATGTGTGTTATTTTAGAAATGGAATATTATATGGGGGGCATATTGGAGATGGTAGAGTATATCAGTTGAGAAAGATTATGTTTAGAAAACTTACTGAAGATCATACTTCACTTGATTATAGTTTAGATGAAGGTGAAGTAAAACTAAATGATAGATTTGGTTTTGGAAGTATAGAGAGATATATTGGAGATACTAGTGACTTTAATCCACAATTATATTCAAGCAGACTTAGACAAGGTGATACTGTTCTAATGACTACAGATGGATTAACTAAGATGCTTTTTGATTTAGAAATAAAGAAGGTACTAAAGGAGACTCCTTTTGATAGTGCTGCTAGAGGGTTGATAAAGGCTTGCCAGAATCCAGTGAGATTAATCAATTATCTTGCTAAAAAGAGAGGCATTCATACTAATGAAGCAAAAGCTGAATTACAACCTAAAGATGATGTAACTGTTGTTTTAATTAAATATAAAGGTGAGAAAAATGGTTGAAGTTGATTTTGGTTTTTTAGATAAAGTAAATAGAGTTTTAGAAAATATAAAACATAATGGGGGGAGAAGATATAATCTTATAGGGGAGGATGCAATTGCTGAGGGAGGCAATGCTTGGGTTTTTAGGGCAAGAGATGAAAAATTAGGCAGGGAGGTTGCTTTAAAAATCGGGAAGTATGCTGGTGATTCTGATCTTATTGATAGGATTAGGAAAGAAAAGGATTTTTTAGTGAATCATAGGCATCCTAATCTTATCACTATTTATGAGGCATATGAGGAAGTAGATGGATTCCCTGTTATTATAATGGAAATGGCTAGGGGTAATTTGCATAAGTATATTGTTGGAAGAGATATTAAAGATTTAAGTGAAGCACTTGAAATTATGCAGCCTATTTGTGCAGGTGTAAATCATATTCATCAGCAAAAAAGGGGGAATGAAAAAGTTGCTGAAGAGTCTAGATATTTGGTTCATAGGGATTTGACTCCAGTTAATGTTCTTATTTGTGGTGACGGAACTGTAAAAGTTTCTGATTTAGGAAGCACTAGTGAGGATGGTTTTTCTTCTTCTGCTCAAGGTACTGCTAGCTATAGGGCTCCTGAGGGATTTCATACTTCAAAAAGCAAACCTTTTTTTAAAAGGCAATCTGATGTTTATTCTTTGGGATTGCTAACTTATTTTCTTTTTATGAAGACTAATCCATTTATACATTCAAAAAGAGAAAAAGATAAATTTAATAGAGATTTTATCAGGAATCGATGCAAGGAGATTGGTTTAGAAGGAGATCTAGTAGAGGTAATTTGCAGGGCTACTGATGTTAATTGGAAGAATAGGTATGAAAATGCTGGAGAATTTCTTAAAGCGCTTTCTTCTTTAGGTTCTGGATTGATTATTTCAAATGGCAAGAGGCAAGATGTTGCTGTAAGAGATTTTCAAGTATATTATAATGAGTTTATGGGGTCTCTTGGGAAGCCTAGAGATAAAATAGGCTTGACTGTTGATGAGGTTGTTGAGGAGCAGTATGCTTCTTTTGATAAGTTTCAGGATCATGCTGTGACTTATGGATTTACTAATGACCCTAAATATGGGCAGGCTTGTCAGGTTTATGATGGGGAATTTAAGAGAGATGAGCAGGCTATTACATCTTGGTTAGTTAAAGGCAGGGATGAAAAAGCTAAGATGACTCAGAGGAGAAAGGATTTTGAAAAATATAAGCGGGATGGAAGGAAAGGAAAGGCTCCAGAAATGGAAAGAGAAAACTATGATGTGTGGAAGATATTACATATGAGGCAGAATTCTAAAGGAGTGCTATTAAGTCAGGATGATTCAAGATGTTCTATGGCACAGGTAAGGGACGGAACTTTTAGAAAGCATTATCTTAGCGAGGGAAAGGGCAATGAATTAAGGAAGAAAAAATGAAAAATGAAAATTTAGAACAGGAATTAGCTGAATTAAGTCATCAAGAAAAGCCAAGAAAGGAAAGAGGTTGCCTTTTTTGGCCAAGTATTGTATTAACTTTAAGTGTTTTTGGAGCAATTTTGGTTGATCCTGTAAGTTCTTTAGTTAATGAGATTTTTTATGAACTTAATAAAAATTCACCCAAAATAATAGAATATTCTGATAAGAATAATCAAATTAATGGCCCAAGATTACATTTAACTCATGCTTTGAAGATTGATTCAAAGAGAGATGACTGGACTGATACTGGAATCGATGTAATAAAAGGGGACTTAATTGATTTTGATGCAAGAGGAAAGGTTAGGTTTAAAAAAATTGGATTGGCTCATTATACAATAGGTCCAGAAGGAGAAAGGATTACTAAAGATATAAATTTTTTAGCGCCAGGACATAATGCTTATGGTTTAGTTGGAATGATTGATATTCCTTACACTCCCGGTTCTTTTACTTTTGATATTGGCCCTTTGAAAAGGTTTGATGTACCTCTTAATGGTAGGCTTTATTTGGGGATGAATGAAGATGTTCGTTCTGGAGGACTTGTTGATAATCAAGGAGCTTGGGATGTGGACATTAGACTTTATAGGAATGGTGGGGGGAGATTTGAAAAGGAGGTTTTAGAATGAAAGATAATTTGGAGGAAGAGCTTAAAGAATTTGGAAGAGTAGAACCAATAATACACTCAATTGAGCAAACAGGAATTAAAAAAAATAAAGGTCCTAATTTGAAGACATTGATTCCAGCAGGATTGGTAGCACTTGCTGGATTTTCATTTGTGTGCGGGATGGATTATGCAGCGAAAAAAATTAAATCTCATGAGATAAATCACTTTGCAGAGCAAAATAAAAACTTATTAAACCAATCTAAAAATATTATATTAAGTCGGGGTAAACCTGAGCAATATGAGCCTGAGAAAAATGAAGAGTCTCAACTAGCTATTTCAAACAAAAAAGAGGTAGATTTAAAGTCTCCTGCTTCAAGGGAAAAAGAAAGAGAATTAGCAGTGGGGAGATATGGGGAAAACGATTTGCGAGAGAGACTTAAACAATATTGGAGCAGATTAGATGAGATTAAGGAAGAAACTAATCCTGAGATAATGTTAGAAGATAAACTCTTTCCTATCAACGCAACAAATTTGGTTGATAAAAAAAGAATTCAACTTGAAATTAGAGCAATGGCGGAAGATATATCTAAAGAGTCAAATCAGGAGTATTTTCAAGAATTACTAGAAGAAGTTAAAGAATTTAATTACGTTGATGTCTACTTTAAGGTTAGTTTCGCTCCTTTAGCTAGTTTATTTTCAGGAAAGAAAAAATATAACAAAAGAATAATCCAGGTTATTGAAGTAAACCCCTATTCTGGTAAGGTCATTTATTCCAGACACTCAGACAATAGTGTTACAGAACATAATATATATTCTGGGAAAACCACTCATTTTGGATCTAAATATTTCACAGCTAAAAGCGAAAAGAAGCGAAGATTTGATAGTGTTTTTGGAAAAGATATTAATTCTTTTCCAAGTTCTAAAAGATTACAAGATATTTTAAGAGAGGATAAAAATGAAGAATAATTTAGAAGCTGAGCTTGCAAAGTTGGCAAGAATAGAAAATATTACTAGTGGAAATCCCCAAGCGTTAGAGCATTTTAGACAGGCTTATGAATATCAGAGATCAGCAGCTCTTAATATGGCTAGTTTAGAATATGAAAAAGCAATTCAACTTGAACCTGAATTTGCAGAAGCCCATTATAATCTAGGTGTAATAAACTCTAATCAAGGGAATAGGGGACAGGCAGAAAAAATGTTTTCTGATGCTTTCGAAATCTGGAAAAGTTATGAAGATAATAAGGATTATCAAGATTTGTTAATAAAAGCAAATTCTCATGACGCTGGTTCTGAATGGCAGGTTTTAGTGACGACTTATAGAGATAATAGATCTGCGTCAAATCTATTTACACTTAATGAGTGGGGAGTAGGTTTTCGGTTTTTAAGGACAAATGAACAAGGAGTTTTAGTATTGGGATTTCCTTTTCGGGATGAGGAAACAAAATTAAGGTTTGATCCTATTGGAAGAAGAGTTGATGTGCCTGAAATAGTATTGCCCAAGCATAAAAGATTCAAGCCAAAATATATGGATCCTGATAGGGAACAAACTTTTGTTGGAGCTTTTAAGGAAGGAATAAAAGGAATTGGATGGCCTGAAAAGCAGAGGGGAGGGAGGATATTTTTACCAAAATGAGCGAAAATCTTGAAGAACAATTAGCTGAATTAAGCAGGGAAGCTGGACAGTTAGAAGATGCAACAGCTAGAGAGTTAATACAGAAAGTATTGGGAATAGTGAGTGATATTTCTAGAAAGCCAAGAGAGCCTTTAGTATTTAGAAATGAAGAAGAAGTTTTAGATAACTATGAAAAAGCAGGAAAGTATGAATTAAGAGCTAGTATAGAATGTGTAAATATTAATATTTCTTTAACTTATAATAGTGATGAAGTTTCTAAATTAAATGAAAATTCGATTTTATTAACACAGAGTAATGAAATTCATAATAAGCCTTTTTATTATGATGATTTTCAGGAAAAACATTTTATTGATTTAGAAGAAGAAGTTTATAGGGTGGCGAGAGATGAAGCTAGGAATAGAGGACATGACGCTGTGTTTTATAATGAAACTGAAATTTTTTCTAATACAAGAATTTCAATTTCTGATTTTAGCAGAGGTACTCTGGATCTTGGGCATCCAAGAGGAACTCTTAAATATTCTTGCAAAATTCCTATTTATTTTTATGATCAGGTAGGTAGTGAAGATGGATAATTTAGAACAAGAGCTGGCTGAATTAAGCAGGGAAGTTGAACAGCCTGAAGAAACTAGAAGTTATCCCATAGAAATGCACTGTTCTGTTCTTGAGGGAAAAACAGGAAATGGAAGAATTGAGATTTTTGAGAGAGAGGTTAATTGCAAATTTTTTGTTGAAAAAACAGATACAAGAAGAGAAGATTATTCTAAAGATGTAGGTCTTATTATTTATCATAAAGGATGTGCTCTTAAGCAGGATTCGAAAGGTCTTTTTAAGAAAAGGAGATTTTTCCCTTATGGATCATGCCCTTTTTATCAAGAATATTCAGATACTCATGGAGATATTTATTGGACAAATCCTGAGGATAAAAGGTTAAATATATCTCCAGATCAACGTATAAAAAAATTGAAAGAAAAAAATGAAGATGGATAATTTAGAAGAACAACTGGCTGAACTTGCAAGAGAAGCTGAAAATTCAGATAAAGAAGCCAGACAAGAATTAATAAATAGAATTGAAGCTATTCGAGCTCAGGTAGATGATTTAAAAAAAAGAAAATTGAAAAAACCTTCTCAGCCAACTGTATTTTTAAGTGAGGATGGTATTCCTACTGAAATTTATAGGATGGTTGGGACTGCAGGAATTTCAGTTTCTGCCGAATATCAAAAAGCAGGTCTTACTGAAATTCCTTCTGGAGATTATAATTTTTCTTATAATCGTGTGTTTATGGGGGAGGTTTATCCCCAATATGATCCTGAAGAAAATAAGCATATAATGGATTTAATAAGTTTATTAAGGGAAAAAGCTGAACAGGAAGCTATAGATAGGGAACATGATGCAGTATTAATAGAAGAAGAAAAAATCAGGATTTCTGGTTCAATTTTTAATTTTAAAGAACCTCTTGCAGGGCCTTTTAGAGCAGATATTAAATATAATGCTTCAGTTACTGCTTATTTTTATGATTTAAAGGATAGTGAAAATGACAGATAATTTAGAACAAGAGCTGGCTGAACTGGGTGAAGTAGGAGGCTTTAAAAAGTATATTAAAAGGAAGCCTAAAAAGAAACATAAAAAACATCAGGGATTTAGAGCTGTTGAGTTAGCAGCAGTATTGGGAGTTTGTGGAATGATAGCAGCTGTTACTGTACCTGCCTGGAATAAAGCTAGAAATGATAATCCTAATAGGGGGGGAGCGATTCTTGAGCAAACAGAAGAAGTAAATAATGAGCATAAAATAGATGTTGCAAGAAGAGATCATTATTTCCATATAGCTGAAGATCTTGTTAAAGAGGGTAAATTAGATAAGGCAATCAAAGATTATAAAAAAGCTTTAGAATATGACCCCCATAATTTTGTGATTTGCAATAATTTAGGAAATGCTTTACAAAACAATGGTCAACTTAGTGAAGCTGAAAGTATACTTAGAAAAACAATTGAACTTAGACCAGATCTAGCACCTCCCCATAATAATTTAGGAATTGTTTTGTATCAAAGAGGGAGGTTTGATGAAGCAGTAAAAGAATATGAAAAAGCATTAGAGCTAGATGCAAATTATGCACCTGTTTATAATAATTTAGGAAATGCTTTTTTTGAAAAAGGTAAGTTTGATGAAGCAATTACAGCTTATGGAAAATGTGTGGAATTTGCTCCTGATCATGCTCCTTCTTATAGTAATTTAGGGCATGTTTATAGGGAGAAAGGTGATCTTGAAGCTTCTATTAAGGCTTATAAAACTGCGCTAGGATTGGATAGAGATAATGTTGAGTATCATTTTAACCTTGCAAGAGTTTTGCTTGATAAAGGGGATCGCTATAATGCTACTACTCAAGTTGAGAAAATTTTAGAGCTAGATGCAAATTATGCACCTGTTAGAGATTTAATGGATTGGAGAATGACTACTGACTTAAGCTTGAGGCAGGGTGCGAGAAATATGGGAGATTCAGATTCTTTAATGCGCAGGCCCCTGAATTTTGAGTCTTCTGGTCAGGTGGGGGTGGATAATGGAAAATAAAAACTTAGAAAAAGAATTGAGTCAATTGGAGAGAGAGGCGAAAGAGGTGATAGGAGATTCAAATGGGAGAAAATCTTGAAGAAGAGTTAACGAAACTTGGAGAAGTAGAGGATGAAGTGAGTCAACCGATTATGTTTTTTGGGAGAGATCAAGTTCCAGAAGACTATGAGAATGTTCTTACTAAAGGAATTAGTGTCACTTCAATTCGTAATAAAGTTGATTTAGTACCTGCTCGAACCCCTCCAGCTGGTCAAATGTTTCACTATATACATGGAAACATTATAGATAGAGCATTTGGGACTCAAAAGTTTTATATTAAAGCTGAAGCAGAACACTTAGCAAAATTAAAAGAAAAACTTGAGAAGAAGGCTTTAGAAGAAGCGAGAGAGAGAAATCATTCAGCTTTAAAGATTAGTGATTCTGTTGATTTTCAAGCTCAATTTTCTAATTTTAGTTTTTCTTGTTATAGTGCGAATGTAGTTTATAATGCTCAAGCCACAGTTAAATTTTATAATAAAATAAGGGGGCAAAATGAAAGATAGTTTAGAAAAAGATTTGGTTGAATTGATGGGCATTGAAGAGAAAAAGCCAAAATTTCCTTTAGCTAAGCTAATTACAGGTTTAGCTGCTGTAGGAATATTAAGCGTAGGAATACTATCTCTTCCGCAAGTTAGAAGCTCTTTAGATGAAAGGAAAATTAGAGATTATAAAACTCGATATGACACTGCCTCATTCCTTTTAGAAGAAGGTAAACTAGACTTAGCTGATGAAGAGATTGAAAGATTAATTGATGATGCAAGTGAAGATAAAAAAGCAATTGAATTAGGGCTGCTTCCTGATTATGGCAAGCTAGATGAAAAAATTGATACTACTATAAGCTCAAAAGTTTCTACAGAATTGTCCAAGATATCTTTAAAAAAAGATTATAAGGAGAGGAAAAATAATTTAGATGAATTAATGGCTTTTTGCGAAAGAGTCCAGTTTGGAGATAAGGAATCTAGGGTTAGGGAGATTGAACAAGCCCATCTCAAAGGCATTAAAGCTGAGCAAGATCTAGTTGCAAAACTTTTGGATAAATTTGATTCAGCTAAACAGTCAGCTAATAGGAAGTATTATGCTGAAGCAGATGCTGCAATTGAATCTTTATTATCTCAATTAACTAGTAATTCTTTGGTTTATGATAATAAAGCATTTTTAACTGAGAATTCGGAGCTTAATAGGAAATTAAGAGAAAATGGAATTAGTAGCTTAAATTCTTTTAGTGATGTAATTCAGGAATATAGAAAAACCCAGTTAGGAACTCATACAGCAAGAATATCTGAAATTAGTGCTGAGTTGCAGCAAGCTTCTCAAAATTATGATAAGTATATTATTGGAAGAGATATTGCAAATTTAATCAGAGTTGATAATGAACTGTCTTCTGTGCTTCAAAGTTCTTTAGTTAGTGATTATCCTGAACTAAAACCTAAATTTCAAAAGCAGTATGTAGCTGTAGTATTGGTTTTAAGAACATTCGCTAGAGTTAAGCAGAGAGAGTATGAAACAAAAATTAGTGATTTAGGAAAGAGAATCAGCAGGAATGATTTAAGTGCAGATGAATTAAAATCATTAAGAAATGAATTAGCAAGTGTGAAATCTGAAATGGAAAAATATACTAGGAATCCTGTTCCCCTATTCAGTGAGAGGTATTTATGATGAATCAAAATAAACTACTAAATTTCCTGCTTGCACTTACTCTAGTTGGAGCCACTTCCTGCGCTACTACTTATTCTAGCCCTAGAAATGTCAGGCAGTATGATGAAAATATTTTTCAACATAGTGAAGTTATATCTGCTGAAGATATTTCTATCAGTTTAGAAGCTCCAAAAAATCAAGGAGTAGAAGGCTTAATTGAAACTACTGACAATTATCTAGAATATATTGAATTTAGGAAAGAGTATTCCAAAGATGCAAAGGATATAATGACTGTTATTGAAAATTGCTCTAAAGGATTAGATTCCTTAGTTTCAGTTGATAAATTAGTAAGAGATTTAGGAAAAAGACTTGAGAATGATGAAAACCAATATGCACAGCAGTATTTTGAAAAGATTAAAGATTTTGAATATATTAGGAGAGATTATTATTCTGCTGAAATTGGAGAGAGGGGTAATCTTAATAAAAGGTTTAATCCTCTGGCTTTTGTTCATGCTGCTACTTTTATGGGAATTTACACTGCTGTAGAGATTCCTCTTTTGATCTTACCTGAGGAAAGAAAAGCGTTCTCTGAACAATGGGATCATGTAAAGAAAGGTGGATCTAGTGAAAATTATGACCCTCGTCCAACTACTAGAAGCACTGTTCAAAAAAAGTATTATAATGAATTCAGAGTCAGACCTTTTACTGGAGATGAAGAAGTTCTAAAGGAGAGAGTTAGAGTAGAATGAAAAATAAATTAATTCCCTTAGTATTTGCAGGAGTTTTATTAGCTAGCAGGGTGGAGGCAGGGGAGTTGGAAAAAGCGCTTCAAGGCATTCCCCTTAGTAATAATCAGATAGAAGCTAGTTCGGAAATTAATACTTTAATAATAACAGTTGATGAATACATTGGCGAGTTATCAAAAAAAATAGTTAAAGTTGAAGAGGAGGGTATAAAGAAAGAAGAGAGCACTGTTCGAGAGTTAAGTCAGCAGTTTTTTATGGTAAAGAGAGCTGTAGAAAAAAAAGATTATTATGAATCTAGCCGCTTGCATGAAGAATTAAGCTCAAGATTAAATAGCTTTAGCCCTGATTATGATTCGCAAGTTGTTAGTAGAGTTCAAGGGTATCAGGGAATTAGTAATTTAAGAGATTCTGTTTCAAGCTATAAATCTCAAGTAATAGTTCCAGAGTTAAAGAAGATTCAGGAGTTAGTAGATGATTTTAAGAAAATAGCAGTATCATATGAGAAAGATATTAAGGAAGAAAATATTGATAGATTGATAAGTTATGATCAGTTATTGCAGAAGATGTCTGTGTTAATTACTCAGGAGCCTTATTCTTATAACAAGGCTTTATGCTCATCTGTGATTGATACCAGGGAAGAAGTTTATTCTAAATTAAAACAACTAGCTGAAAGTAGATATCAGCAATATAATGATAGGATAGCTGTTATTGGGGAGGAATTAAGATATCCTAATCAGAGTGTCAGGGATTTAGAAGATTTGCAAAAGGAGCTGAGAGGATATAGAGATTTGTGTGTAGGGTATAAAGATACTTTATTTAGTGATAGATATTTAGGGAGGGGTTTGAGATGAAGTTTACAATGGGAAAAAGTCTAACAGCTTTGTTATTTGCAGCTGTTTTGACTGGGAGTGCTTCCTGTGAGAGAGTTACCCCTACTCCAAGAAATATTCAGTTAAAGGCAGAGGTTATAATTCAGCATAGTGAAATTGTATCAGCTGGAGATATTTCTATAAGCTTAGAACCTCCAAAACAAACAGGAGTTGAAGGATTAATTGAGACTACTGATAATTACTTAGAATATATTGAATTTAGAAAGAAGTATTCTGATGATGCTGTGAGGATTACTAATATTATTAAAAATTGCTCTGAAAGACGAAATAACTTATCTACACTAGATAGGCAAGTGAGAGATTTGGGGAGGATACTTCAAAAAGATGAAAATCCTTATGCTCAACAATATTTTGAGACAATTAAGAATTTTGAATATGTGAGGAGAGATTATTATTCTGCTGATGTAGGTGAAATATGGGAGAAGAGTAGAGTAACTTCTGAGTCTTCTTATTATGAGAAATCTACTTTTAATTATTATTCTGGTAACGAAGAATTTATTGAACCTATGATAGAAAAACTCAGAAAGAAAGGTTTTGAAATGTCACCTATTGTTGTTTATTATTATGATGAAATCAGAGTCAGACCTTATACGGGAGAAGAAGAAATATTAAAGGAGAGAGTAAAAGTAGAATGAAAAATAAATTAATTCCCTTAGTATTTGCAGGAGTTTTATTAGCTGGTGGGAGGGTGGAGGCGGGAGAGTTAGAGAGGGTCTTGGAAAGGAATTTAGAGCAGGATCAAACCAGAATTTACTTGGTACAATCAAATCAAGATATAGACAGACTAATAAGAGAAATAGATGAGTACATTAATAGAATTGAAGGAAGGATTAAAGAGGAAAGAAGAAAACATAAAATAGTTGATGAAGCAATTCAACATAATAATAAAGGATTTAGTTTGGTAAGCAAAAGGCCAGATGAGGCTTTAAGAGAATATAAGAAAGCTTTAGAACTAGACCCAGACTGCTTACCTGTTTATAGTAATTTAGCTGAACTTTTTTACGATTATAGGTATTTAGATAGAGCTGAGAAAATGATTAGAAAATCTTTAGAATTTCATGATGAATGTGAATCTACTGGAAATTGTAAAGCTATTGAGTCGTATGCAAGCAAAGGTAAGAACCCTGAAAGAGCTGTATGTTATAATGATGATTGTCCTGCCCTTTATTTTACACTTTCAAAGATTGATGCTCTTAGGGGGAATTTTGATGATGCAATTGAGCATTGTGAAAAAGCAGTCAAATTATCAAGGAAATTAAAATCTCCACGTATTAACTCTTGGGATTATGGAATTTACTCATCTGCTATAAAGAGATACCAGTTTAAGAAATCAGGTGGAGTGATTAAGGAAGATGAAAAAATGGAAGAAATAAGGAAAAAACAAGATGCTGATGGGATATCTCGAATTGAAAAAGTTTTGAGGGAAGAAGAATGAAAAATAAATTACTAAATTTCCTACTTGCAACTATATTGGTTGGAACTACTTCATGCGCTACCACTTATCCTACTAATGGAAATGAGGAAGTCTCAAAAATAAGTTCACTTCCACTTGAAGAACCTGCACAAAAAAAGACAAGAGTAAGGCCTCCAAAAAAAGAGAGAGTAGATGAATTAATAAGTGAGCTTGATCATAGTATTGAGAAATTAGATGAGATTTTTGAGAGTTCTGGAAGGATGAGGGTTTTTAGGGGAGAGTTTAATAGGATTCAGAATAGATTAAATGACGATTATGATTATAATGATATTGAGGAAAAGCAAATAACTTACATTGACGATAACCAAATTACTAGATATGTTTATTCTTTGTTAGCAACCATCTCTGAGGAAAAGTGTTTGGAGTGCTTTCTTCCTTTAATTAATGAAATAAGGGAATTTGAGTATTATAATGTCAGATTAAATCTTGGATATACTTTTGGGGGGAAGATGGTTAAAAGCTTGCTTGATTCAGAAGCATATCCGGATAATTCTACAGTTGTAGGATTTTACAGGTACAATCCTTATACTGGAGAGACAACTGATATTTCAGAGTCATATCCTCAATTTATTGGTATGAGTCTTGATGTTTTTGAAAATAAGATTCCTCGTGATGGTTTTAAATTTGATGATTATGATTTACAATCTTTTTTAAGGGAGCAAGAGAGATTTGAAAAATAAAATGAAAACTAAATTATTCACATTTTTACTTGCATGCTTGTTAGTAGGAACTACTTCGTGTGCTACTATTTATCAGATTCCTAAACGTGAGGGAACTTTTGATCTTCAAATGACTGATCATAATTTTACTTCTTCAGAAGATATCTCTATAAGTTTGATGTCTCCTAATCAGGAAGGAGTTGAGGGTTTGATTGAGACTACAGAGGATTATTTAGATTATCTTGAATTTAGACAAGAGTATTATGGATATCCTATTAGAATTCAGGAGAGTTTAGAAAATAATGATTTTATTGAAGCACATATTTTAGTTAGAGGATTGGCTGATAAACTTGAGTGTGATGATAATATTTATGCACATGATTACTTAGAAAGGATAAAGAATTTTGAATATAAGAAGAAAGTTTATTATGATATGAAAATTGGAAGGAAGACTGGATTTACTGATGATTTTAGTTTGTTAGATACTCCTTCACATTTATTAATGACTTATGCTTTTGCTTGGGGTATTCTATTTGGTGAGTGGGATATAAATGACATTCCTTATCTTGAAGAAAAAGAGATTATACATAAGTATTATGATGAAGTACAAATCAATCCTTATAGTGGAAAAAAAACAATTATTAGGGAGAGAGTAAAAGTAGAATGAAAAATAAATTACTAAATTTCCTACTTGCAACTATATTGGTTGGAACTACTTCATGCGCTACCACTATATATGATGCTCCTAGAAATAAGGAAGTTCAAAGCACAAATATTTTAACTTATGACTTTATTTCGGCAGAAGATATTTCAATAAGCTTAGAACCTCCTAAGAAAAAAGGAGTTGAAGGCTTGATTGAGACTACTGATAGCTATTTAGGATATATTGAATTTAGGCAGGAGTATTCTGACGATGCTGTGGATATATTAGAGTTTCTCAAAAAAAATAAGTTTGACGAAGCTAATAAGTTAGTCATGATATTATCTAAAAAACTTGGAAAGGATAATAATCAATATGCTCAGCAGTATCTGGAGAAAATAAAAGAATTTGAATATACTAAAAGGGTGTTTTATTCTGCTGAAATTGGAGAAGGTTGGGAGCAGGATAAAAATTATACTTGGGATGAAATTATTATGGATATTGCAGGTATACCTTGGCAACCATTTTATCTTTTATTTTTTAAGGAAACTAGTTCTGGTTCGTATTCAAAAAATGTTCTTAAAGAGAAATATTATGATGAAATCAGAGTCAGACCTTATACTGGGGAAGAGGAAGTTGTAAGGGAGAGGGTTAAGGTAGAATGAAAAGTAAATTACTAAATTTTCTACTTGCACTCACTTTAGCTGTGAGCACTTCGTGTACTACTACCTACTCTGGTCCAAGAGATAAGAAAGTTGAAAAAAGCGATGTCTTGGGATTTGATATAGTTTCTGTTACTGACATTAGCATTACTAATGCCTCTTCTTTAAGTTCAAGTAATGTGGAGATATTAATTGAAACTACTGATGATTATTTAGAGTATATTGAGTTTAGAAAAAAATATTCTGCTGGTGTTGAAGAGATTATAGATCATTATTCAAATGAGAGATTAGATAGAGGGAATAAAACTTTTATGGCTTTGGTTGATGAATTGAAGAAAGATCCTAATAAGCATGCTCAAAATTATTTGGGAAGGGTAAAAAATTTTGAATATGTAAAAAGAGTTTATTATGATGCTGAAGTTGGAGCAGTTTGGAAAAAAGAGTATGATTATTCATTGGAGAAAATGGCTTTGGATGTTGTTATGTTGCCTTATCAATTATATTTTTATTTAAAAGAGGATAAATCAGCTTCATCAGGCATTAGGAAAAAACCTACTAGGGAAAAATTTTACGATGATTTTAGAGTTCACCCTTATTATGGAACTGAGATAATAATAAATAAAGAGGTTAAGGTAGAATGAAAAATAAATTACTAAATTTCCTACTTGCAACTATATTGATAGGAAGCAATTCATGCGCAAGTGCTACTAGAACTATCACGACTAATTCTTATTCAAGTTATGAAACCCATGATACCAGAGATTTTGTCTATTCTAGAATAGTTAAATGGACTAGATTTCCAATTGTGGAAGATATTGGAATTGAAGGTTTTCAGAATAAGGGGGTGGAGGATTTGGTTGAGTCTTCTGATAATCTTATGGCTTATTCAGAATTTAAGAAAAGATATGGAAGTTATGATGATAAAATAATATACTATATCAAGCAGAATAAGCCCGATAATGTGAATATTCTTTTTAGAGAATTAACTTCTAAGCTTAGAAGAGATTCTAATATTTATTCAAAAGAATATTTAGAGAGATTGAAAGGCTTTGAATATATTAAGAGAAATTTCTTCCAAGGTTATGAAGAAGTAACTCAGAATCATCTTAATCCAGGAAATCTAGTTCATGATATTGCAAGTATTGTTGCTTTTTCACCTAATATAATTCTTAATCCCTCTAGCTATAGACCTTTATCTTTTCCAAAAGATAATGTAGGATTTACTTATTATGATGAAATCAGAGTCAGACCTTTTTATTCTTCTGAGGAAATTATAGGGAGGAACATTAGAGAAAGTGGAAAAAGATAATCTAGAGCAAGAGCTAGCTGAACTGGCAAGGGAAGCTAAAAATTTAGAACCTTCAACATCTTTATCTGAACCAATAGAAATTAAAAAATATAAAAAAGGTCCTAATTGGAAGACTTTAATTCCTGCTGGATTGGTGGCTCTTTTTGGGTTTGCCTTTGTTTGTGGTATGGATTATGCGATAAAAAAGAGGATGTTTCATGAAAGCTCCCCTATTGTGGAGCAGTATGAACCTAAAGATACTGAAATAGCAAGATTAGAGCCTGTTAAAGAGAGCAAACTAGAAGAGAAAATTAAACCTCCTGAACCTGAAAAGTTTGAAAAACCTAAGCCAGCTGAAAAAAAGGAGTATGAAACTTTAAATCCTATTACTCGGGAAACAAAAGAAGAAACTCCCAGTTGGTATGATCAAGTACTGGCAAGAGATGAAGCAAGAAAAGCTGAGCTTATGGAGAAGTCTAGACTTGAATTTGAAGTTGACCAAAAAAAACCAGAGCATACTAAGGTAAATACTTGGTATCAGAGAAGGTTTGAGGAGATTAAGAAACCGCTTAATTGTCAGCTTTATATGTCTTCAGTGGGGCGAAACTCTGTTTTAATTGATGATGCAAAGATCTATGATGAAATTAGAGGACTTGTAAAAAGTATTTATAAAGAATCTGATCAAAGAGCTTATCAAGAATTATTAGACGAGATAAAAGGATTCACTTATATTAGTCCTGAAGTTGAATTAAATTTTGCCCCTTTAGCTACTTTAAGTTGGGCTGGAACTTATTGTTTCAATAAAAGAATAAAAAGGATACATAAATGTAATCCTTTTAAAGGAGAGTCTGAAGATGTTTCTGATAGATATGGGGATAAAATTGGAATAAACATTACTGATTTTAAATTATATGGTAATAAAAACGTGCAGGATTTTTTTGCAAAAAGATAAAATTAAATATAAAATTAGATTTATAAGAAAATGAGCGAAAATTTAGAGGAAGAATTAGTAAATTTTGGAAGAATTGAACAATCTGAACAGCCTGAAAATCTAGAACAAGAGCTAGTTGAATTGAGCAAAGAAGCTGAAAGTCCTACTCCTGAGGAATTTAAAAAAGCAAAGAGAGATTATGATGGAGTTACTGGAAAACCAGATAAAGATACTGCTCTAAGAAAAGCAATCGAAGCTGTTAGAGATTACAGGAAAAGATATGGCTTTCCTGATTCAGATGAAGTTAGAGATATTTTTCCTGAACCAGAACTTAGACCTATAGATATGTTCCATACACCTTCTGGAGAGAAGATTGAACTTATAAATCCTGAGCTAAAATCACGAATTCCTGGCATTTCTCCTGAGTATCAAAAACTTGCAGATGAAGTGCTATATGGTAAACCTGCAGAACCTTATATTCCTCCAAGAACTTCGAACCCTTTATTATCTCAAATTCAGGAAAATTTAGGAAAAGTGGTAGATCCTGGTTTATTACCTCATGTAATTAAAGGTTTATCAGATAGAGCAGATCAAGGTGAGGATTTAGATTGGAGGAAAATAGATGAAATTTCCAGAAATCTTCCTAAAGCTTTTGATTTAATGAGGCAGACAGAGAGTAGTGGTTTTCCAACTACTTCTTCAAGTTATACTCCTGGTTTTTTCTCCCGTAAAGCTGAAAAAAGCATGAGAAAAGTGCATAGGGGCGATGAAGATTTTGAAAGTATTATGGGGATTATGCAAGATGATGTAAATAATGGGAAAATGAGTAGGGAAGAGGCAGAGAGAATTGCAAGAAAAGTTCCTATGTGGAAAAAGTATGGATTGATTGAAGATGGATAATCTAGAGGAAGAGTTAGTAAATTTTGGAAAAATTGAACAATCTGAACAGCCTAAAACGGAAGTTAGCCCAATTAAAGCTAAACGTAAATTTGATTTTGCACCAACTTTACATTTATTATTTTATATTGGATTAGCTTCATTAATAGCTTTTGCTGGTGTAAAGGACACTCAGGATAGGAGGCAGAAAAGATATTTAGAGTATCACGGTGAATTTAAACAGGTTGAACAGAGTGTTTCAGCTGGAAATATTCAGGAAGCTGATAGAATTAGCGAAGAACTTCAGAAAAAATTAGCTAAAGAATGGTCTGGCAGGTTTGGTTCACTTGGTGAGTTAGTTACTAGATATGATGATGAGACTATAGACCCAGAAATTGCAAAACTAAACAAAAAATCTGAATATATGGAAAGATTTGATCAAATTAAAAAAAGTCCAGCCAGATTTCCTCCTGGTGAAATTCAATCAAATATAAGAAGATTATATTCTGATATTAAAAAAGATGATTTTCCTGGCGAGGAAAAATTGCTTAAAGATATAAAATCTTTTAATTATACTGCGGTTGAGAATGTTTCTAAGAGAGTTGAAAGAAGATTAATTAGTGAAGGGCATTATGATAAGCAATGGGTAGAGCCAGAGTATGAAGAAAGAGAGGTAGCTGATATTGAAAATGGAATAATGTATGGGATTCCTAGAACTATAATGGGAACTTTATTTTTACCATTTACTAATAAAGAACACTGGGATGATACTAAAGATACTTTTACAAAGAAGACTAAAGTAAAAGTTAAAGAGGGATATTACAAGGATGTCTGGGTAGAGCCAGAATATAAAGATATTATAGTTCCTGCTTCTCGTAGAAAAATTGAGATAAATCCTTATAGTGGTGAGATAAAAGAAATAGAAAAACTCCCATAAAAAATGGTGAATGGAGGCTAGATTTTACTATGAGAAAAGTTTATTAAATAAGGTTTCTTATTTTATTAATGAAAGAGGGTTTATTTAGAATATTAGGTGTTGTTTTTCTAGCATTAGGTGTAATTATAGTTTTTGCAGGAGTATTTCTTCTATTTAACTCATTTTCAGCTTTAACTGGCTTTACTATATCTGGAGAGATGAATGAAACTGCAACTAATTTTACTGGAGTTTTTTTCTTGTTAATTGGGCTAGTTATAATTTTAAGCTGGGGAAGCTATCTTATTTCTGAAAAATCATGATTTATTAGACTTGATTAGTGTTTTCCATCCAATTATATTTAAAGTTCCCCATATTAGGAACATAAATGTAGAAGTAATTAGTAGAATTTCTTTATTCAGGTTTAAGTATGCAATGAATGCTAAGATAAATCCTAGGAATCCTATTAAAACATCTGAGATTCTATTTTCTATTGTCTCTTTCGCAGGTTCTAGTATTTCAGCTAGGATAAGTAGGCTTATTGTTACTAGAATTGTGTTTAAGAAAGGCAACTTAAGAATCAATAATAAAATTACTCCAAGCCCAAAACCTGATAATAGATGTATTATTGACCATGAGTCTATATATTTTCCTTCTCTCCAGAAGGAATTTATTAATTTTTCTTTCATCATAAATCTAGGCTTTTCAGAACTTTTTCTTTATTGAATAATTCCAAATTGGAGTACTCTTGACCTGTGCCGAGATATAGAATTGGCTTTCCAGTGACTTCGCTTACAGATAGCACTGTTCCTGATTTTTCATCAACGTCAGCTTTACTTAAAATTATACCATCTATGCCTATTGTATCACTGAACATTTTGGCTTGGTTAGTGGCATCATTTCCAGTAATAGACTCTCCGATGAAAATTTTCAAGTCTGGTTTAGTTACTCGGGAAATTTTTTGCATTTCCTTCATTAGATTGTCCTTAGTATGCATTCTTCCTGCTGTGTCAATTAGCACTACTTTGATTTTATGAGCACGGGCATGTTCTATTGCATCGTAAGCTACTGCTGTTGGGTCAGCTTCATAGTGCTGTTTAATAACTTTAATTTTTAAAACTTCACCATGTTTTTGCAGCTGTTCAATTGAAGCAGCCCTGAATGTATCTGAAGCTGCAAATACTGAGGATATATTGTTTTTTTTCAATAGAGAGGCGAGCTTGGCTATGGTGGTTGTTTTTCCTGAGCCATTTATTCCAAAAAAAAGCATTATAAATGTGCCTTCTTTTTCTTTAATTTTCTCAATTAGGTCAAAAGGTTCTAATAACAGATCTGAAACTATTTTCTTAAAAACTTTTTTCACTTCCTGCTCAAGATTCTTTTTGTCAACTGTAAGGTCAACTAAATCTTTTTCCATTTCCCGCTTTATTTTATCAACTACTTGAAGAGCTACATTATTTTCTAGGAGAAGCTCTTCTAGTGGTGGAAAGATTTCTTCTATATATTCTTGATGAATTGTATAGGTTTTTTTAAATAAGCCCTTAAATATACCTTTTTTTTCTCTTGGCTTTTCAACTGGCTTTTCAGCCACCTCTTCAATTAGTTCTTGAACTTCTACTTCTGGTTCTTGTTTTTCCTCTTTAATTTCTGGTTCTTCTTTAATTTGTATCTTCTTTTCCTTGACTTTTTTAGCTTGCTCAACTGGTTTTTTTTGTATAGTCTCAACTAAAGGCTCTTCAACTGGCTCGGCAGCTTTTTTTCCTGCTGAGGAAAACCATCCTTTCAATTTATCTTTTAAATTTTTAAACATATTAGAGTTAGAAGTAAGACATTTATAAATCTTCAGAAATGCAAATTTTTTGCACTGAGAAAGTTTTATATATTAGATTTGCTTTTTTGGTTAAAAGAGATGAAACTACAAATTTATATTTTTAGGCATGGCCAGACTTATTATAATCAGAAGGGAATATTTACTGGCTGGAAGGACTCAAAACTTAGTCCAAAAGGAGTAAAGCAGGCAAAGATAATTGCCAGGAATCTGAAGAATAAAAAGTTTCAAGCTGCTTTTTATACAAGATTATCAAGATCGAGAGATACTTTAAAGGAGGTCTTGAAATATCATCCTGAGTGCAAGAAATTAATCAAAGATGACAGGATGGTTGAGAGAAGTTATGGAATTTTAGAGGGAGTAAGCCATAAAAGTTTTATTGAAAAACTTGGGAAACAACAATATGATTTAAGAGTTGAGGGTGATGCAATTGAGAATTTATCCCCAAGATTAAGAAAAAGTGTGGAAAGATTTTTGGGAGAGGAAGAGTATAATGCTGTTCATAGAGGATATAATCTTGCTGTTCCAAATGGTGAGTCTTTTGCTGACGTTGAAAAAAGAGTTAAATCATTTATCAGAGATTTGAAGAAATATATGAAGAAAAATAAGGTTAATGTGGCTATTTCTGCACATGGAAATTCAATAAGATTATTCAGGAAAATTATTGAAAATGCTTCTAAAGAAGAGACAACAAAATGGTTTATTCCTTATGATAAATACTATAAATATACTATAGACGTTTGAACATAAATCTTTATAAATTATTTATTTCTTAGATTGGGATGAAAGGAGTACTTGTAATTTTAGGAGGAATTGGAGATTTGCCTTCAGATCAATTAAAGGGAAAAACACCATTAGAAGCAGCAGAGAAACCAGCAATAGATTTCTTAGCTAAAAATGGGGAGATAGGATATATGTACCCTATTAAGGAAAATATTTCAACTGAATCTGACACTGCAACTCTCTCTCTACTTGGAAATGACCCAAGAATCTCGTTAAGGGGGCAGCTAGAAGCTCTTGGCGCAGGGATTGGAGCAATTAGAGGTGATCTTGCATTAAGAACTAATTTTGCAACAATAGATAATCTTGAAAAAGGCAATGTTACAGACAGAAGAGCTGGCAGAACTTTAACTACTAGTGATGCTGAAATTTTAGCTAAATCAATTAATAAACAAGTGAAATTACCATGTAAATTTTTCTTTAAACCAACTATTCAGCATAGGGGAATTTTGATTTTGAAGGGAGGATTTTCAGATAATGTTTCAAATACTGATCCTTCTTATGGTGAAAAGGGAAAATTCAAGCCAAGTGATAAGCTGAGATTTTGCCAAGCTCTTGATGAGAAAGAGAATACAGAATATACTGCAAATATTGTAAATATGTTTATTAGCCAGTCTTTTCAGGTGCTTGACAAGCATCCTGTAAATGAACAGAGAAGAAAAAAAGGAATGCTTCCTGCCAATATTCTGCTTACCAGAGATGCAGGAGTAGAAATTCCTAAATTAAAGCAGATGAAAAAGTGGGCGGGTATTGTTTATATGCCTTTGGAAATCGGGATTGCTAAAGCTGCTGGTATGGATGTTTTGGATTTTGAGTATCCAGCGTTTAAGGATTATGATGTGTACAAGAATTTGCACGCTGGTTTAGAAAAAGCAGCAAAATTTGCGAAAAAAATGCTTAAGAAAAAGTGCAGAAAGTATGACTATTTTTATATTCATTTTAAAGAAACTGACGTTCCCGGGCATGATAATAAGCCTCATGAAAAAGTTAAGATGATAGAGGAGTTAGATAAGCTGTTTTTTTCTTATCTTTCTAAACTGGCAATTAA
This sequence comes from archaeon, assembly GCA_043810775.1. Taxonomy (GTDB): domain Archaea; phylum Nanobdellota; class Nanobdellia; order Pacearchaeales; family GW2011-AR1; genus JBDRJD01. The sequence goes on along the minus strand of JBDRNU010000011.1, from coordinate 3,603 downwards.
GCATAAGGCAAAAGTAGTAGTCACTGGAGATCATAGTACTCCTTGTAAGATGAAGAGCCATTCAGGAGATCCTGTACCTATATTAGTTTGTGATTGGCATGCTAATCAAGAGATTAAGTTTAGTGAAAAAGAGGCAAGAAAAGGAAGACTGGGAAAGATTTATGGCAGAGAGCTATTGGATAAAATAGGCTTTTCTAGGTAATTTTTGAGTATAATAATGATTTTAAACTAGTTTGTTCTTAGGAATTTATGATAGTGGTAGATATTGAAACTAGTGGTATGGACTTTGTGAAATGTGGGATATGGCAGATTGGGGCTGTGGATTTGGAAACAATGGAGGAATTCTTGGAGGAAGGAAGAATTGATGATGACGAGCAAATTATAAGTGAGGGTAAAAGGACTGTTTTTGAAGTAACAGGAAAGACTGAGAAGGAGTTAAAAGACAAATTAAAACAGAGCCAAAAACAATTAATTACTAATTTTTTGAAGTGGGTTGAGAAGAGACAATCTAATAATTTTATATGCCAAAATCCCCAGTTTGACCATGCTTTTATTAGTGTAAAAGCAAGAAAATATGGCTTGAAAATTCCTTTTCATTATAGAGCATTTGATTTGCATAGTATAGCTAATATTAAATATTTTCAAATTCATAACAAATTTTTAGAGAAAGAGGGGAAGAGTGATATGGGTCTTAGGAATATTCTTTCTTTTGTAGGTATGAGGGATGAAAGAGGAATTCATAATGCATTAGAAGACTCAAAACTAACTGCGGAGTGCTTCTCAAGACTTGTTCATGGTAAGAGCTTGCTAAAAGAATATAAAAAATACCCTATTCCTGATTATCTAAAACAATGATAACTTATAATGATATTTATGAGGCTTTGAGAAAAGAGAAATATTCTGAACAATTACAGCCTCTTAAGAAGAAATTTATTAAAGAGGTAGCTGAATATTTGAAAGAGAAAAAGCTAGCTTCTGAGAAAAGTGGTGATTTGTTTTCTGATGCTGTTGTAAAAATAAAAAAACAACTTGAAAATGCTATTTCTATATTTAAAGAATTAATGACCAGGAGAAAAAAGAAACTCTTGAATCTTGCTTTTATTGCAGGAGAGACTGGAATTAGTAAAAGAGATTTTGAAAATATGTTAGATTCTGAAAAAACCATGTTTGATACAATTGTTAAGAGTATGGAAGAAAGTGGTAAAGAAATTGAGACTTTTTTTTCTGGTGAAAAAGATGAGACAAAACATGTTTTAGTTAATTTTAAAGAAGATGTTGATGAGTTTTTAGATATGACTGGAGAAAAAGTCGGGCCCTTTGAAAAAGGTGAACTTGCAAATCTTCCAGAAGAAATTGCTAATATTTTAGTTGATGCAAAAAAGGCAGAAGTTGTTGGTGGTGATTAAGAAACCTCTGCAGTTCAAATTCAGAAAAGCCTGTGGAGGGATTTGAACCCCCGACCTATTGCTTGCTTGTTTTTAAGTACAAGGCAATTGCTCTGCCACTGAGCTACACAGGCATAGATAAATGAGAAAAAGATGACTTTTAAATCTTACTTTGTTTCTTTGGTTTCTTTTTGAGTTTCTGTTTTTTCCATTGGTTCTGCCTCAGGTTTATCCTCAGGCTTTGCTTTTTGTTTTGTTGTTTTAGTCTTTGTCCTTTCTTCAGGTTTGTTTTCTATGAAAAAATCTCTGATTTCACATAGAGAAAGTGGGTAAACTTTTTTTAGTTTTATACTTAAATTTTTTTGAAACTTGTTTTCAAGTAATTCAGAGAAAATATCTTGATATTTTTTATCTTTTACTTGTTTTTCTATTTCTTCTTTAACTTTTTCTCTTAAAGCTTTTCTTACTGCTCTTGAGACTTTTTTTCTAGTTATTAAAAAAGGTTTTATTTTTAATTTAGCATTTTTACATTGTACTGAAAAAGAATCTTCTACATAACTTATAGATTTTCTCATCATTCTTCTGATAAAATATCCAAGAAGATGTAATCTTTGAGGCTCTGGTTTTAGTTTTTCTCCATTTTTATTAATCTTAAAAATTATTTCTAAACTTTTTCCTCTTAATTTTCTTGTTAAATCAATTTTCACTGTTTTTCCTATTAATTCTTCTTCTTCATAAGCATATAATTCTATTTTTTGATTTATAATTGGAAGTTCAATTTCAAAAAATTTTTTCTTTCGTACCATTTTACTTTTGTTTGTCCTCTATTTGTAATTTACCGGTTCTTGTTCCTTTTTTCTGATAATGTGATTTTTTACATTCTTGACATGTGTACATTAAATTAGTCTTTTTACTTGTTTTTGATTTTCTTTTATGTTTTGATACTGCAGGTTTACTACCCCATTTTCCTAAATTGCCTTTTCCTCTTCCTAATCCTCTTTTCCTTGCTCTTTGTATACTTCCTCTTTTAGTTGCTCCTCTTTTACCTGCGCTGCTAATATCAGCAACTTTATGTTCTGTTTTTTTCTTACAAAAAGGACAAAATCTTTGTATTTTTTTGGGAATTTTCATCTTATTGTCTCTTACATACTTAAAAAATAAGGTATTTAAAGCTTTATCTCTGTAATAGTTTAGCTACAGGTCCTGTGGTCTAGTGGCAAAACACATCGTTGACGTCGATGAGTCCCAAGTTCGATTCTTGGTAGGACCATTTCCAACTTTGGAAAAGTTGGCAAATACAACAGATAAATCTAATACAAAGAAACAAAAGAAAGCAGGTTAAAACCTACTGAAAAAAGTTGGCAAACTTTATATATACTATTTTCTTTAATTTTGCATGGAGAAAAGAGGACAAGTTACTATATTTGTAATTATAGCTATTATAATTATAGCTGCTGTTATTGTGTTCTTTTCAATAAGAGGAAGAATAAATTTAGGAGGAATTCCTGCAAGATTTGAAGCAGTAGAACAGCAGTTTTTAGGTTGTATTGAAGATTATTCAATAAGTGGAGTAAGTCTTCTTGAAGAACATGGTGGTTATATTTATCTGCCTGAATTTGAGCCTGGTTCAGATTATGCACCTGTTTCAAATCAGCTTGATTTTTTAGGAACTTCTGTACCTTATTGGTATTATATTTCTGGAAATAATATTATTAAAGAGCAAGTCCCAAGTAAAAATGATATGGAAAAACAATTAGAAACATATTTAGAAGAAAATTTAGAATGTGATTTTTCAAATTTTCAAGAACAAGGATTTTTTATTGATGTTGGGGAAATTAATGCAGATGTAAAGATTTTAGATTATAATGTTGATATTAATATAAAAGCAGATTTAGAAGCAAGTTTTGAAGAGCAGAGTGTAAGAATAAGCAATCATAATCAAGATATTGATACAAGTTTAGGAAAATTCTATAATACAGCTATTAAAATTTATAATACTGAAAAACAAGAAAGTTTTCTTGAAAGTTATGGTTTAGATGTTCTTTATCTATATGCTCCTGTAAATGATGTTGAATTAACTTGTAGTCCAAAAACATGGGTAGTTGAAGATATAAAACAAGAAGTTAAAAATGCACTTGAGGCAAATACAATTATGTTGAAAACTAAATCAGATTATTATGAGACTGATAAGCAAGGAGAATATTTTATTGTTGATGTT
>JBDRNU010000010.1:0-44907 GCA_043810775.1 archaeon | reverse complement strand
GCTGATAATTTCTTTACAACAGAAACAGTTAGGCAGACAGTTACTATAGATACTAGCAAGCCTGGAATTTATATTTTATATCCATTGAATATAACTTATAATCATAATATTACTTCGCTGAATTATACAACTACTGACTTATATCCAGATAGCTGCTGGTATGCAAATGAGACAGGAAGCTTGTCAGCATTTAATTCAGGAGGAGCTAATTTCACTGGAATTAATATATCGCGAGAAGGAAGTAATACCTGGACTTTATACTGCAATGATTCTGCTGGAAATGTAAATTCTACTTCAGTGACTTTTGGAATTGTATTTGACAATATCCCACCTTATATAGCTTTTATTAGCCCTGAAAATGGGACAAGATATAATCAAACCAGCATAATAGTGAACATCACAAACTCATCAGACGCAGATTCAGTATGGTGGTATAATGGAAGCGATAACTTAAGTTATACTATCCCAGTTTCAATAAATTTAGAAACAAATAATTATACTTTTTATGCTTATGCCAATGATTCTGCTGGAAATATTAATCTATCGAGAGTTGATTTTGAAGTTGCAGTTTCAGGAGATACAACTCCTCCTCAGCTAAACATAACCTCTCCATTAAACCAGACTTACAATCAATCTTCAATATTATTTAACCTGACTTTAAATGAGAATGGGAGCTTGTGTAAGTTCACGCTGAATAATTGGGCAACTAATTATACTATGACTAAATTAATAAGTACTAATTTTAATTATACTTATTCAGGGATTGCAAATGAAAATTATACAGCCAGATTTTGGTGCAATGATACTAGTAATAATATAAATAATACAGAGCAAGTTAATTTTACAATTAGTGTTTCATCATTACTTACAGAAGTTAATATCACTTATCCAACTCCAAATCAATTATTAGTAAGGGGCAGAGATTCTGACGGAGTGCAGTGGGAAGATGATTCTGGATTAATTGCAAATACAATTAATATTACAGCTAATGTGCATTATACTGGAAGCTCTGGAATAAATGCAAGCACTTGTTATTTTTATGATAATGGGTCATTAATTGGAAGCTCACTCACTAATTTAACTGGAGACTGTTATATAGGGTATGATAAAACTAGCAGGGCAGCTGGCACAAGGCAATTATTTGTAAATTATTCTACATCTGAAATTAGATTAATTAATAATTCAGGTATTAACATTACTATTGAGGTATATCAGGCAGCACTTGCTATGGGTAATTTAAGGTTAGTGGGTGGAGTGTATAAGTATTATGATGGAGATATAGCTATTTTATATATTAATATTTCAAAGTCAAATGGAACAGTGACTAATTTGGCTTATGACTCTCAGAATTTAAGTGCAAATGCTTTGAATCCATCTGGGCAGTCAAGAGGAATTACTTTTTATCCTGGAAATATTTCAAGAATTTCAACAGGACAGTACATGACTAATATAACAATTAATTATTCTCAAGGTGCTTTAGTTATGTGGAAAGTTAATGTTAGTGATAATAATTATTTAAGTTATATTTCTAGTTCAGAGCACTCTGATAGAGATGTATGTTCAGCTGATTTTGGAGCTTGGAGTGAATGGAGCACTTGTTCTAGCAATTCACAATCAAGAACCAGAACTGACACTAGTGGCTGTGTTGAAACTGAAACTCAAACTTGTACCATAGTGGGTGATGATGACGATGATGATGGCTGCACTAGCTTATGTTCTCCTTCTGGAAATGAGTCTAGAACATGCGCAAATTCTTCAACTATCTCACTAAGAATTTGCGGAGATTATAATGGAGATGGATGCACTGAATGGAGTCCAGCTTCTTATGTAGTCTGTACTGGAGGCCAGGTTTGCCAGAATGGAGTTTGCGGTACTGGTGAAGTTTGCACTCCTGACTGGAGATGCACTGAGTGGGGAGATTGCATTGGAACTACAAGAACCAGAACTTGCCAAGATTTTAAGTATTGTAATACTACAGTTGGCAGACCAAACCTTACTGAATATTGTGATATATGCACCTGGAACTGCACTCAATGGAGTACATGCACTTATGTTGGCCAGAGTGAAGCACAGAGATTAGTTGGAAGCTTTTGGATGAGTATATTTAAGATTAATCAACAATTCTTAGAACCAGTTATGAGCCAGGCTAAGGTTAAAGAGGGATTTAAGGGAGAGTATTACAATAGCAAAGACTTAAGCGGAAAGATTATATTAACTAGAGATGATTCTGAAATTAATTTTGACTGGGCTAAGGGTTCTCCTGACAAGAAAATAAATATAAACAAGTTTTCAGTTAGGTGGACTAAAACTGAGGAATTTGCATCTGGAAAGTATAAATTTACAACAAGAAGCGACGATGGAATTAGGCTGTATATTGATAATAAATTAATAATTAATAGATGGAATAATCATGCTGTTAGAACTGACAGTGCTGAAATAATTTTATCAGGTGAACACGAGATTAAGGTGGAATATTTTGAAAATACTGGAAAAGCAGTTGCTAAATTAAGCTGGGATGCTTTGGAAATATATGTAGAAGGTTCTTGTGATGATAGAACCTTAAATCAGCAGTGTTCAACTAGCAAGCCATTATTTTGCAATAATGGGAACTTAGTTGAAGATTGTGAAAAATGTGGGTGTCCTGAATATAGAGCTTGTACTAATGGAAAGTGCAAAATAGATGAAACTCAGTTTAAAGGATTTATTGGAGAGTATTTTAATAATAAAGATTTGCAAGGCGAGCCAGTTTTAGTAAGGGATGATTCTGAAATTAATTTTGACTGGAAAAATAGCAATCCAGTTAGTGAAATAAGCAAGGATTATTTTTCAATTAGATGGACTAAGGATGAGCAGTTTGATGCAGGCAGATATAATTTCAGAGTTATATCTGATGATGGTGCAAAATTATATGTTGATGATATCTTGATACTTGATAAATGGAAAAGACAGTCAACTAGTAGTTATGAGGCAGAAGCTAATTTAACTTCGGGTGAGCATGAAATTAAGCTAGAGTATTATGAGTATACTGGTAAATCAGTTATTAGTTTAGATTATGAGTTAGTAGGGCAATTGACTAGCATGTGTGAGGATGGTACATTATATAATGAGTGTTCAAATAATACTAATTTATTCTGTTTAGGCGGAACTTTAGTTGAAAACTGTAATTTATGTGGATGCAGTCAGGATTATGAATGTCAGATTAATGGAACCTGCCAAAAGATTTTCCTATCCCCTAATTTAACGTGCAGTGACAGCACTAATTATGGTGAGTGTTCAACTAGCAAGCCGGTGTATTGTAATAATGGAACTTTAGTTGAAAACTGTAATTTATGTGGATGCAATGAAGGATATAATTGCCAGATTAATGGAACCTGCCAGTTGATCCCTGTAATAGTATTTGATGGAAAATGTTCTGATGGTACTTTAGATAGGCAATGTTCAACTACAAAACCACTATACTGTAATAATGGAACTTTAGTCAGTAATTGTACGTTATGCAGTTGTAGTTCTGGATATACATGTAATATTAATGGGACATGCCAGGAAATTAAGGTTAAAGCATTTGAGGAAGAAAATACTGGATGGATTCAGATTAGAAATTGCTCGCAGATTAGCGGAAATGCTTCTTGTGTAAGACCTGTTGAAGCAAGATATTGTGCTCCAGGATGTGTAGAATCCTGGACATGCAGTAACTGGGGATTATGTATTTCAAATACCCAGACTAGAAATTGTACTGATATAAATAATTGCGGAACTAGCATAAGCAGACCTAATGTCAGTGCTTATTGTGAAATTAATGATTTTTTAATTAATTACTATCCTTCTATACTGGATTTGATAGTTTATAATGGAACTTCCATTAATTTTGTAGCTAGTATTAGTGATACTTCACTTCTTATGCAGCATCCAGAGACAAGTGCTAGATGGTATTTAGATGGAGTATTAGTGGATGAAGATAGTGGTGTAAGAAATTTTGTAGCTTCTTACACTAGAACATTTTTTAGAGCAACTGAAATTAGATTAGAAGTTTCTAATATTTATCATTCAGATGAAGTAATATGGGGTGTTGATATATTTGACCCTAGTGAGAAAGAATGCACTGAGAACTGGGATTGTGACTGGACTAGCTGTGATGACTCTGGATTTAGTTATTCTGTTGATTGCGTAGATTTGAATAGATGCGGAACTCATATGAATATGCCAAATCCAAGGGAGTGTGCTTGCATACCTGATTGGGAGTGCGGAGCTTGGAGTGAGTGTAGTATAGATTATAATATAAATGAGTTTTTGGGAAGTGAATTAGTTATAAATGGAAAGAAAGAGAGAACTTGTGTTGATTTGGAAGATTGTGAAGCTTCAAGAATAGAAATAAGCGGATGTGATTCAAAAATACCAATTAAGACTAAACAAGTTGAGTGGTGTAATGAGCCTTATATTGAAATTTATGATGTTAACAGCAATAAGCTTGTAAGCAGAATAAGGGGAACGAGAATTGAGAATATATTCAGAGTTGATATTGGATTTACAGCAGGAGACTTTGCAGGATACTGTGATTATTGTTTTAATGGAATTAAGGATTTTGATGAGATAGATACTGATTGCGGAGGAGAAAATTGCCCTCCTTGCCTAACTTATAGGAATATATTTGACTGGAGAAAAATAATAGTATACATCTTGTGGTTGTTGTTATTGCTGCTATTGCTGTTATTTTCGCTTTACTTATATTATAGATATAGGCAGAGTAAAAAAGCAAAGAAACCAGGAAAGAAGCCAGTGAAAGGATGGATGAGAAAATGGAAGAATTTATTCTTCTTGCATAAAGTCAGAAGAAAAGAGAGGAAATTAGAAAGAGTTCTGAAGCAAGCTGAGAAAACCAGAATAAAAACTGAGAAAAAAATCCATGCAAAGCATAAAAAAGCTGCAAGAAAAGAAGCAGTATTAATTAAGAGAAGACTAAAGAAGAAACAAGTAAAGCCAGGAGAAATTGAGGAATTAAGGAAGAAACTGAAAGAATGGAAGAAAAGAAGATACTATGGCACAGCTAAGCTTGAAGAGGAATTAGATAAGCTTGAAGGAAATAAATTTAACGAAAAGTATAAAAATGAGGATTAATACTAAGGAATATAAAAAGGGGAAAAATGCCAAAAGATAAAAAAGAGGATAGTATAGTCAAGGTTAAAAAGGATTTTTATGACTTTAACAGGAAAGTAGACAGGCTAAAGGAGATTAGAAGAGAGCTTGATTATTTAAGAGAGCTAAGATATTTTGAGAAAGATGGCTTTAAAAAAAGAATAGATGTAATGAAGTCTCGGTTAAAAGATGTAAGCGCTCTTCCTGAACTTGAAAGAGGGCTAAAAAAATTAAGGGAAGATATTCTAGATGAGAGGAAAAAGAGCAAAAGAAGTGTTTCTGGCAAGCTGCAAAAAAATGTAAGTGAAATAACTTTAGATATTGACAAGATAGAAAAAGAATTAAAAGATATTGAAACTAATTTGAAAAAGAAGCCAAAAGGTAGGGTTTCTTCTAAAGTAGGAATGGTAGTTGATGAAAATTTTGAAGAATTTATTAAAGGGGTAAAACTTGACTTATCAAACAAGCTGTCTAGTAAAGAGAGACAGCTGGATGAAGAATTAAGAAGAGATTTATTAGTGAGGAAAAAGCTTCTTGAAGAAAAGTATAATGGCATGAGGAAAAGCCTTGAAGATGATTACAAAAACAAAGTTAAGAGGGGTTTGAAAGTTGAAATCAAGCACAAGTTTTCTAAAGAATTGAAAAAGAAATTTGAAGCTGAAAAAGCAAAGCTTGATGCGATTTATTCTTTAAAGATTAAAAGTAAATATGAAAAAGAGTATGACTATGAGAAGAGAAATCTTGAGAGGAATTTTGAAAGGCAGTTGAATGAGCTAATAAATAGAAATAAAATTTTGATGGACCAGCAGAGAAAACGCGAGAGAAAACTTTTGAAAGGCAGGCTTGACACTAAGTATGAGTCTAAATTTGAAAATGCTATAGCTTTAGAGAGGAGAAAACTTAGGGAAAATCTAAAGAGTGAATTCGCCAAGATTTTTGGCGAGAGAGTTGATATAGAAAAAAACAAACTTAGCTATAAAATAAAAGAGCTTGAAGCCAAGACTAAACTTAAAGAGGAAGAGTTTCTTTTAAAAGAAAAAGAGCTTCATGAAAAGCTAAAATTTAAAGATGTTAAGATTAGTGTTCAGAAGAAAAAATATTCAGAACTTAAAAAGTCCTTGGAGCAACAGGAAAAAATCAAAAATGAAGTTGAAGATGATTTAGTTGAAAGTTCCAGGGATATTGAAATCCAAAATAGAAAATATAGGAATTCTTTAGAAAAGCAAAGAAAAAAATATCTTAAAATGCTTGAAAAGCAGAGAAAGGAGAATCTTAAATTAGTTGATGATCAGGCTAAAATCAGAAATGAAGAATTGGCTAAAAGGGACAAAGAGCATCAGGAGCTGATTGATGGACATAAGAAAGATGTGCAAAATCTTGTTTCTAAAATCAGAAATGAGTTTAATATTAAATTTTCTGAAGAATTAAAAAAACATATTGAATATGAAAAAGCTAATCTTGATAAAGAGGTTGAAGCTCAGAAAAAGACCCTTGCTTTTTTAAGTTTAAGGGAGAAGAGGGCAGCAAAGGCTAAATTAAAGAAAATTTATGACTATAAATTAAGCAGAAGCATAAGTCAGAAAGAGGCAGTTTTAAGAGCTGAACTTGGAAAAAAGTACAGCAACCTTGCCAATAGCAAGCTAGCCAGTGAAAAAAACAAGTTTAAATCCAATATAAAGACACTAGAGGCTAAATATAGGTCTAATGAAGAGCTGTTGAAATCCAGTGAAAAGAAGATAATTGAAAAGAGATTAAAGGAGCTTGAAAGAAAAGCTGAGTCAGAGGAAGCTTCAATAATTGGCAAAGAAAAAAGAAAAATTGAGTCTGAGCTTAGTTTATTAAAAAAAGAACTTGGCAAGCAGGAGAGAGAGCTAGAATTGAAGGAGAAGAGATTAAAAGACGATTTATTGTCAAAGAACCTTGATTTAGCTAATGAGAGGAGGAAAGTTTCTAGACTAAATGATGAAATATTGAGACTGAGGCAGAGCCTTAAGAATCAGAATAAACTTAAAAGTAATCTTGAGAGTAATCTTTCTTTAAAAATTAAAGATATTGAAGTTCTTAATTCAAAATATAAGATTGCCCTTGAAAAAGAGAGGCATAAATATCTTGCAATAATTGAAAAGCAGAGAAAGGAGAATCTTAAATTAGTCAGCAAGCAGTCTGAAATTAAGTCAGACGAGTTTAAAAGGAGAGAAAGAGAGCACAAGGATTTAGTCAATAAGCATAATAATGATGTTAAGAATATTGCTGAAAATACTAAAAAGGAATTCCATAACAAATTTACGCTGGAACTTAAGAAGCATGCAGAGTCTGAACATAAGAAGTATTCCAATGAATTAGATGCTGAAAAGAAAAAACTTGCAATTAAATATAAATCCCATTTAAAGGAATTAGATGATGAAAAGAAAAGACTTGCTTCTAAGCTTAAAACTGAAGAAAAAGGCATTGAAGCTGAAAAGAAAAGACTAGCTTCTATTTTAGAAAGAGATAAGAAAAGTCTTTTTTCTAAATCTGAGAAAGAAAAGAAAAAGATTCAAGATGCAAAAAGCAAACTTGCTTTTTTAAATATTAAAGATAAGAAGGAATTAGAAGCTGAAAAGAAAAAACTAGCTTCTAAGCTTAAAACTGAAGAAAAAGGCATTGAAGCTGAAAAGAAAAATCTTTTTTCTAAATCTGAGAAAGAAAAGAAAAAGATTCAAGATGCAAAAAGCAAACTTGCTTTTTTAAATATTAAAGATAAGAAGGAATTAGAAGCTGAAAAGAAAAGACTTATTTCTATTTTAGAAAGAGATAAGAGGGAGCAAGAAATAAAATTAAGAAATAAGTATCATAACCAGCTTTTGAGGAGCATTGAAAGCAAAAAATTAGAGCTTCAAAGAGACCTTAGCAGGAAGTTTAATAATAAATCTAAAAAACAGCTTGCTTTTGAAAAAAACAAACTTGAAGCTAAGATTAAGGAATTTGAGTCTAAAAATAAGCTAAGGGAGTCTCAATTTAAGATAAATGAAGAAAAGCAGCTTGAGGATTTAAAAGCTAAAAATCTTAAGCTAGCTATTGAGAAGAAAGGACTGCTTGAAAGAATTATTAGATTAAAAAAAGAGGATAATTTAAGGTTTCAAAATGAGAGAATTTCCCTTAAAAAAGAGTATGCGAATAAGTCGCATGCTGAGATTGTCAGAGAATTAAAAAGACATGAGAATGCCCTTAAATTAGAGTTACAGAAACAATTTAATGACAGATTAAGAGAATCTTTGAGAGACCAACAATTTGAATTTGAAGATAAAAAAAGAGAATTAGCCAGGGAACTTAAGAAAAAAGCTGAAAAATTATTTAATTAAAATTATTCCTAGTTTGAGCCTGATTTCTTTGCTGCTCTAAAATCATATAAGGTGAAGCTTTAGTTATTATAAATCTTGAACCAACAAAATCTGAAATAAGAGCTATCATGACAAGATTTCCCACTGCTGCCTTGAATAGGCCCCCTATTATTGGAATTTTAGCTGCAAAAGAAAATTTTTCCACGACTTCCCGTATTTCCTGTTCAGTTAGAACTATATTTGTCATATTTGATTTAAGCCTTGATCTTACTATAATATATTTTCCTGGACCTGGGCACTCAATCATTGAAATTCTTTGGTCTGGAAGAAACATATTTAGCTTGCCTAGGTCAAATCCAGGTGGAAGTGGTTTAGTAAGGTCTGGCATTATCATCTCTTTAGGTGTAGCTGTCCCTATACCTTCACCTATACTCAGAGGATTTATCCTTGAAGGCATTTGATTTCTTGGTGGAAAGCGTTGGGGTTGCCCATACATTGGCTGTTGAGTTCTAGGTGCAAGATGTTTTGGAGATAAACTTTGCCTATAGCCTGGAACTGGGTGAGGCATTGTTATAAGTGGCCTGAAAGGCCTGCCCTGAACTATAAATCTTTTTTTTCTTGGCATTAATTTATCTTTTTTTATTATGCTTTTAAGAACACTTCTAGTAAATTCATTTAAAAAAGGAATTAGAATAAAGTCTTCATTTTTTCTTGCCATTTTTATTAGTATCGAGGAAGAGGTTTTGTTCTTGGCTTTTCTTTTTCTTGAGGAAGATTTGGAGCAGAACTTTGAGGAGGCATTGGAGGCGTTGGGAATGTTTCACTTTCTTGTAAGGTGGAGGAAGATTCATTTATGGATTGAGTATATTGTTGCCTTGGCGGGGTCGGAATATGGGGGTGTGCTTTAATTCTTTCCCCCATTATATGAAGTCCTTGCGCCATTGTTCTGTTTTGGTCCATTAGAGAGTTTATTTTTTTAGCTAGTTCTTTATCTGACTCATATTTACCTTTTTGCTCTCGTTCTACAAAATCCCTAGCTGATATTTCAAATAGGTTTAGCAACTTAGATATTTGGTCAGTTAATGAATCAAATTTAACTGCCATGTTAGTCATTGCCCTTTGCAAGCTTAAGAAATTTTCAGCTAAAATGTGAAGAGTTTTTGTATCTGTACTTTCAATTATTCTTGTAGTTTGCACTTTTTTGTGCTTCTTTGCAGGTTTCCTCTTTTTTGCAGCTTTTTTAGATTTTTTCCCCGCAGGTTTCCTCTTTTTTGCAGCTTTTTTAGCCATAAGTTATCTAGGTAAGTTTAATTTATAAATATTTACTTTTCATTTTTTTTAATTATTATGATGATTATGCTGAATATTACTATATATATTAAGCTGACTATTAAGAATAGATTAAACAAGGTATTATTTCTATTAAAAACATTTCCCAGGTAGCTTTGTATAAATATAAATGGGAGTAATCCTAGTGAAGTTGCAATTATAAATGCCCAGTACTTTATTTTAGATAATCCTGCCAAATAACTGAAAAGGTCTGATGTTGTAAAAGGATTTACCCTTAGCAGAAAGATTGACGCTGCACCATATTTTGAAGAAAACTTATCGAACTTTTTTATAATATTTTTAGGAATTTTTTTTTCTACATAGGTCCTTCCATATCTTTTAGCAATCCAAAATGCCATAGTGGCACCTATTATATTCCCTATTAAAGCGTAAATTCCTCCTAAAAATGCTCCAAACAAAATCCCCCCTACCAGATATAGTATAAGGGGGGGAAATGGCGCGAAAATAACTTCTGCTATTATTATGGTTATAAATACAATTATTGCAAAATCCCCTAATGAAGCTAAACCTTGTATTAGTGAAGATGTATCACTGTTTAAGGAATAGTATATTATCCCTTTTGACTCATATGAGTAGATAGTATAAATTAACAATAAAATTATAGAGATTAGGATAATTGCTTCTAATTCCCTCTTTTTTATCATGAATATTAGTGGTTTTTAATATATTTAAGATTATTCTTTTATGATTTATATTTGCAAGAAATATGGGCACGGAGGGAATCGAACCCCCAGCCGACGGTTTCTCGCAAGCTTGTTTGATTTTAGCTTGTTTTATAGCCTCGCAAACTTGCTCGCTGGAGCCGTCTATTTTACCATTAAACTACGCACCCTTCTAATTATGTCAGAAATGCTGGGCGAAAATCACACACTTTAGTGTGTGGATGAGCATTTCTGAGCATCCTAAAGTTCCAACAAACCACACCTTTTAGGGTGTGGTAAACTCAAGGAACTTTTTGATTTCATCTACTCCTCTAACGTGATAAAAAAAGTGCGAGAAGGTTTAAATACTTTATTGGCCTTGATTAACTGAAGTAAGAAGACTAAGGGAAATTTTATAAGGATTAGTTCTATTTAGTTTTATGGAAGTTTTGCTAGATACAAGTTTTATGATAAGCTGTCTTAATAATAGAATTAGCTTTGACTTGATAGAGGAGAAATTCGGTAGGATAGTTGTACCTATTCAGGTGATTAGAGAACTAGAAAATATCTCAAAAGATAAGAATCAGAAATTAAAAGACAGGGATGCTGCTAGTTTAGCTTTAAAGATTGTTGAAAAATTAGATTATAAGAAGATTGATTTAAGCACTAAAGAGGTTGATGAGGGTATTATTAGTTATGTTGAAGACAAAGATATTATTGTGGCTACTCTTGATAAAGGGCTAAAAATGAATTTAAGGGGTAAAAAGGTCCTAATTATTACTAATTTTAAGAAGCTGGTTTTAAATAGCAAGGTTTAAGCACTAAAACTTCTAATAGAAATCTTTATAAATCATATTTAGCTTAATTTTTAAGTATACTTTTTTACACGAAAATGTTTTATATTATTGAGGTAGAGGACCATATTAGAGTTGAGCCAAAATTATTTGGACTTAGCACTAAGGAAGCTGTTCAGCAGCAGCTAAACGAAACTTATTCAGGATTTGTAAATAGGGATCTTGGATATGTGATTTCTGTTGTAGATGTAATTAATGTTGGTGAGGGAATTATAATTCCAGGTGATGGAGCTGCTTATTATAGCTCAAGTTTCAAGCTTCTTGTCTGGAAACTTGAGATGCATGAATTAGTGTTTGGAACTGTTAGTGAGATTACTAATTTTGGGGCTTTTATGGATTTAGGAGTTGCACAGGGCATGATTCATATTTCTCAGACTATGGATGATTATGTTAGTTTCAGCAAGTCAGGAACTTTATTGAGCAAAAATGGAAAGAAAAGCCTGAAGAAAGGAGATGTATGCCTTGCGAGAGTTGTGGCTATTAGCTACAAGCAGGGCGAGCCAAAAATTGGATTAACTATGAGGCAGCCAGGTCTTGGAAAGCTAGAGTGGATTAAAGAAGATAAAAGAAAATCTATATTAGATGAAAAAAAAGCTGAGAAAGAAGAAAAAGCAAGAGATAATAAAAAAGGAAGGAAAAAATGAATGATGAATACACTCCACAAATATGTGCTTATATGCAAGAAGCTCCAAAAGCTACTGATGAATTTTTAAACCAGCTTGGTGGACCGTGCAAGATTGCTGCCTTACATGTTGATAGTTTAGGAAGAGTTAGCATTGGAGTTTATGGAGAAGTAACCAGACACTATGATCCGGTTATTACATCTTCTAATAAAGTGCCAGAAGGCATGACAGCTGAACAGGTTCTTAGAGCTGAATTTGAGGCTTTTCCAGAGGGTTTACAGAAAGAATTAATTCTTATTGATGGTGAAAAAATAATTGAAGAAAAACTAGAGCTTGTTATTGATAAGGGAATAACTCGTGAGGATAAATAAATATGGCACAAAAAGCATGTAAAATCTGCAAGTTAATATATGAAGGAGATAAATGCCCTAATTGTGGATCTACTGAATCTACCAGCGATTTTAAGGGAAAGGTTATGATATTTGACCCTGAAAATTCTGTTCTTGCCAAGAATTTGAAAGTAAAGAATAAGGGACTTTATACAATTAAAACAAAATAGTAAAATGGAAGTTAAATCAGAAAAAGATAGTTCTTTGTTTAATAGAAAAGAAATAAAATTGCTAGTTAAATCAGTAAAAAACCCGAGCAAGGAAGAAACTATAAATTCAATTGCTGATAAATTTAAGACTGATAAGGGAAATATTGTTATTAAGAGCATAAAAGGAAAGTTTGGCAGAGAGACTTTTTTAATTTCTGCTCATATATATAAAAGCAAGGAAGATAAGGATAAATTTGAGATTAAATCTAGAAAACATAGAAGAGATGAATCAAAAAAAGCAGCTGAACAAAAATTAGCTGAAGAAAAGAAGAAGGAAGTTAAGGAAGAGGAAGTTAAGGAAGAGGAAGTTAAGGAGAATAGCTAATGGGGAAAAAATCACAAAAAAAAGCAAATAGAAAAGGCAAAAAAAAGCATAAAAATAAACCTACTAGCAAGAAGTGGAAGAAGTATAAGATTGATGGCGATAAGATTACTAGAGCTAAGTCCTGTCCTAGATGTGGACCTGGTGTGTTCTTAATGACTGCAAAAAATAGGGTTTATTGCGGAAAGTGCCACTATACTGAGTTTATCAGTGAGAAAGGATAATTATCTATTTCTGAGAATTAATCATTTCTATTATTACTGATAGAGGAATACCTCTTAGTGGGCTGTTATAATCTCCTCTTATTTCTTTTACAAATGAAGCACTCTTATGGTAAAGCAGACAGAATCCTAAAGCAAGTGTTTTATATCTTGGATCTGTTTCAAGATACTCAGTAATTTCCTGATCTGACAAATTTCTCATATAAAGGTCTGAGTGAACTACTTTTGAAAGTGCTGTTTGAGGAGAATTATTTTTATTAATAAGATGAACACCAGTTAAAAACTCTAGTTTGTTCCCTGAAAATGATTTTAGCCTGTCAAATGCTTCTTGCTCTGATTTTGGTTTTTCTAGTATTTGACTTCTAAAATATGCAAGCGAATCAAGCCCTATAATTATTCCTGAGTTATGGTTTAGTGCCACTACCTCTGCTTTTCTTTTTGCCAGTTCTTTTACTAAATCGTCTGGAAGTTCAGGGCGTCCTTTAAAATCTTCATTAATTTCACTGCCTTCTGGAATTACTTCAATTAGAGCATCTTTGCATGCCTGAATCCTATAAGGGGAGGTTGTTGCAAGAATAATTTTAGCCATAATAGTTTTTTAATTAAGAAGAATATAAATATTATGTTAGTTTAGAATATATAAACATGAAAAAAGTGGGGCCATTAAATAATAATTTAAAAGCTTAGTCCACTAAAAAATCTCTTTTTTATAAATATGAAACATAGAGCCAGATACTAAAACCAAAAAATTTCAGGAAGAAATTTTAGGGCCCTGAAAATCAGTGATTTTCACGGAATAAATGGCATACTTCTATGTCATCACTCTTTTAAGTGAATATTAAATTAAACGAACATAAAACCCTTGAAGAGGCTCTTCAGCAATGAAATTAGAGATGCCTCAAGCCTCTTCTGGGTAAAAAGAGGTGATAATAGAACCAGGGTAAGCTAGTATTTAAAGGTTTCGGTTTTGTTACCCTTATACAGTTACATCATATTTCTGTGAAGTTCGTATAATTCTTACGGATTCAAAGTATATGAGTAGACAATATCGGATAAATCCGAAAATTAATACCTGCTTTTTCTTCACCCTAGTCCTTTATTATATAGTTGGCTAAAGTTTATAAGCTTTATTGTTCTGGATTATAACATGGCTGAAAATGGCGATATTTTGCCTTTAGAAGGCTTAAAAAACGAGGTTAAAGTTGGAAATGATAGAATGAATCATAATCATATTTATGATTTATTAACTAGTGAGGAAGTAAGTTGGCAGGCTATAATTTATGATTTAATTAATAGCGAGCAGCTTGATCCTTGGGATGTAGATATTGTCTTGTTAAGTAATAAGTATCTTGTTAAAATTCGCGAGCTTGAAGAGGCTAATTTCTTTTTATCTAGCAAGGTATTATTAGCTGCTTCTTTATTATTAAGATTAAAATCAGAGTTTTTATTAAATAAGCACCTTAAGGGTATTGATGATATTTTATTTGGAAAAAAAGAGGGAGATGTTAAGGAAAAAGAAAAATATGAATTTGATTCTGATGAAGTTCCTGATTTATATCCTAGGACCCCTTTGCCAAGATTTAGGAAGGTATCGTTACAGGAGTTAATGCAAGCCCTGAATACAGCGATCACTACTGAAAATAGAAGGATTAGAAAGGAAATATCTAGGAAACACCAGTTAAGGGAAGCTGAAATTGTATTTCCAAGAACAAGAGTTAATATTAAAGACAGGATTAGGAAAATCTATGCTAGAATTCAAACTTCGTTTAAAAAGAAGAAAGACAGAATTTCTTATTCTGAACTGATTGGAGATAGCAAAGAAGAAAAAGTTGCAAGTTTCTTGCCGGTATTGCATCTAGACCATCAGAGAAAGGTATTTTTAGAACAGGAAGGGCATTTTGGTGAAATTTGGATTTGGCTGTTTGAGCATTATGATAAGAATGTAAAAGAAAGAATAAAGTATGATATTGAGGAAGTTAAAGAGGAGTTAAATGCTGGTTATAGCAATCCTCTGGCGAATTTTTCTGATATTAGTAGTGAGATAATGAAGGGGAATTTAGGTTTGAAATGAAGTATATAAATTTTTATAAACTATTAATTTATTAATTTTACATGTCATTTGAAAGAGCGATTAAGTATTGCAGGTTATGCTTTGAGTATTCTTCACATTTAAAAGGTAAAAGTATAACAGATGGAATCACTTTGATGTCTGAGGTTGGCGGAGGGGGGGTTGTGCCTTTATCACTTGCCTTTATTGCGAGAGATAATGCAACTAGAACTTCAATGGAAGCTTTGGAGAGAGTAGTTAATGACTCTTCTTCTGAGCAGGCAGATGTTGCTAGTGCTGCTTTAGCATCTTGTAGAAAGTGTGATTATTCCTCTCCTAAAATTATTGAAACTACAGAAAAATTAAAAAAAGAAGATTAATTTTTCAGCTTTTCGACTAGCTCTTTTTCTGAAACCAGGAGCTCTTTCCCGGTTTTCATGTCTTTAATTTTATATTTTTTAGATTTAATTTCTTTTTCTCCGAGAAAGATTACTTGAGAGATATTATAGGAATTTGCGTATTCTAATGCTTTTGTTATTTTATCTGAGATTATTACTGATTTTCCCTGTTTTCTTAGCTTTTCAGCCAGTAAAATGGCTTTTTTATCTTGCTTGATTGAGATAATCAGTATTTTTTCATTTTCAGGATCTAGCTTAGATAGTTGTGAAATTCTTTCAATGCCAAAAGAGATTCCTGTTGATTGAGTATTGTTAATCATATATGAGCCTCCACCACCTAAAGTTTCTTTAAACTCGCGAGTTTTTGCCTCAAAAACTGTGCCATTATAATAAGATAAACCTCTGGCTAGAGTTGGCTTGAAAACTACCTTTACCTTGTATAATTCACATAAATCAAATACTTCTTTTAGCTCTTTATAACCTTCAAATTTCTTAAAAGAGCTCAGACTTTGGCTTAGAGCTTTGAATAGTTTGATTATTTTTGGCTTTTCAATAAATTTAGATAAGCTCTGCTTTACATTATCTTCACCCTGCTTATCTAGCTTGTCAATTTCCCGCAAGACAAATTCAGTATTATCTATGCCCAGGCTTTTAATTACAGAATTCAATAACTTCCTTGAATTAACCTGAATTTCTGCCTGGATTTTAAGTTCTTTGAATATTTTTTGAGTTAGAGCTAGGATTTCAGCTTCATCTTTTGCTGAAGAGCCTACAGTATCAACATCACACTGGGTAAACTGCCTTACTCTGTTTGAAGATGAGGGTTCATCACGGAATACTGGACCTATCTGATATCTTTTATAAGGAAGCTTTTTGTTTTTAGCAAGCCGTTTAAGCTGAAATGTAACTTCATATCTTAAAGCAAGGTTTCTTGCACCCTTATCTTTAAGCTTGTAAATATCTGAAACAGCTTCATCATTTTGATTATCTCCTTTTACAAATTCTTCGTACTCAATAATTGGAGCTTCAGCTGGTTCAAAGCCGTAAAGCCTGAAATTTTTAACAAGAACCTCGGTAATTTTTTCACGTTTAATAGCTTCCTGTCCTGTATAGTCATTAAATCCTTTTACTGTTTCCATTTTCTTGCCTCTTTTAGTGAATTATTTTATTTAAAGGGAATTCAACTATTCCTGAAGCTCCAACCTCTTTTAGTTTTGGTATTATTTCTCTTACGATTTCTTCATTAATAATTGTTTCTACTGCTACCCAATCTTTGTTTGTAAGGTCTGAAATAGTAGGGTTTTTTAAAGCAGGTATTATTTTTACTAATTTATCTAGATTTTTCTTTTCAATATTCATTTTTAGCCCTACTTTTCCTTCTGCATCTAGTGCTGCTTTTAGCAGGGTGGATATTTGATTAATTTTTTGTTTTTTCCATGAATCTTGCATTGAACTTTTATTTGCTATTAGTTTTGTAGTAGATTCAAGTATAGTATCAATTATCTTGAGATTATTTGCTTCTAGTGATGCGCCTGTTTCTGTTAGCTCTGAAATTGCATCTACTAGCGCAGGAACTTTAACTTCAGTTGCTCCCCAGGAGAATTCTACTTCAGCATTTACATTGTTTTTTTCAAGGTAATCGCGAGTTATATTTACAAATTCTGTAGCTATTCTTTTACCCTGCAAGTCTTTTAATGATTTAATATTAGAGTCTTTAGAGACTGCAAGAACTAGTTTAACTTTTTTGAATCTTTGTTTTGAGTATAGCAGTTCTTCAATTTCTTCAACTTCTGACTTAGTTTCTAAAATACAATCTTCTCCTGATATACCTATATCCAGAACTCCCTTCTCAACATATTTGGGAATTTCCTTAGCTTTAATTAAAAGACAGGAGATCTCATCATCATCAACTAATGGTTTATAAGAGCGTTCATTTACTATTATATTGAAGCCTGCTTTTCCAAATAGCTTGATTGTTGCTTCCTGCAAGCTTCCTTTTGGTATTCCTAGTTTTATTTGATTTTTCATGATAACCTTATATCTTTTTCTGGTTTATTAAGTTTTCTTTAGCTAGTTTAAGTACTAATTCTACTGCGTTTTCTGGACTTGAAGCTCCCCTTATAAGCACACATTTAGAATTATCTAGGTAGTTATTTACTAAACTATCATAATATAAGTCTAAGCCTTTTATTATTACAATAGGTAGTTTTCTTCTGTAAGCTATACATAATTCTGCAAGAGTCCCAGCTCCTCCTGGAAGAGTTATTATTGCATCACAATTTGGAAGAGCACTAAAAATAAAACTTCCTACATCAACATCACTTAGAATTTCTATATCTATATATTGATTTGATGAGTTTTTCTTATTTCCTGGAGTTCCTATAGTTAAACCATTAAATTTCTTTGCACCCTTAGCTACATACTCCATTATACCATCCATACCTCCAGTTAAAATAACTGCTCGCTTTTGGGCGAGCAGTTCTCCTATTTTTTCTGCTATATTTTCAATTCTTTGTTTTTGGTTTAGTTTTATGTTTTTTTCACTTGGACCTATTATTCCTATTCTTATCATTTTAACCTCCATAAGTTTGGATGAATTTTGTTGGGTTTTCATAAAGCAAATCAAATGGTTTTCTATCAATATTTTGTATCACTTCTGTTAGTAGAAGTGTGTCTGCATATTTAGATACATATTTCATATACTCTGGGTTATCTCTGATTTGTTTCACGAGGAATCTTGAAGAAAAAATTGCTGGAAATCCTTGTCTAGAATTAACTCTTTGAATTACAAAAAGGTCGTCTACTGATTTAATTGTACTTCCTTGTTTTGTTCGGTATTCTCCCCTTGTTTGAGAGCTTAGAAGGAGTGAGGCACATCTTAGATTTTCTCCAAACTGACTTATTGTTGCTCCACTAGCAATTATGTCATCAATAAAGTTTTTTCCTTCATAGTTTCCATTAACGGAGAAGCTTATTTTTGGACGAGTTTGTCCTTTTTCATAAATGTATTTTCTTTTTACACCTATAATCTTAGGGTCTTTATTATACCCTAGTCGTGTCATTAAAGTATAGGTCATTACTCCTCCACTACCTACTAAGACTGGGGAATTAAAATCTTCTACAAGTACTGCTAATTCTAGCGCAAGGTCTTCAGAATTGAGCAAACAAACTTGTTGTTTTTTCTTTTTAAAGGTGTCTAAAAGTTCAAAAGGAAGACTTACCCCTAAAGGAGTTAAATCATCTAAAATGAATAAATCAGAGTAAATTTCTGAGGTCTCTGTGAACTAAACCACAGCTATTTTTAGCTACCATGTTATCCTCCTAAGAAATGAATTTAGAATGAAGGGTGGAAGGAGGGATTCGAACCCTCTTCTTGCGGAATTCGCGAGCTCGCTCGTTATAGCTTGGAAATGAATTTCCGCTCCCGATCTCACTCCCCACAACCGCAAATAATAACCATTATACAACATCCACCATGTATTTAATTTAGATAAATATAGTTTATAAGTTTTACCAGAATAAGCACAGCTAGTTAAATCTTCATAAATTTCGACAATGGGGAAGCCCCCTAGTTTTAGCTGTCATATTTTGAGAAGATTTTAATACTTTAAAAATGTTTTGATTTTATGAAATTTATTGCTTTGTGGATGAGCTTGTTTATTATTGGTGTATTTATTTTTCAAGTAATTATTCCCGGGTTTACTGATGTTTTTGTGTTAAATCAGCTGTCATATTCTCAGCCCTGGAGATTGATTACAGCAATATTTTTGCATGGAAGCTTGACTCATCTTGTTTTTAACTTGTTTGCTTTATTACTTTTTGGATTGATTTTAGAGAAATTTATAGGTTGGAAGAATTTTTTAGCTATATTTTTTGTTTCTGGTATTTTAGCTAACTTGTTTTCAGTTAATTTTTATAGCTCAAGCTTAGGAGCTAGTGGAGCAATAATGGGTGTGATTGGAGCTTTGACTGTAATTAGACCAGGTATGCCTGTATGGGCTTTTTCTGTTCCAATGCCCTTGATTATTGCTTCTTTTTTATGGACTATTGGTGATGTACTTGGAGCTTTTGGATATGGACAGGGAGGAATTGGAAATTTTGCGCATTTATCTGGATTAGCTATTGGATTAATATTTGGAATTTACTTTAAGAGTAAAATCAGGAGAAAAAAGAAGATGCCCAGAGTTGAGATTCCTGAACAGGGAATTAGGCTTTGGGAAGATAGATACCTATTAAAGAACACCTAACGGCTTCAGAATTCTTTAGAATTCTGACAGTCATCAGAAACCAAAGTTTTCTGAGATTTTCTTTTAAGCTTACCCTGAATTAGCTTCAAGAGTGATTGATAGTTATTTTATAATATAAAAATGTTTATAAATATTAAAATTAGGTGAACAGTATGGATAAGAAAGTTCTTTTTTTAGCTGATGGAAAGCAGGAAGAGTTTATTCAGGATGTTAGGAGAGAGCTTTATGAGTATGGATTTCTTTATGAAGATATGTGGGTTTCTTTTCATCATAATCCTTATTTAGATTGGGATAGTGTTGATTTAGCTGTTTTAGTTGGAAGGCAGGAACCTGTTTTTAACGGCAGTGAAGATGATTATTTTCAATTTTTAAGAGTAGCTAGTGATGTTGGAACGAAAGTTGCATCTGCTTGCTTGCCATATCCTTTGCCTGAAAGGATTAGGAAACGGAAACTTGACTATCGCTTTATAGCTCATAGAAATAATCCTTCAGGATTAGCTGAGGAAATTGCAAGGAAGCTAGGAAAGGCAGATGAAATAAATCAAGACAGGATTGAAGAAGGATACTTATTTATCGGTCCTGAAAAAGCTCAAGGATTTATGAGATTACTTAGAACTTATTGTAATAGGGCGTGTGATTCAGAGATTTTAACTGAAGTTTCAAGATATGATATTCGAGAAATTGGAAATTATAGGGGAATTCTGATTGTGAGTAGCTGGAAATCTCCTTTTAGTAATAATAGAGAATTATATAATTATTTTTTAGAAAAGGTTGAGAATGAGGGATGTAGAGTTGTTGCACTTATGCCTTATGGCACTACATTGCCCCAAGAGGGAAGAGGTATTACAGGAATTATTCCTTCAGGTCATAGAGATAATTCCAGTTTTGTAAGAAGAACTGGTTTAGAAATTAGTTGTGACATTGATGATTATTTTGGAGTGGAATAAGTTTAGAGGTTAAATATTTAAAGTATATTTTATTGTTTTTATAATGAAAAAAAGAGGTTTAGTAGTGTTTTTCTTATTTATTTTTTTAGCTTGCTCTTTAGTTTCTGCTGCTTCAATTGATATAGAAATTCAGAAGCTGGTAAGTTATGCCCAAGATTATGAATCTGGAAATATTGATTATGTACAGTTTGTAATTTACTCAAGTTATGTGAGGCAAAAAATGAATGAAGTTTTGGGAGCTACGAATCAGGAAATGGGGGGAGTTTTAAAGCAGGAAGAAATAAGAAAAGTTTTAGGAGAGCCGATTGAGGAGACAAGGTGGGTGTGGGTGGAAAATGAGGACCGCGAGAAAAAAATGGATGAAGAAGTTCCAGCTTGGCATAAAATAATTTATGATGGGAAAGAAATTCAGATTTTTATAGGCTCCTGGCCAAATTTGTTTAAGAAAAAGACTGGAGAGGAAATTCTAGTTTACAGACTAAATGTTGATGTTCAATTTAAGAAGCCAGAAGAACAGCTTGACATTCGCGGTAAAATAAGTGATATCCAAGAGCTGGCAATGAGCTATAATTTAAATCCAACTAGCGAAAATGCTGAATTACTGGCTAAGGAAAGTGTACTGGCAGAAAGAATGTTTGAGCCGTATTTAAGGCAAAAAGGAGACAAATGCGAAGAAACTATGAAAAGCGTGTTTGGATTTGAGAACCAGGTGCCGAGCCAGAAGCTATTAGTTCAAGAAATCAGCTTTTATGAGGAAGAAGATTTTGAGGCTATTTTAAGGCTTGAAATGTGTGAGGAATGCGAGTGGAACTGGATAAGCATGAATTCTTGGGTTGAAAGCAGGGGATTTGGCGATAAAAGATCAGGAGAAACTGAAAAAGTTTCAATGAGCCAGTATAAAGATTATAGTGATTCTCAATTTGAGCAGGCAATAAGAAGTGAGATTGAAAACTACAAGCAAGAACTTGAAAATGGTGAACTAAAACAAAATATGAAATTGCAAGTAATTAATAATGCCTGGAATGAAAAAGCAAATAATGTCTGGCAAGAAGTTGATGATATGATGAGAGGACAAGCTGAATCAATGCAGCAAGGCCAATCATCTCAGGATGACTGGATGCAATTTGAAAATCTAAAAAAAGAAAAAGAAAAAGAAATTAGGCAGGCAAATTATGAAAAGAGAAAATCTTTTTATGAAGGATTATTTTCTAGCTATGAGAAAAAAGAGTTTTATTATACACAAATAGAATTTGAAAAAAGATTAGTTGAGGAATTTATAGAGTTTGGGCAGGAAATATGCAATAATAATATAGATGATAATAAGGATGAGAAAACAGACTGTTCTGATGACCAATGTGCTGGAAAAATTTGTGGTGCAGGAGAAGTTAGTGTTAGTGATGGCAATAGCAGCAGGACTGAAATAAAAGATTATTATTGTATTCAGGGAATTTGCCAAGTTGGAGAGGAGATTGTTCAAATTCAGGAAGCTATTTGCGGTAATCATGTATGTGAAGGCAATGAATCTGAAAGTTGTTTAGAAGATTGTTCTTCTTGTATGGTCTATGAAGCTGTTGAGTGCAATGGAAGAGTTATATTTTCTGGAGAAGATGAAAATGGATGTCCACTTGAACCTATATGTATTGAAGAAAATCAAACTTGTTCAAGCAATGAAGATTGCAACCAGCCTTTATGTGGAGTAGCTGAATGTGTTGAAGGGGGGTGTAAAACAGTACAAATAAGTGGGTGTGAAGAAGCGCAATGTAATTCTGGGCAGGAAAAAAGGCAGAATTGTCAGGGTGGAGAAGAAGTGATTTCTGAGATTTGTGATGAAGGTGTATGGAGGGAAACAGGAGCAAGTTGTTCAGTTATTTTAGGGAGTGGAGAAGGTGGTGAAGGTGGTGAAGCTGGGCAAGAGATTGAAGAAAGAATAGTAAGCGAACCTGAAGTTAGTCATGAGTGTTATGTTAGAGATGATTGTGGTGGTGAAAATGATGTTTGCAGTAATGGTGAGTGTGTGACTATTCCTCAAAGAGAAGAAAGTCAAGAAGTTAGTGGAGGGCATGGAGATGATGATCAAGCAGATGAAAGAAGAGGAAATGATGACTCTGGAGATGATGATAGTGGAGAGGAAATGCAAGAAGAGAGAATTGGAGATGACGACTCTGGCGAATCTAGTAGTTTTCCACCTGCTAGTGAAGATTCAGGAGGGGGTGATTCTAGTTCTAGTGAATCTAGTGATGATGGAGAGGTTGAGACGACAGCTTTTAGATTATTAAGAAGTGTTACAGGATATGCTATTCAGTTGCTTCAAGATGATTCTAGTAGCGAGCCAAGTGATAGTGGTGAATCTAGCGGAGATGATTCTAGTTCTAGTGAATCTGGTGATAGAGGAGAGGATTATGACTCTGGAGAGGTTAGTGATGAGAATAATGCTGTAATAGATATTGAGGGGGATGAAGAATCTTATTCTGGGGAGGAGATTAATAATTATGAACAAGATAATAATAATCAAGAGTATAATAATAATTATGATGAAGAAAGACACGAAGATAATTATGATAATGAATATAAAGATGATAAAAAAGAAGATAATTTTCAAGAGCAAGAAGCTCAAATGATGGAAAAAGGAGTGTTTAAGGTTGGTGGAATGTGCAGAACATCCCAATCAAAGACAGAGGGTTTTATTTATTTTGGGGGGTGGGGTGATCCTTTTAAAGGTATTGAGGAAATTAAAAATCAATATTATACTGGAGGACAGGATGACTGGTGCAAGCAAGAATATGAAAACTTGATAAAGCAGAGGGCAGAATTTGAAAAAGGTTTTAATGACGAGTTTGTAAAATGGATATTTGAAAAGTATTTAGCTAATTCAGCTGAAGACTGGGAAGCTCATGTTTCAGGAATATATGAACTTTACTGGAAAGATGTTGAACTTTCAAGAAGAATTGCAGAGTTAGGCAAGTGTGTAGGCAATAATGAATTGCCAAGTAATAATCTTATTAGTGTTAAATACGAGTCTGAATTTGGGAGCTTAGAATTTTGGGAAGAAATAAAGACAGCTGAATTGCCTGGAACAAAAGATGAAAGGCTGTTAATCTCCCCATATATGAAAATATGGATTTTTCCACCCAAGGAATTTATTGTACTGGAGATGAAAAAAGCAATGGAAACTGGAGAGTTTCCTGGAAAGCCTGAGGACAAAATAGAAAGAGACAAACAGGATGGATTGACTGATGAAGAAAGAGAAATTATAAAACAAGACGAAGGATTTATGAAAAAAATAAGAAAAGCAACAGAAGATTATAATGGAGAGGTTAGTGCAGTTGTAAGATTTATCGATTATGATACTAATGAAGTAGTTTTTAATGTTTATGCTAAGATTAATGAAGAAGATATTTTTATTGCCAAGCCTATGCTACCTGAACAAGTTCCTAAGGAAGATGTAAGGATTGAGCTTGACTTTGCTGATTTATATGATTTGATTTATATGGAGGAAAAAGAAATGCAGGGAACTAGACTAGAAAGGCCACCTTGGGATAGTAATAAAGGTGATGTAAAAGAATCATTTAATAATGTGAAAAATGGCGTGAAAATGTATTTTAAAGTTAGAAGTATGATTAGTGATGCTAAAGTTACTCCAGAAAGTTCTGAGAGTGAAGCTAAAAGCTTGATGAAAGCATTTGTATTTAAAATGGGGGATTTAGATGAGGATAAGCCTGAATGCGAGGGTGAAGAGTGCGATGAGATGAAGCAAGATTATATGGAGAGTATGCTTGAAGATGAGGGTTCAATTGGAACTGGAAATGCTATTTTGTCAAGTAAGAAAGTTTTGACTGGTGAAGTAATTTTAGAGTAGCAAATAAACCAAAATATTTATATAGTTCTTATTTTATTAGTTCTCATTAAAATCAAGTAGTTAAAATGAGCACTAATAAAAATTATGGAAGAGAGTTAGCAAAAGGAGATTTAGCTTTTGGGCTTTCTTTAATGTCAAATTTAGGGGAGGGTAATGTTCCAATTTCGCCTTTAAGTGTTAGAACTGCCTTATCTATGCTGTATGAAGGTGCTAAAGGAGATACAGCTAAACAAATTGCAGATGTAGCTTTTATTCCTGAAGATCCTTATTTAAGGCATGAAGGATTTAAACAACTTATCAGTATTCTTAATCCAGTATCTGAACAATACAAATTGAGATGTGCAAATGGTGTTTGGTTTGATAATAAATACAGTATTCTTCCTGACTTTAAAGATAATTTAGGAAATTATAGGGCTCAGGTTGAAAATGTAGATTTTGAAAGAAATTATGAAGTACAAAGAGCAAGAATAAATCATTGGGTTAGTGATCAGACTGAAGGAAAAATTCCAGAGTTATTTTCTGCTGGTTCAATGAATCCATTAACTGTTCTTGTTCTTGCAAATGCACTATATTTTAAGGCTCCGTGGGAAAATAAATTTAATCCTGAGCACACCAGAAAAGAAAAATTTACTTTATCAGGTGGAGAGAGAGTTGAAGTGGATATGATGAAAAAAGGTAGGATAGTGGGAGAAAGATCTCCTAAATTCAAGTATGGAGAGATTGATGGAGTGCAGATGGTATCACTTCCATATGAAGGATATAAATTATCAAAAATGATTATGTTGTCCCCTAGGGGAACTAGTGTGAAGGATTTAGAAGAAAAATTAGGGAATAGCCGAAAGAGCTTTAGTGATTTATATGATATGCTTAGAGAAAAGGAGTTTGGAAGATTAGAAATACCAAGGCATGAGATTAGGGGAAATTATGTTCTAAATGAGCCATTTATGGATATGGGAATTGAGAGAATATTCTCATTTAAGAGAGCTGATTTGAGTGGCATTGGAGAAGGACCATTATGTGTTAGTAAGGGAGTTCATCAGACTTACTTTAAAACAGATGAAGAGGGCTCTGAGGGAGCTGCTGCAACTGGTTTTGCAGTAGCAAGATTATGTGCTAGTATGGATAGACCAGTTGAATTTGTAGCTGACAGGCCTTTTTTGGAAATGGTAGTTGATAATGAAACAGGCTCTTTAATATTTCTTAATAGGATTGAAGATCCTAGAGGGTAAGGTTAGACAGATTAAATTGAGATATAGCTAGGAAAATAAGTATACTTATATGATTCATAAGCAATCAGCGTTTCATGACTTTTTATGTCAGCTGAAAAGGTATTTCTAATATTTTTTAGTGTATTGTGAACTTCATCTGCATTTTTCACGCAGACATATAGCAAGACATTGTACTTGCCAACTGTTTTAACTGCCCATAAAATATTGTTATCTTCATTTAAGCAATTTAAGAGCAATTTTTCCTTTTCTTTAATAAGTCCCTGAATATTTAACAAGATAGCATAAATGTTATAAGAAAGTGCAGAGTAATTTATTACTGGGACAAATTTAGTTATTAAACCTGATTCTATCATTTTTTTCATCCTGTAATTAACTGCATCAGGGCTTAATTTGCACTTGTCTGCAATTTTATAAAGCTCGAGATTACCATTGTCTGCAATTGTTTTCAGGATTTGAATGTTTTTCTTGTCTTTAATTAATTGCTTAAAATCACCATTATAATCTTTTTTTTCAAATTGAGCTGGAACATGGCAGTCTGAATAAAAACTTGTTGGAAATGCCCCTAATTTATGGTATCTTGAAATTGAGAGAAGCTCATAGTCTTGCAAGTATTTTGAACAGGCTTCAATTATTGTATTTAAATTTTCATCTAAGTCTTCCATATTTCTAGCTATAAATGCCAGTTCAAGGTCATATTTTCCTGCGAATTTTAACACAGCTCGCATGAATGGGAATTTACTCAGCCTATAAATTAGTTTTTGCTCTATATCTTTAGTTGTTTTAGTCAAGCTAATAAAAAGATGATAGGGGACATAACCCATTTTTTTTATATCTATAACTGTCCTGTATCCTTGTATTATTCCGTTGTCAGTTAGATTTTTTATCCTGTATGAGACAACATCTCTTGAAAGCCCTACATTTTTCCCGATTTGGGTAGCATGAAGACGTGCATTCCCAGCTAGCTGGCAGAGTATTTTTTTATCTTTTAAATCAATCTTTGGTTTTCTATCTGCAGATTTTTCTTGCAAGTATCTCATATTATATCTAAGCTTCATTTTTATTTAAAACCATTAATTTACTTTTACTTATAAAACTTAATAAGTATTTAAATATTGAGGTTAATGTGTAAATTCTACTAAAAGATTTCTTATATTCTGTGAACTATATGATTATGAAGGATAGAGAGAAAATGAAAAATAAATTTAATGAACAAGATGAAGAAAAATTAGTGAAGTTAGATTATATGGCTGGAATTTTAATGCCTAATCTGCCTTATCATAATAAAAAGCATGCTGATTATCTTGTTAGTACAGCTTTGCTAATTGCTGATGAAGAAGGAATTGATTATGATGGCAGACTATCACTAGCTGCTGCAGGCTTTAGCCATGATATTGTCGTTGAAGTAATTAGAAATAATGGTTCAGCTAGTTACTCGCAGGAAAATGAAAAAAGAAGTGCTTTATTTGTGAGGCATTATTTTCCTTTAATTGGATTTAGTGATAAGATAGCTAAAGACAGTTCTAGATTAGTTTTAGCTACAAAGATGCCTCAAATTCCTCAAGATTTGCTTGAAGAAATAATATGTGATGCTGATTTGTGGAATTTTGGGGGTGATGAATTTTTTGAGTGCGGTGATGGGGTAAGAAAGGAATTAGGAATTCCTGAGGGAAGAGGATGGTATGAAGGTTCATTAAAACTTCTTGAAGGGCATAAATATCATACTAAAAGTGCCAGAAAGCTGAGAAATGAAGGAAAGTATAGGAATATCTTAAAACTTTTTGAGTTGATTAAAAATGGAGGCAAGTTAAAATGAAAGAGTCCGAACTAGTAGAGAGAATAGAAAAATGCTATATGAGAATGAAAAGAAATTGTCCAGATATAGAAATAATTGACTCATATAAACTAGCAGAAGGAGTTATAGCAGTTAAAGATAGTGAAGACAAGTGTTATGATGTTTATTTTGACAGGAAAAGTGTAGTCTCTGTTGTTCCTGTATGGGGAAAAAATGACAAAGAACTTTTTCCGCCTGTTACTAGAGGGCTGGGAGTTGGATGCTTGCCTGGATTTGGATGTTTTCCAAGGCCTGATACTTGTGAACGTGCTTTGTATTATGCGCAGCTTTGCTTGAGAAATACTAAAAATTCATGGCTAGATGAACCTGAAAAAATTCTTTTGAGTGTTGAAGATGAAGAATAAAGAACTTGAAAAAAGAATAAATGAAGAATTTAAAAAATTCAGATTTCATCAAATGTTCAAGGAGTTTCTTAGAATGGCTGATTATCTTAGCAGTAAATTAACTACTGGGGAGTCTTTGGATGTGCAATATTCAAAGCAAGAGAGGGGAGGAGGTTATAATCATTATTATAATGATGAGATTTATCTTTATATTTCAAGTGCTAATGGCGATAAGGAATTGGCTATTAGTATTGATGTTAATGGAGATATGTGCTATATAGCTAGTTTTTTTAGAGGATATAAAGAAAGAAAAAAGAATTAGGCTGCTAGTTTTATTTCTTTGTGAGGGGTTGAAAATCCTCCATATGGGAGCTTGTCCAACCACTCACTATTATTTTTCCAGTAAACTCGCCTCCATTCATTATAGTGGACTTTTTCACTTCCTAAAGCTAGCCTTGAATTTGCTATCATCTCTAGAGTCCAGACAAATGCAGGCCAGTCACTTACTTCTTTTTGCCTGTCTTGATGAATTTTTGCGTATTTTCTAATGAGTTTTTCATCTGCTTCTTTGAATTCAGGCTGCCTTATTTCTTCCCAAACTGGCACTTTTGGGCCTTGAGCGAGAATTTCTCCATGGTCTTCTCCTTCGTCAACAATTATTACAGATGAGTGTGTAGTCCATTGTTTTATTTTAATAGCTTCATAAACTGCATCTTCTCCAATAAAATCTCTTTTTCCTTTTACTCTTGGATTGTAAAGGAGACAAGATGGATGTACGTTAATTATTCTGTCTGTAAATTCTTCTAAAAGAGGGTCCATTACAAATCTCATATATCCTCCGAGGACTATTAGGTCAAGTCTTTTTCCTGATTTTTTTTCAAATTTTCGCAATTCATCTAGAATATGCTCATTAAATACCTTGCATTTTGCTATATACTCATCAAGAGCTGCTTGCTTTGATTCTGGAATTGTGATTTTATCTAGTGCTTTATAGCTTCCGCAATCTTTATAGCCATTAAGAATAATTCTTGGAGTATCTTTTAGTTCTGGGCGCTTTTCTTGGTCTAGCAAGTCTGCTGAAGGCCTGTCACAGAAAATTAGTGCTGGTGGTTTTACTTCTTGAGCAAGAGCTGCAAGATTAGTTCCAGAACCAGAGCCAAAGCCAGCCCAGGTAAAATCTTCAAATTCACCTTGATAAATTTGAGTTATTTTATCAGCCATTTTAGTGTTTGAAGTGCCTCATTCCAGTAAATATCATTGCTATTTCAGATTCATTAGCAGCTTTTATTATCTCATCGTCTGCTTTTGAGCCACCTGGTTGTATAACATATTTTACCCCCATATCTACGGCTGCGTCTAAACCATCTCTTTTTGGAAACATTGCATCAGAATATAATACAACTCGGGCAGACCCTAATATTTTATCAATGTATTCTCCAATTGGTGCTGAAGTCTCTAAGTTTTGAATTGGCCACGTATTAATCATGGTATCCATCATTTGAGCAAAATCTAATCCTTTTATCCTAAAATATTGTCTCATTAAATTTTCTCTTCCTTTTGGCAGGGCGAGTTTTTTAGCTGAATCCATTCTATTTGGCTGTCCTGCACCCATTCCTAATACTCTGTATTTATCACCTGCATATTCATAAGCTAGGACAATTGCATTTGAATGAGTGTGTTTTCCTGCAATTGATGCAAATTCTATTAAGCCTAGTTGGTTTTCATCAAATTTTTCTTGTGTTACTGTTCCTACTATATATTCATTTCCTGAATTTAGTTCTGTGTATTTTACTGGTCTTCCTAGTAAGGCCTCTAAATTTGTTAAGAAGAGTTTCTGATTTGCAGTTTGTTTTAGCATTCCACCTATTACAGTATTTAATTCATTGTAATCTTTTATTTTTGGTAATTCAATGTCTCCTTTTTCTCCCATTATATCAATAACTCTTAAGTCTTTTTTTGAGTTTTGACTTTTTATCCAATCAAGAGCTCCATTTGTGTATCCTGGGGCTATTATTACTTCTACAAATTTATTTTTTAGTAGTTGGACTGTTTCTTCGTCGACAATTTTGGAATATCCTACTACTGACCCAAATGAGCTGATTTGATCTCCATACCACGCATTTTCAAAAGCTTCTGCAAGATTCTCGCCAGTAGCTAGTCCACATGGATTTTTATGTTTAACCACAACTACTGCTGGTTTATCTTGGAATTCTAAAATTGTTTCTAATGCAGCATTTGCATCTTTAAGATTATTATAACCTAGCGGCTTTCCATGCAGGGGAGGATTCATTACTGTTGGCCCTTTATATCCTCTTTGTTTTCCACCAGAAGCAACTTGATGAGGATTTTCACCGTATCTTCCAAGCTTTGTCATGTCATAAATTTGGGAGTTATTTGCCAGTGTTTCCATTATTTTTCGGATTTTTTCTTTATTTCCCTTGAAATATGATTCAATTTCTTCTTGAAATGCATCTACATCGACTATTCCCAGCTTTGATTCTTGATTTTCTGGCATCTTATTTATTCCTGTTTATTATATAAACTCCTTTTTCTTGACCTTGAATCATTACTGCAGCTGAGACAGCATAGTTTTCCCCTGGCTTTTCGCCATGGGAAATAGCTTCATAAATATCTTGGCAGATTTCAACTGGAGAGTCTGAAGCTAATTTTACTTCTAATAATTCTCCTTCAAATGGTAAAAGAGGATTTTCATTTCCTCCTTGATAGGTGGTTAGGCCAAATCCTTGCCCTGGATTAAGTATAAATTTCCAGAATTCTCTTTTTGGAATATGTGAAAGATACTCATCTTTTTTAAGTATACCAAATACCACTTCTTCATCTTTTATTGTAGCATTTATCCTAGGTGTAAAATTTGGAGCATCTGGCTCATATGATGTAAGGTTAATCCATGTTTGACTTTTTGGATCATATTCAAAACTTTCCATAAAAGGAAATCCAGAATTATAATCAAATGAATCTCTTATTATTCTTTCTGCTGTAACTTTAGCTTTGACTCTTGTCAATCTCTTGAATTTATCATACATTATTCTTGTTTGAGAGCCGTTACTAGCAATAATCATTTCATCTAATTCTACCATTGCAGGATAAATTAGCAATGCAGGGCTTCCTTTTTCCAGCTGTTCTCTGTCAGTGACATCTGTTCTTATTACTCCTGAAACTGAGTCATATGCTAGTTTTCTTGCCTGGCTTGAAGGGCTTCTTCCTGTTAGCGAATAAGCCATTACTGGTTTTCCAGAAGGAGTTAATCCTGCGATAATACCTCTTCCAGAATAAACTTTTTCTTGTAGTGCTGAAAAATCATTTACCATATTTTTCATTAATATTTCTAATATTTAAATTCTGTTCATCTGAATTAAGTAATAAAAAAATACAAACTATAAAGTACAGAAATACTTATAAACAAAAAAAAGCACGAATACTTATGCCACACAGAATTGAGGTGATGCCAAAAATTGAGGATTCTAGAGCTTTGGATATTAAGAAAAAAATAAATGCTTTAGGATTTTCTGTTGATGATGTTGGATTAGTTGAAGCTTACAACATTGATGCTGATCTAACTTCAGAACAATTAGATGAAGTGGTTTCTATGTTAGTTGACCCTGTTTTTGAGACAGCCAGAGTTAATGAACCAATTTTTGATAAGGAGTTTGATAGTGTGGTAGAAATTGGCTTTCATCCAGGAGTTACTGATAATGTTGGAAGAACAGCTAGAGACGGTATAATTGATAAGATTGGAATTGAATTTGAAGATCAAGGGGTTTTTTCTTCAAGAGCTTTATACTTAAAAGGAAATATTAGTGGGGAAGATGCTGTTTCTATTGGAGAGAGTTTTGCTAATACTTTAATTCAAAAAGTAAGAGTAAAGAGCCAAGAGGAATTTAGAAGAGATAAAGGTATGGGTATAAGAATTCCTAAAGTTCAGCTAGAAAAAATTCTTGGAGTTGATGTAGTAAATATTCTTAATGCGCCTGATTCTGAATTAGAACTTATAGGCAAGGCTGGAATTTTAGATTCTAGAACTAATGAGAGAAGAGGGCCTTTAGCTTTAGTTGATGCAGACGGAGATTTAACTTATATGAATGCGATTAAAGACTATATGTTTAATGAAGAAAGTAGAAATCCTACTGATATTGAGCTTGAATCTATAGCTCAGACTTGGAGTGAGCATTGTAAGCATACAATTTTTGGTGACCCTATGGATGAGATTGAAGAGGGTTTAATGAAGAGGTATATTAAAGGTGCAACTGAAAAAATAAGTGAGATAAAGAGAGAAAGTGGTGAAAGAGATGACTGCATTTCTGTATTTTCAGATAATGCTGGCATAATTGAATTTGACGAAAATAATAATCTTTGCATTAAGGTAGAGACACACAACTCTCCTTCTGCTTTAGACCCTTATGGAGGAGCTATTACAGGAATAGTTGGTGTTAATAGAGATCCTTTTGGAAGCGGAATGGGGGCTAAACTTGTTTATAATTTATCTGGACCTTTTGGAGTTGGGCTGCCTGATGATAAAAGAGTTTTATATAAAGGAAAGAATTTTACACAGAAAATGCTTTCTCCAAGAAGATTGCTAGATGGGATAGTTGATGGAGTGAGGGATGGTGGAAATCAGTCTGGAATTCCTACAGCTCATTTTAGCCTTGTTTTTGAATCAAGGTATAAATTAGATGATAGTGACGAAGATTACCAAGGCTATGGTGGAAAACCTATAGTTCCTGTTGGCAGTGCAGGCATTATGCCAAAGGAAATTAATGGAAAGCCAAGTCATTTGAAAAAAGCAGTGTCAGGAGATTATATTGTTATGGTAGGGGGAAGAATTGGGAAAGATGGGATTCATGGAGCTACTTTTTCATCTGAAGAAATGGATTCTGGAAGCCCTGCTACTGCTGTTCAGATTGGAGACGCATTTACTCAGAAAAAAATGCATGATGCTTTACTTGAAGCAAGAGATTTAGGGCTGTATAGAAGCATAACTGATAATGGTGCTGGAGGATTGAGCTGTTCTGTTGGTGAAATGGCTAAGGAAAGCGGAGGATTTGAAGTTCAACTAGAGAAAGCTCCTGTTAAATATCAAGGACTTGCTGCTTGGGAAAAATGGATTTCTGAAGCTCAAGAGAGAATGACTCTTGCAGTGCCAGAAGAAAAATGGTCACAGCTTGAAGAATTATTAAATGGAAGAGATGTTGAAGCAACTATTATCGGAAGATTTACTGATTCAGGAAGAGCTGTAGTTTATGATAATGGGAGTAAGATAATGGATCTTGATATGGATTTCTTGCATGATGGTGCTCCAAAAAGGCCTATGAAAACAGCTTTAATAAAAAGAAATTATCAAGAGCCAGATTTTGAGTGCTTAGCTGATTTAACTGATTCATTACATGCTATGCTATCCAGGCCTAATATTACAAGCATTGAATTTATTAATCAGCAGTATGATTATGAGGTTCAGGGCAGTTCTGTAATTAAACCACTGCAAGGCAGGGGAAGAGTAAATGCAAATGCTATTGTTTTTAAGCCGGTTTTGGATTCAAAGAAAGCTGTTGCAATAAGCCAGGGTTATAATCCTTTTTATAGTGATATAAGTGCGTATGATATGGCTGCTTGTGCTATTGACAGTGCAATTGCAAATGCAGTTAGTGTTGGGGCTAAGTTAAAAAATATTAGATTATTAGATAACTTTTTTTGGTCTAGTTCAAAGAATCCTCATAGGCTAGGCCAGTTAAAAGAGGCATGCAGGGCTTGTTATGATTATGCTGTTGGTTATTTGACTTCATTTATATCTGGAAAAGACAGCATGTTTAATGATTTTAAAGGATATGATGAGAATGGAAATCCTATTAAAATATCTGTGCCTCCTGCTTTGCTTATTACTGCTACTGCTGTAATGGATGATGCAACTAAAGCTGTATCTTTGGACTTTAAAAATGTAGGAGACTTGGTTTATGTTTTAGGATATACTAGAGATGAGCTTGGTGCAAGCGAGTATTTTGCTATGAAAGGAGAGGAGATTAAGGGACAGAGATATATTGGAAATTCAGTTCCTAAGGTTGACCTTGAGAAAAATATGAAAACTTATGAAGCTTTGGAAAAAGCA
Source organism: archaeon (assembly GCA_043810775.1). GTDB lineage: Archaea > Nanobdellota > Nanobdellia > Pacearchaeales > GW2011-AR1 > JBDRJD01. Next base: position 10,831 of record JBDRNU010000010.1, on the reverse strand, counting down.
ATTGATGAAGAGCTTGTTGCTTCTTGCCAGAGTGTTGGCTTGGGAGGATTAGGGGTAGCTTTAAGTAAAAGTGCAATTGCTGGAAATTTAGGACTTGAAGCTAGCTTTGAAAATCTTGCTTGTGATTGTTCTAGAGATGATTTTGCTTTGTATTCTCAGTCTCAGGGAAGATTAGTTGTAAGTATTGCTCCTGAATATAGAGAAAGATTTGAAGAATTAATGCAGGGAACTATCTATTCACTAATTGGGCAAGTTAAAGAAGATACAGGATTTTCAATTAAGGGAATGAATGGAAAAGAGATTATTGATTCAAGTACAGAAAGCGTTCAGGTTCCATATAAATTAACTTTTGAGGATTTTTAAACACAATGAAAATTAAAATTTTCAAGCATTTAAATTTTCAAGAAAATTGGAGAAAATTTAAATATGATTAAGCCAAATGTTTTAGTGCTTACTGGAGAAGGAATTAATTGTGATCATGAAACTAAGAAAGCTTTTGAGCTAGCTGGAGGACTTGCTAAGTTAGTACATGTTAATGATTTAGCTTGCAAAAATGATAAATTAGATAATTATCAGATTCTTGCTGTTCCTGGAGGATTTTCTTATGGAGATCATACTGGTGCTGGAAAGGCTCTTGCCAATAAGATACGGAATCATTTAGGTGAGGTAATCTTGGATTTTGCACAAGATAAAGGGAAGCTAGTAATTGGAATTTGCAATGGGTTTCAAGTGCTAGCTAAACTTGGCTTGTTGCCTGCATTAGATGGTGTTTATGGAATGCCTCAAGTTGCTTTAGTTTCAAATGATTTTCCAAGATATAAGGATAGATGGTGTGATATTAGATTTGAAGGAAAAAGCTATTGGACTATTGGAATTAATAAGATAATTCCTATTCCTATTGCTCATGGAGAGGGAAAATTTCATGCTTCTCCTGAAGTATTAAAACAGATTAGCGAGAAGGGATTAGTTGCAGCAAGATATGTTAGAGGAGATGTTTGCAAGTGGCTTGGTTATGAAGATTATAATCCTAATGGCTCGCTTGAAGATATTGCAGGAATTACTAATGAAGATGGAAGGATTTTTGGGCTGATGCCTCATCCAGAAAGAGGGATGTATTTCACTCAGCTTCCGCACTGGACTTGGATTAAGGAGCAGGTAAAAAGAGAGGGTGGGAAAATTCCTGAATATGCTGGCGGCTTGGAAATATTTAAAAATGGAGTGAGGTATTTTGAATAATGGATGAAAAAATTATTTTAGTTATTGGAAGCGGTGGCAGAGAGCATGCTTTGGTGAGGAGTTTAAATCATGAACCTGGAGCTGTTGTTTATTGCTCGCCTGGAAATTATGGAACTAATCTTGATGGATTTAATCTTGATTATATTAATGGCACTAAACCCGAGAATTTTCAGCAGTTATATAAATGGGTTAAAGATAATAGTGTTGATATGGTTGTTGTTGGCCCAGAAGACCCGCTTTGCAATGGTATAGTTGATTTTTTTAATGAAAGAGGGTATAATAGGATTTTTGGGCCTACTAAAGATGCTGCTAGACTAGAGAGTGATAAGTTTTTTTCTTATTCAGTTAATGAGGCAGTGGGAATTCCACAAGCAAGATCTATATTATGTGAAAGTACTGAACAGGCAATTGATGCAATAAAAAATTTTCAGTTAATTAGTGGGGCTTCTGTTGAAAAGGGAATTGTAGTTAAGGCAAGAGGTTTAACTGCTGGCAAAGGGGTTAGTGTTTATGACAGCATAGAAGAAGCTTTAGAGGATGTTAAAAGGCATGCTGGTGCTTTTGGGCCTGAAGTATTGGTTGCTGAGAGATTAGTTGGACAGGAATTTTCTGTTTTTGGGATTTCAGACGGGTGGAATGTCAAGCCATTTGAAATGGCTGTTCAGGACCATAAGAGAAGAGATGACGGAGATAAAGGGCCTAATACTGGCGGAATGGGAGCTTATTGTCCTGCTCCTATTGCAGATTCAGGCATTGTAAAGAAGATTAATGATGAGATTTTTGTTCCTTTAGTGAGATATATGAAAAATGAGAGGGGTATTGAGTATAAGGGATTTATTTATGGCGGGATGATTATGACTAAAGAAGGGCCCAAGGTAATTGAGTATAATATCAGGTTTGGTGACCCTGAAGCTCAACCTGCAATGATGATGCTGAAAAATGGCTTGTATCAGCCATTGAATCTTGCTTTAGATGGTAGATTAGATGAAATTGATTTGGAATTTAATAAAGGTGCTAGTGTTTGTGTTGTTTTAGCTAGTGATGGTTATCCAGAAAAATATGATAAGGGATTTGAAATTAAAGGGTTAGATGCTGTAAAAGAAATGGATAATGTAATAGTATTTCATGCTGGAACTAAAATTCGTGGTGGTGATAAGAGTTATAGCGGAACTGAATTTTATAAAACACCTCTTACTTCTGGAGGAAGAGTTTTAGGAGTTACTGCTTATGGTGAAGGAGCAAGTGTTTTTGATAGTATTAGAAAAGCTCAAGAGTTAGCTTATTCTGCTGTTGATAAAATAGGCTTAGTAGGAAGCAAGTTTCATTATAGAACTGACATTGGCAGAAAGGCTTTTGAGCTAGAGAAAAATTAATCTGCTAATTCTGAAGAAAGGTCTCTTTGTTCATAGGTTTTTCTTTTACCTACTTTCATATCTATTAGCTTTTGCCTTAAATCATGGCGCTGCAATGAGAGAATTTTAGCTGCGTAGATTGCTAGATTATCTACTCCTCGGACTTGAGCGAAGGGAACTGTATTTATTGGGTTTCCAAAATCATAAATATGATTTCTCTGTTCTGAATTTCTTAAGTAATTCCAGTCATTCATATCTTCATCTGAATCTGCTCTAATTAAGCATGAAACATAAGGATAAACTTCTTTTTGGTCATATTTTGAATAGCTTAAGTGTAGTAAGTGGGATTCACTTGATGTTCTATATTTTATTCCAAAATCAAGAAGTTTTTTTTCTAGTTTTCCATTGCTTTCATCACCTACAATACAAACTTCTTCGAATTCTAAAGTTAGAATTCTTTGAGCTAATCTTAATGCTTTAACTCTTTGAGTTGTTTCATATTCTTTATTTAGAATTTGTCCTCCTTTATCAACTCCAACTCCTGCAACTACTGCGTGTCCTGAGGGGACCATAAATGCTTGGTATGCTACAAGATCTGTAGGAACACTTATTATTGGGAAGGTGACTTGAGTTGCTTGCAGACTTGACAAGGCAAGATATAACCCTCCACTAAAAATTCCAACTACTCTATCCCCTGCATCAACTCTTTTTTGCAATTCTTCACTGTATTGATTCATTAAATCAGGACAGCCGTGGCATGACTCCACTATTTCTTTTTCAAATACAAAAATTCCTTTTCTTTCCATCCAGTTTTGATAAGTAATGCCTTCTATAGTTAATCCTTCAAATCCAGGGTCTCGATCTGAACCTTTTCCAATGAATAGTATTTTCTTTCCTGGCATTTTTTAACTAGATTTTTAGTATTTATAACTATTATTGTACTAAGCTGCAATTGCTAGCTTAGCATCTCTGATATTTATGTCAGCTCTTTCAACTGCAGAGCCAATATAATGTTCTAGCTTACCGTTTAGTATATATTTTTTAACATCAGAAAGTCTTTGATATGTTTTTTCAAAATGTGGATCTTCTCTTGCAATCTGAATTAAAGGGTGTTGTCCTGTTTTTGCTCTTTGACTCATTACTTTTACAAAATCATGCCCTCCCCCATATTCTGGGTGGACTTCTCCTGTACCTCTAAGAATTGTAACCATTGCTTCACTTGGCTTATCTCTTACTGATTGAAGATTTTTATTTAGTGCATCAACATTAATCTGTATTTTTTCTAGTGCTTTATTTAGTCTTGAGAAAGATTCATAGGTTCTTACTATCATTTGTGCTGGTTCGTAGCGAGCCTGAACTGAGCCTTCTAAATCTCTTTGAAAGTCTGATGTTATCATTTCATATAAAATTAGCATACCACTTTCTACTACTATTCCTTTTCCTGCAATATTTTCCCATTGAATAGGGTTGTCTTTTGCTGCGTCTGTACTTGATCCTCCTAATTCAGTTGAGCTGTCAGCTGAAGAAACTTCTCTTATTGGAGAGGCATACATTTTCCTCATGTTTCTTGCAAAGTTTTTTAGGACAAGCATCATAGTAGTTAAGCCGTGACCAACGTCTGCAACTCTTTCTTTTTGAGTAATTTGAGTTGCAGTGTAATCTGGAAGTAAATTAAATTTTTCAAGAACTGCTTTTTCAAAATCAAGTGATTTTCCTTGTCCTATGACCATTTCAATTCCTGCACCAGTTCCCACTATTCCTGAACATTTACCTTTTAAATTTCCAAAGTAACGGTCACACTCTTGAAATCTATTTGCTATTCTTGCTGCTCCAATTGCCATTGTTAAACCAAAAGTTACTGGTGAGGTATCTTGTAAGTGAGTTCTTCCAACTTGAAGCCAGTCTTTTGATTTTTCTGCTATATCACATAATTTTGTTACTGATTTTGCCACTGTTGGCCTTAGTACTTCTTCCCAAGCTTGCTTATACATTAAAGCTCGGGCTGTATCTAAAATATCATATGAAGTAGTCCCTGGATGCAGTAATGCTTTTGCTTCTGGAGATATAAATCTTCCAAGCTCTTCAATTAAAGCGAGCTGATCATGACGTATTGCATCTTCTAAGTATGCTATGTTAAGCGGAATTATTTTCTTAACTGCTTGAGATACTTCTTCAAGATAAATTCGATCTGCTTGCCCAAATTCTACACGAGTTTCAATAAGCTTTTCTTGCACTAGTGCGCAGACTCTCCATTCAGCTGATGCGCTTAGGCAGTGCTCTAGTTTTTGTGAAGCTTTTCTATATTTTGCATCATCGGGAGAAATACACTTAAGAGCTGCTTCTTCTAAAGCTCTAAATTCAGGACTTAATTTTGATACTAAATCTAATGGATCCATTTTTATTTATTCCTGATATTCAATCTTGCTAGCATAAGGTAAGAATTCGGGAGCCCATGAACTTAGGGGAGGCGCGTCAAATATATTCTTTTGAAAGGTTCTATTACCAATTTCTGCAGCTGCATATTCCATTAGCCTTACAGATTCTTCTGTTACTGCACTTACATCTATATTAAACTCTTGGCATGCTTTTTCAAAATAACCTTGCCAAGTTCCTCCTTTTTCTTTAGCTAGGGCTCTTGACCTTTCTATGGCTTGAGGAACTCCAGCTGCTCTAAAAATTGCTCTTTGAATTTCCTTATTTGAAGGTATTGCCCATAGTCCACTTTCTGCTTGGTATAGTATCATTGTTCTATTTTCATCTATTGTATTTGCAAAATCAGTAACACATGGTCTTCCATAGTAAACAACACATTCTAACTTTCCATCAATATTTAGAATTCCCCTATCTTCTGAGTAAGCTATCTGGTGCGCAGCTATTAATGGAACCCAGCTTTCTGCCCATATTGCATAGTTTTCTGGGTCCATTCCACTTAGGTGCTGGGCTTCTTGCCTTGAAATAGCGCGATCACCAGCTTTTTCAAATTTAGTTGTAGAGTCTGTTGCAATTCCTTTAAGAATATAACCTGGATTTGGGATTTTATCAAGCTGAGCTTCTGCAAGAACTCCTTCAAGTCCTGGAAAAGCTTGAATTCCTTGATTTTCTACCCTTTTTCTTACTTCATCTAGACCGTTTACAACTTCGTCATAGGTAGCTAGCTGAAGATAGTCTTCTTTCATTCCAACTGCTTCAAATATTTTTTTAAATGTAGAACTTCCTAGAGGAAAGCCTTTTCTGAATATTGATTCTACATCTGCTATTCCGTTTTTTAATCTCCCAGAACGCAGAGCTCTCCTATATTCTATTAATTGTTCAGGTGATTTAGGGTCAAATTTTTGTTTTCTTATTTTTTTCCAGTATGTTTCAGGAGAGTGAGATAGAGACATTACAATTATATTTGATAGTTCTCCTTTATCAAGGAGGTTTTGACAAGTTGTTACGTTTCCGTCGTGATTAAGCATTCCCCTATAGCATTGAGTTATGCCATGATAATCATTTAACAAAGCTTCAAAATAATGAGCTGTTTGCATTGCCAGAATTTCTGCTTTATTTCTGATTTCAGTTTCTGGAATTTGCTCTTTTAAATCCAGAACAGAAAATCTTCCACTAACATCCCATGCACCTTGCCCCCATTTATTTTTTAAAGGTGGGATATAAAGCCCTTTTGGGATATTAAAATTTCTTAGTTTGCCGGATCTTGTTATAAGGTCTTTAACGCTACCCATTTTATTAGAATTTCTTAATTTCTTTTCTTTATAAATTTTAGGTATTGGGTTTAAGTGATGAAAAAAAGTAAGGTTTAGAGTGTAGAAATGAATTTAAATGAAAGTGGCAAGTAAATTTATGGGAAAAGAGGATTTTGATTATAGCAAGATTGTTAATTATAAGGATTTTCTAGACCCTTTTACTATTCTTGCTATGACTAAGTTTGCTCCTACTTTAAATAATCCTAAAGAAAGAGTTTTAGAAGAATCTCTTGGAGAAACTGCACAGGTTTTTGATTTAAAAGAAGGGCAAGATCATTATTTAGCTTTTAATGCTGAAATTCTTGGAACTAAGGTTGCTGTTGCTGTTGAAATGTCAAGAAGAGACCCCAAGAATATGTTAAGGTATTTTTCAACTACAGGAATTGACACTGCAAACATGTCTTTGAATGATTTGTTGGGAGTTGGTGCAAGGCCTTCTGCTTATCAGCTGATCATGTGCTTTGGGGATGATGAATTTATTAGTGATCCTGAAAAAAATGAGGCTCTTTTAGAAGGATATCGAATTGCCGCTGATGAAAATAAGGTGGCTATTACTGGCGGAGAGACAGGAATGGTTAAGGGAATAGTTGTTCCTGGAATGGCTGATTTAATGGGCGCTTCTTTTGGGATGATTTCACCTAAAAGTAGATTTTGCCATGGTGCTAGAGTGCAGCCTGGAAATATTTTATATGGATTACTAACTCCAGGTGTGAATGCTAATGGAATTTCTTTAATAAGGAAAATAGCTGATCATTCTAGGTTAGGATATTTTCAAGAACTTCCTTCCGGAATAACTTTTGGTGAGGCTGTTTTGAAACCTACTCCAAGTTATTCTCCTGCTGTTCAGGCTATGTTTGATGCTGGTGTTCCTATAACTTATTTGCAGCCAATTACTGGTCATGGTTTTAAGAAAATTGCTAGAGCAAGAAAAGATCTTACTTATATTATTACTAAACTTCCAGAGAGGCCTGAAGTTTTTGATTATATTCATAAGCGTTCTAACAATAGTGATAAACAAATGCTTGAAAATTATAATAATGGTGTGGGGTTTGTAGTTTATACTTCAAGAAAAGACTCAAGAATTCCTGAAATTGCTAAACAAAATGGCAGTGAGGCAATGGAGTTAGGATATGTTGATGAAGGACCTAGAAGAGTTAAGGTTAGAACTGATAGGTTTAATGTTACTTTTTGGAAAAGAGATATTGTTGGGAAGGCAGCTTAGTTATTCAGGCAATAAGCTAAAGTTCCTTCATGCTTTACATTTCTTTTACAGTGTTTTCTTAGCTTTTTAAATCTTCTAGCTTTTATCATATCAGCTACTGTGCCTTGTATATCACCATTTTCAAAAATAATATCTGAAACCCCATCTGTATAAGCTATTACTAGCTGTCCTGGCTTGAATTCATAGGTGCCTGTTCTAACATAGTGCATTGCTTGTTCTTGACCTGTAAGAACTCCGTAAGAATTTGGGTTTGAAGGATTATTTCTGTAGTAAGACCTTATTCTTGCTCTTACTTCTGGTTCTCTCCATGATTTTCCTTTAATTATATGGTCTTCCCAGATAATTTTGTCTAGCCTGTGGGGGTCTTCTGATTTTGTTTTTTCAATTAGATTTCCGTGAGAATCAAATAAGGCTACTCCTGAATCACATATGTATCCCCAGTTTATATGGTTTTGAAGAACTGCAACTCCTGCAGCCACACAGCCTGCTAAATCTTTTGTTATGAAGTCTGGTTTTGGAAAAGCTTGTTGATTATACTTTTTTATAATTTTATTATTAATAAAATTAAAGGAAGTATTTATTGCACTTGTAGTTTGATTTAAAAATGAAGACATAGTAAGGGGAAATTCTGCACAAAATTTTTCTGAAATTTCACTTGCAGGGCTTGGTCTTGGATAATCTACTGCAAATATAATTTTTCCAATTAAATCAGAGGTACCTGGAAGATAAGTCATTGGATCGCGAGTGACTCCATCAGCTACAGCTAGGATTATAGGATTTTTCCTAATATTAAATGCATCTTCCTTAGGCATTTTCCCTATAATATATTTCCAATTTTGCACAGTAAATCCATGTATTTCCATTTTAACTTTCAATAAAGTTATATCATACTTTTATAAACCTTTTTGAAAGGATATTTTGCACTACCTTAATTCTTTTATATACTCAGATTTTTGAGATTTTATGGCAGAAGTTGGTTTTTCAACTGGAAGTTTATATAATACTATTATACCTTTTGAACTTAGGCCTAGTTATTATAGGAAATTGGGGGCTAATGCCCTTGAGTTAAGTTTTCCTGATGAAGATTCAATTTTAGGCTTTAAATTGTATAATGAGTTTGTTAAAGATGTTTTAGAATTTGATTTTATTTCTGTACATGCTCCTTGGATGAGTATTGTTTATGATTCTGATGGTGAAAGTGAGAGAGTACTATCTCGATTAGAAGATATTTGCAGTGTATTTCTTGTTAATGGGGTGGTGTTTCATCCTGATACTGTTGATGATTTTGAATTACTTGAAAACAGAGATTTTAGACCTTTAATTGAAAATTTAGATATTAGGAAGCAGTTAGTAACTACTCCTGAATATTTTGATGAAATTTTAGGAGAGTTTGATATTGGTGCTATAATTGATTTGCAACACTGCTATGAGCATGATCCTTCTATGAAGCTTGCTTTAGAGTTGTATGCTGCTATGGCTGGTAAATTAAGCCATATTCATGTTAGTGGTTGTAGTGAGGGTAATTATCATTCACTGCTGATTGAGGCTGAAAAAAATTCTGAAGTTATTTCTAGCGCACTTAATTATATGAATGTGCCAAAAATAATTGAAGGAGTTGTTTTGGATGAAGAAGCTGAAGATATTGCTTATTCTGTTCGTAAGGAGTTAGAGTTGGTTAGAAGTTACGAGAAATAACTATTATACTTATTTTCCTTTTTAAGGACTAAGCTTTTCACTCAAATATCTTCTAAAAGAGATATGTGAATTTGATTAATTAGTTCATAAATTTTTCTTAGTTTTGAATTTTCTGGGTCCGCGTCTAAATTAGCTTTTGCTCCTTCTAATTCTCTTTCACTTCTAGCTAATAATTTTTTTGAGTAATCTGGATCTTTTCCTTTTTCAGCCAATCCTTTAGAGATATCAAGAACCTCCTTTGCAATTCGCATTAGTCTTTCAGAATCATCTATATTCCTAAAATCAATGTCAATATCATGGCATGAATTGCCAATTAGTTTTGCCCCTGCTTCTAATTTTTTTGCTACTGCTCTTTTTTCCCAATACCATAAATCAGTTTTATGATTATCAAAATCAAACCCTTCAGTATAAACCCAATGAAGAGAATTTTTATCAAGTCTATTATTTTCAAGATTGACAACTAAATTTTCTATATGATTACTTGCTTTTTTATCTCTTTCTTCCAGTTCTTTTTCGAAATCTTCATGGTTAAATAATTCAAACCCTTTTTCTCTTTTTGGTGTAGAAATTTCATCTAAAAATAATAAAGAGTTACGTGTCGCAAGATAAAAATAAAGGCTTCCACTTGCAGTTTTTTCCCAAACTTCATAATCACGATGGTTTAAAAGAGAACCTAATAAATTATGTTTCAAATGGTTGAAAAGATTAAAATAAATCAATGGGTCATCCTTTTCTGGGATAATTTTCTTTTCACCTATTGTATCTAATATCTCTTTATGGAAATTAGTTATTATTTTCTTTTTTTCCATCCAAGCGCTACTTAATGTTATTGCTCTTGAAACATAATCTTCACCACCACCATGATGATTTTCATAATCAGTCAAGAAATAAATCCACATATCAGGAAAAGATGTTGTTGAAGAAGGGTACACAAATAAATCTTCTCGGGTAATTAATTTGCTTTTTTTCTCCATAGGATACTTAAATATAAGCTCTTTTTAAAAATTATTATCTTAGAAACATTATTTTTAAAAAGTTTAATGCCCCCACCGAAATCATAGCCCTTTTGGCAGGTCTGAGGGACTGTTTTTTTACGTTGAATTTAATTAGAATTGGTTAGGCTTTTTGGTTTATAAAGACCCTTATTACTGAGAATAGACTTTATTTCAATAAGATCTTTTAGTACAATCTCAAATTTATCTAACTGAGAATTATTCTTAAGTTTCCTTCTGCACAATTCTGCAAAAGATATCTTACTCTCCAATGCTTGTTTCTTTAACGTCTCCTGAAGCTCCTGACTCATACGGAGATGTATTTGAAATGTATTTCCCATTTTGATTTAATATTTTATCTAATTTAGATACAATTTCCTTTAGCTTCATAATAATCTCCTCACCAATATCAGATGATAATTCAGTTTCCATACTTGGCTACCCTCCTGTTGGCTATCTTAATATAATCTTTATTCAAATCAAAACCAAGATAATCCATTCCTAAACGTTTAGCAGCAATCGCAGTAGTTCCAGCGCCAATAAAAGGATCCAAAACAATTCCAGAATTAAATCCAGCTTTGCATTTACAAC
>JBDRNU010000009.1:0-36009 GCA_043810775.1 archaeon | reverse complement strand
ATATCTCCTTTAGACCTTCCTTGCTTGCCCCCAATTCTCTCTATTAATACCTCATCATGTTCATCTATAAACTTCTGTGCAAGATTTCCAGGAATAAAAGCAGTAACTTGCTTGCTATTCTTAATTAGCTGAACCTTGCAGCATTTTCTCATAGCTGAATTTGGTTGCTTAGCCTCTTTTTGGACTTTTTCCAGTACAATTCCCTTAGCTTGAGAAGCGCCTTCTAAAGGATCAGATTTGCTGTATAAATTTAAAGTCTTTCTCTTAAATTTGACATCATGCCATCTATCTTTTCTCCTGTTTTTCTTCAATTTTCTTCCATTCATTAATCCCATTTTAATATGATATATAGAAATTTAAAGATACGCTTATTTAAACTTTACTACACTATTTTTAAACTCTTATTGAAATAATGCTTGACCACATCATTTAATTCAGCTTCTCTCCTCCTCCCCCTCCCAATTAAAGCAGCTTTATTTTTCTTGCCTCCTTCAATGATTATTTCATTCACTTCTAATTTTAAATCCTTAAAATTTAAAGGGTTGATTATACTTAAAATAAAATTTTTAATATCATTTTCATCTCTTGGAAGGGTAACAATCTTAGCTCTTTTTCCTAGAATTTCTGCAACCTTCCTAATGTTTCTTCCTTCCTCCCCTATTGCTTTTGAAACTTCAAATGGCTGCACCGCAAAAAAAATAAAATTATTATACTCAAAGCAGTTCTTAGTTCTTACTTTGCAGATTTTCTCAAATAAATTTAGATACCTTATAAACTTCATATCCAGTGTCTTCACTTTCTTACCTCTGTTTTTGCTTCTTTATTTGCTTTAACTGATTTTTTAGGTTTAGTTAAAGGTCCAATGACTTTAACTAATAATCCTGGCAACCCTGTACCAACTGGAACTGGCTGGTTTAAAATAATATTTTCAATAACCGAGGCTAATTCATCCCTGCTTGATTTAATAGTAGCATTTACAAACTGCTTAATTGGGGTTTCAAAACTTGCTCTTGCAAGTATACTGGATTTATCAGAAATAATTCCCATTCTAGTAACTCCTTTAACAGAGCCAGTAGTGCACATAGCATCTGCAATTAATTTTAAGTGCCTTTCATTAATATCCAAACCTTGAGACGAAATAACTTTATTCACTTCATTCATTATAACTTGTCTTGCAGCTTCAATTCCCAGTACTTCTTCAACCTCACGTATATTATTACTAACAGTTTTGTCCCTATTTACACCTTTAATCTTAAATATCTCTTCTAGATTTGACCCAGCAGTGAGTATAACATAATTTTTATCCCTTTTTACAACCAAAACCTGTTCAATTCCTTCCACACCTGAAATAACAGCTTTTTTCAGTTTTTCTTTAAGTTTAAACAACTCTTTAAAGTCAAGTTTAGTATTGGTTGTATAAATTATATTTCCTCTAATCTTTACTTTAAAACCCATATCTTTTAATCTGTCTAAAATAGTGCTTGTATTGGCATGAATCTGTTTAAGTGCTTCAGGATTCAATTCAACATCAATTTTTTTATCAGAAAAATTTATTTTAATCTCAGAAGCTATTTCTTCAAATTGAAATTGCTTTATTTTCTCAGCAACTATTCTTGAATCTTTTTCATTATTCTTTTCCTTATCAAGATAGATTTCCATAGCAGGAGTTGAAGGCATTTTTCTTGCATCAAATATTTCTATTAATCTAGGAAGTCCTAACGTAATCTGCATCTCTTGAACTCCTGCAAAGTGGAATACATTTAATGCCATCTGAGTTGAAGGCTCACCAAAAGATTGGGCAGTAATTATTCCTATAGCTTCTCCAGGAGATATTGGCTTGCCAGAATGTAAAGTTGTAACATCAATTCCATCCTCTCCATAAAGAAATTGCACTATGTTTCCAGAAGCGTCTCTTACAGTTCCATCATATTCTACTTTTAGATCTTGCAAAGCATTAGCTAGTCTTCTGTACATATATCCTGATTTTGGAGTTCTTAATGCAAGGTCCATTAATCCATCTCTTCCAGTAATTGCTCCAAAGAAAAACTCCATAGGTCTCAATCCTTGAGAGTAAGAAGAATAAACAAACCCTCTAGCCAAAGGAGATAAATCTCCCTCTTTAAAAAAAGATAATGTTCTATTTGTAAATCCAAATCCTATTCTCTTAGTCCATAATGCCTGCTGGCCAACACAACAAGCAATTTGAGTCACATTAAGGATATTACCTCCCGCACCAGAGTAAATCATATTACTTGCAGGATTATCTTTAGGAAATTCTTGTTTGACAATATTTCCTATTTTTGTTCTAATCTCATTTAAAGACTGTAGAATTTTTATTTCTCTGCTTTCTTCTTTGGATTTTCCAGGAATTAGTTCAAGACTGTTATTATAATATGCACTAATAATTTTTTGTGTTTTTTCTTCAGCACTTTTAATAATTTCATGAGCACTGTTCTTTACTTTTTCATTTACTTCTAAATCTCCTAAAGAAATAGTTGCCCCATTTTTTGAAAGATAGCTTGTGCCTAAAGCAAAGGCTTTTCTTAAAGTCTCAATTGTTTCATCTCTTCCAACAGTTTTGTCAAGGTATTTAATAAGAGCCCCATCTTCTACTCCGAAAGTATTTTTATCAACAACTCCCTCTATAAATTCCCCGTTCTTAATCTTGACATTTTTTTCCGAAAAATCTATCTTAGGAAGTATTTTTGAAAAAACTTCTATGCCACTAATTTCTTTTTTTGAAAATGCTGCTTCAACTCCGGTTTCAAATAATATCTGGGAAGCGTCTTCTTTTAAAACAGAATTAGTGCTTAATAAATAATTGCCTGTAACCGCATCTGCAATGCATCCTAACATATTAGTATTATTTTTTGGGGAGATTAAGTTTTCTTTTACATCTAAAAGTACTTTTGCTTCTGCTCTGGCTTCTTCTGTCTGTGGAGAATGAATATTCATTTCATCACCGTCAAAATCAGCATTATATGGAGCTGCAGCAGCAGGGTGAAGTCTAAATGTCTTCCAAGGAAGCACTCTCACAAAATGTGCCATTAAACTAGCTCTATGAAGAGAAGGATGTCTATTAAATAATACAACATCTCCGTCTTGCAAGTGTCTTTCAACTATATATCCTATAGTTAATTCTTCTATTATTTCCTCTCTTAAGTCATCAGTGATTTTCTTTCTCTTTCCATCTGGTCTAATAATATAATTTGCTCCAGGATACTCTTTACTTTCAATAAGTTTCTTGAGTTGTTCTATATTTAGTGAATTAACTTGTTCAGCAACTGTTATTATCTTTGCAATCACCAGCGGAACTCCAATTTCATTTATCTTTAAGAAAGGATCAGGGCTAATTACACTTCTAGAAGAATAATTAACTCTTTTTCCTGCAAGATTATGTCTAATTCTCCCCTCCTTACCTTTTATTCTTTCAGTTATAGTTTTTAGTGGCTGTCCACTCCTGTGTCTTGCAGGAGGTATCCTTGAAATAGTATTATCAAAGAAAGTAGTAGCATGATACTGTAATAAATCCCAAAGGTCCTCAATTATAACCTCTGGAGCTCCGGCATTTAAATTTTCCCATAATCTCTGATTAGCCCTAATAATATCACTTAATTTATGAGTCAAATCATCTTCACTTCTCTCTCCAGATTCCAAAGTTATACTTGGTCTAACTGTAACTGGGGGAACTAAGAGCAAGGAGATTATCGCCCATTCAGGTCTGCAATTTATAGGATTAACACCCACTAATTTACAATCTTCATTTGTTATTTTTACAAATCTCTCTCTTATCTCAGTTGGAAAAATTCTTCTTTTTCCAGAATGAAAAGTGCTTGGCTTTTCTAATTTAATTTTTTCTTGAGGACTCTGGCAGTGCGGGCATTTTTTTGAGTCTCTTGATTTCTTGATTCTCTGTTTAAGATTAAGTTTTTTTGCATCTTCTTCAAGAAGCATGACTCTTCCACAACTTGCGCAAAAACTTCTTAAGAACAGCTCAATTAAAGGAACATATTTTACATGTATTAATGGTCTGGCTAATTCAATACTTCCAGGATGTCCAAGACACTCTTTTAATCCACCCCCGCAAGTTCTACATCTTACTCCAGGGTCTATTGCTCCAAGTCTTAAGTCCATAAGTCCCCCATCTACTGGATATCCATCAACATCATAAAGTTCAGGAGTTATAATCTTAGCTGTAGAAATCTTTTTAATTAATTCAGGAGAGAGCAAGCTAAATGAGATTGCTCTTACTTGTTTTTTAATTATTTCCGGCATTCTAAACTTATTCGTATTTATTCTTTAAATCAAATTTAGTCATAATGTGCATTCCTTGTAGTTCTTCTAATAATAATTTAAAAGCATATGATATTTCAACTGGCTCTATCTCATTTGAGTTGCAAGCAGGGCAAATAATTCTGTTTCTAATATTATCTTTTATAGCCATAGCCCCACATTTAGTGCATATATGCACAATAACTTTATCAGAATCATACCTCTCCTTTAATAATAATGAAGCCCCATGAGCTACTAAGGCTTGTTGTTCCATCTCACCCAATCTCAAAGCACCACCTCTTGCTCTGCCTTCAATAGGTTGTCTAGTTAATAGTGCAACTTTTCCAGAAGCTCTGGCATGAATTTTATTGCTTACCATATACTTTAGCTTTAGATAATACATGTTGCCTACATAAATTTTAGCTGTCATCATCTTTCCAGTAACTCCATGATACATGGTTTCTTTTCCATCGTATCTAAAACCATTTTTTTGTAATTGTTTTTCAAGGTCTTGAAAAGAAACTCCTGAAAAAGAAGTACCATCTATTATTTGCCCGCTAGTTGCCCCAACTTTCCCAGCAATACACTCAATTAAGTATCCTACAGTCATTCTTCCCAAGATTCCATGAGGATTAAATATTAAATCAGGTTTTATTCCTCTTGCAGTAAAAGGCATGTCATTTTCTTCAGCAAGCATTCCCACAACTCCTTTTTGCCCATGCGAGCTTGAGAATTTATCTCCAAGTTCTGGAAATCTCTGATCTCTTGTCCTCACTTGAACGACTTTATTTCCCTCATCTTCAACAGTTATAAAAACTGCATCTACAGTGCCTTTTTCTTCCTGCCTTATAACTGAACTGTTTTCTTTTCTTGTTCTGATTGAAATTTCCCTTGCTTCTGATAAGAATTTAGGAGGAGATGTTTTTCCCATTACAACTTCACCTTCTTTCATTGCAGCTTCAGGATAAGCAACTCCATCATCCTCTAAAAATTTATAGCTTTCTTCAGTCCTATATCCAGAAGTGTCTTTTTTAGGAACTCCAATTTCATCACTCAATCCTCCAGCATAATTTAATTCAGTTGAAGTATATGGTCTGAAATAAGTTGACCTGCCCATACCTCTATCTACACTGCCTTTGTTCAATATAACTGCATCTTCCATATTGTAGCCCTCTTTTGTCATGATAGCTACCACTAAATTTTGGCCAGCAGGGTAAATATTGAGAGTATCATAAACGAAACTTCTTACAAGGGGTTTTTGAGGATAGTGTAAAATGCTTACATCAGTATCTAATCTTATTGGGAAATTAGCAGCGTATAATCCTAAAGCCTGTTTTTGAGTTTTACTACCTCTTAATAATCTTGACGCAGGGTCGTAGTTTGCATAAGGTACTAATGAAGTAACTAATCCTAGAAAATCAATACTATCTATTTCTAAGTGAGTATGTTCAGGAGTTATATCTTCTTTTTCTAAAGCTACCAGTGCATTTTCTTCCTCACTTGCATCTAGATATTCTATAATTCCTTGTTTAACTAAATCAGCCCAAGTCATTTTATCCTGCTCAAGAAGAATAGCATGTTCATCAGTAAAATTACTTTTATTATTTTCAACAATAATTAAAGGCCTTAAAACTCTTCCAATTTCAGTAGAGATAATTATAGTTGTGATAGATTTGTCATATCTGACACTTAGTTCAATAGGTAATTCAGAATTTCTTCTTTTATTTCTTATATCTTTAAAAAAATCTTGATGATTCTCTATACTTCCTATAAATCTCCCATTGAAGAAGACATCAACTTTCCCGTGCTTTGCGCCTTCTTTCTCTCTTTGCATTCCTAAACTTTCAAGTGTCTTAATAAATTCATTTTCATCCATATTTACAGCAGTTGAGACTCTAGCTAGTATGGCAAGATTTTTTCTTAGTCCAATTTCCGTTCCTTCAGGTGTTTCAGTAGGGCAGAATCTTCCGTAATGAGTAGGGTGTAAAGTTCTTGCAAGAAAGTTTTCTTGCTCTCCAGGAAGCATACTGGAAACTCTCTGTAATTGTGAAAGAATTGCTAGATAATTAGTTTTGTCCATGTTCTGTGTGACTCCTGTTCTCTCTCCAATCCAGCTTCCAGTTGCAATTGCACTTTCAACTCTATGCGAAAATAAAGTAGACTTAGCAACTGTCTTTAGGCTATAGAATTTTTTCCTCTTTGAAATTTTTTGTAGTGAATAATGTATATCTCTTAATAAGATGTTAAGATTAACCCTAAATAAATCAGCAAGCAAGTCACCGCTTAGTCTTACTCTTTTATTAGCATAATGGTCTTTATCTGTCAAGATTTCAGGATTTTCTTTTGCAATATAAAATTGTTTGATAAATTTACATAATGTAATTGCTTTTTCATATCTATCTTCTTTAGTTAAACCAATATGAGGCATAAAGTAACTGTCTATTCTCTGCTTCACTCTATCTACCATTTCTTTTTTTGTACCTTGTAAATTTGTTTTTTCAGCAATAAACATCATCGCGTCATCAACACTATGAAGATTTGCATACTCATAAAGATTTACAATAAAACTATCAGTTTCTTTGCCAACTAATCTAGAAATATCAGCTTCTTTTAACATTCCAAGTGCTTTTAATAATACTATTGCAGGAATATTCCTAAATCTACTAAAAGAAACTTCCAGAATACCATCATTAGTTTCAGTTATAGAAACAGGAATTCTATAAGCCCCCCTCTGGCTAAATAATCTTAGCATTAGTTTTCCTTTTGATTTTTCAATGAAAGGCTGATTTGCAGCTAAATCCTCAGTCATTACTATTACTCTTTCATTACCATTTATGATGAAATATCCTCCAGGGTCTAAAGGGTCAATATAAGCTTTTTCTAAATCCTCTCTAGACATTCCTGAAGTATTGCATACATCACTTTTGACAATTATAGGTATTCTTCCAATTTCTACATCTTGGTTTTCTTCTATCTGTCCTTCTTGCTTTATACTTATTTCTAAGAATACTGGTGCGGAGTAAGTTAAATTTCTAAGCCTGGCTTCAGTAGGCATAACTTGTTTAGTACTTCCATCAGATTCAATAACATTGGCTTTGCCTATTCTTACTTTTCCTAGTTTAATTTCAATTTCATCTTTTGGTAGGTTTTCAGAAAGATCTTCTACTATTTTTTGCATCCTTAACTTTACAAAATTATTAAATGATATGATATTGCTCTCTATTAAAGAGTGTTGTGATAGATACTTCTTTATAATTATGTGTTTATCTTTTTTCATATTAAACTACAACTCTGTAATATACTTTATCCCCTCTTTCAATCTTAATCAAATCTCCAGGTTTGCATCCTTCAGGCAGTGTAGGATCTTCTTCTTTGATTTTAGGTATTTGAGAAATAGAAATATTTAGTTTATTAAGTAGCTCTTTAGCTTCTTTTTCACTAATTTTCGAGTGTTTTGGCTGAAGAATGTGCATCTTTTTTAAAAATTTCAAGGCAGGCTTTATTTAATTTAAATTATAATAGTTGCATAATTTCAATTACAACTCTATAATACTAAAAGGAATTCAATTTGGCTTTTTAAACCTTTCGTTTACACTATCTTTTTAAAGAGTAAGTATATACTTGAGTCCTTCCAGCTTTATTAGATTTTTCTAAATCTTAACTAATCATTAACTAACTCAATGCAGGAAGTTAATGCGTTGTGCTGTAGGCACGACAGTTGGCAACCTCCTAAACCGCAAAAATGCTTGTTAATTCTTGCATTTTTGGGGCACAGAGTAGCGAAACATCAGTGAGCTACTCTGTTGGGTTGTCTATGGATCCGATGGGACTTGAACCCACGACACCCGGCTTACTTCAAAAAACACTGTTTTTTTGAAGGACAAAAAACTTCGTTTTTTGTAAAAGGCCGGTGCTCTAGCCAACTGAGCTACGGATCCGTAATAAAAGTAGATAATTTATGTTTAAAAAGCTTCTCTTACTCTAAAAATCGAATAATCTTATCTTCAATTACATCAGCTGATAAGCTTCCTATTAGCCTCTCTTTTTCCTGGCCTTTGTTAAAAATTATTAAAGTAGGGATTGAAGCAACTTTCAGCTTTTTGGCAATCTCAGGATTATCATCCACATTTACCTTAAAAAAAGTAACCTTTTCCTTTAATTTTTCATGTAACTCTTCAATAACCGGAGCCATCATCAGGCAAGGCATGCACCACTCTGCAAAGAAATCTATAACTACAAGAGGTCTTTCAAGTCTTTCTTCAATATTATTCCCTGTAATTTCCTCAACTCCATTCTTACTTGATGCCATCTTATATTGCACCTCTTAGTTTTACACATGACTAACTTAGTATTTGCTTGATATTTAAAGTTTTCTAATTCTTCTCATATCTTCTAATGTATATTTTTCACTGCACGAATTGTTAATAAAATAAAAATTATCAAAATTTATGGATAGAAGAGATAGACCTATCTGGGATCAATATTTTATGGCTCTTGCACTAGTGGCTGCAACACGTTCAACATGCAAGCATATTCATGGGGGAGCAATTCTCACTATTGCTCATACAGTTGTTGGAGAAGGATACAATGGTGCACCAACAGGACTGCAAAACTGTGTGGATGCTGGTTGCAGAAAAGAAAGACATGGATCCACATATAGTGAAAAAGGTCAGAATATATGTATAGGAGTTCATGCAGAAAAAAATGCATTGTTAAATAGGAAAGTGGAAAGTTTACAAGGAGCCACCTTATATACAAAATACTATCCTTGTGGAAATTGCGCAAAAGATATAGTGCAAGCAGGAATCAAAAAAGTAGTATACTCTTTTCACTATAAAGAACCAGAATCTCTAACAGAAGAGTGTCTCCTTAACCCAGAACTAGGCAATGTTCTTTATCAAGTTAGAGTAACTAATGAAGATGTAATGAGGTTTTTAAAAAATGTAAAATCCGGCGATGAGAAATAGCTAAAACATTCCTTCAAGATCTTTAGGTTTTATTTGAAATCTATCTGCCTTGCTTAAACATCCTGTTTCCATATAGCCTCTTATAATTGGAGAATGGTTATTAGTTGCATCTGATTTATCTTCAAGAATTGAACAATAAGCAAAAGTTTCATCAGGTTGAGGTTTGTGAAGAGCATAGTGTGCACAAGATTTACAACCTTCACCTGTATTTTCTTGATATACTCTTAAATAAGGCCTGACAGAATCAAATTTTACTTGAATTACACCAGGCCCTTCTTTATTATCTAATAAAAAACCATTTCTACCAGCAATTTCTAGAATTTGTTTTAAATTTAAGCCTTTAATACTAATATCTACTTCAGCTAAATCTTTTTTCACATCTCTTAAAACTCCAACCACCTCATCAGAATCTTTTGGACAACTCCCAATAACTATATTAGGTTTATACTTAATTTCACTTACTAGTACCATCTAAAACCTCCACTAAATCATAAACAGTTTCAATGCAAAACTCAGCTCTTTTATCTTCTTTCCCAACTAAGCAAGTATAAAGCCCTAACTCATTTGCAGGAATAATATCTGCCTTAACATTATCACCCACATACAATAACCTGCCAGGAGCCATTTGTCTTAATCTAATCCACTCTTTAAACATATCTCCATTAACTTTACTATAATCTCCACAAATTTGATATACAAACGTACTTGGACTCACACCCAATCTTTCTAATTTTCCAAAAGCAACATGTCTTTGACTGCCAGTCAGTAAATCAATTCTTCCATTAACTCTTCTTGCAATATCTTCTAAAAATGGTTGCAATCTTTTGTCAGGCTTGACTAAGTTAATAACTTCTTCTTGCTCAAGAGCTGATTGCACAATATAATCAGCATCTAATTCAACAGCATACTCCTCAGCAATTTTTTTGAGAACTCTAGTTCCTGATCCTATCTCAGCGTATAATCTTTCAAAAAGTTCTCTAGCCTCTTCTTGACTTACATTAATTGCCTGTCCAATTTCTCTAGCAATTTCACCTCTAATAAATTCCTGAATTTTATCGCTAGAAGGATATAAAGTATTGTCTAAATCAAATCCAACAGCTTCAAAGCGTGGCCTTCTTGTCTGGTCTGACTGTCCCACTGTTAATACCCCCGCTTGGAAATAATCTATAAAGCATTTTATGTCCAGGGCTCGTAACCACATGTATCTTTCCTGCACCCCCATCTTCAGGCCTGGTAGGAAGAATGTCAACTAGCTCATACGACTGTGGAGCAGCATAATAAGGCCACCCTTCTTTAATTCC
Source organism: archaeon (assembly GCA_043810775.1). Taxonomy (GTDB): domain Archaea; phylum Nanobdellota; class Nanobdellia; order Pacearchaeales; family GW2011-AR1; genus JBDRJD01. The sequence goes on along the minus strand of JBDRNU010000009.1, from coordinate 25,469 downwards.
ACTAGCTACTAATAAAGTCTGAGAAATTCCAGTATCAACAGCATAATGAACCCTATGGCTTCCGTCATTAATTAATCTCACAGTTTCTGCTCTATCTTTTTTTAAATTTTTTAATTCTGGATTTACTGCAAGCCCTTTAGATTTTAGTTCACTATTTAATCTTGAGTCCATCATAGATTCATAGTGATCATGAAAAGTTCCAGCATTCATATAAAAACTTTCAACAACAGGTGGAATCACAGTCCATAATGTCCCTTCACTGTCCCCTGGCTTAAATGCAATATAATCTACTCCCCCATTTAAATTAAAAATATCAATTCCTTTTTCAGAAAATAATTTAGCCATCTCACCAATTCTATTTAAATGGTCTCGGTAAGTTGCCGGTTGTGGAGTGCTAATCTGTTTTCTAATTCCTTCAGGATTAAGCCTGACTAAATCAAAATCACTTCCTTCATATACACAAACATCAGGAAATCCTTTAAGTTGGACTTTTCTCATCCTCTTTCTCAACTCAGGAAAGCCAAACTCTTTTTGAATTTCAATTTTTTCTACTAATTGGTCACTCATCTTTTTTCAGGTGAATATTTATCTAGCAAGTAAAAAATCCTGTCACCAATTTTATGTGTCCTCTCTGTTTCTTTTTCAACATTAATTTGAGGAATAGCATCAAGCTCTTTTAATAATTCATTTCTTCTAATCATATTTTCTTGAGGAATTTGCCTTATTTGCTCAACTTTTCTTTGCTTTCTTCCTTCATACTCTTCAGCCATTTTAGTAGTTTTATCAACTAAAAACTTCTCAGTATAATCTCTGTGGCTAAGCAAGTCATCAATGACTAAACTCCTTTTCCAAGTTCTCTTGCTTAAGGGTTGGCCGCTTTTTTTCTTATTCACAACCTGCCTGACAGAATTCATAAAAACAGGAAACTCTCTTGAATTAACATGAAATGTATCTGTACTGTCTATCATTCTCATATCTAACTCAATTCCAGTGCCTTGTTCAACAGCATCTCTTACATCACACCCTAAAATATAAAGGCCCATGATATTTCCAAAAGCAGCAGTCATGACATTTCTTGTTCTAAAATCATACTGCATATCTAATCTAGCTCTTTTATCTCCAGGCGTAACTAAAAAACGTATTCTCTGCAAACAAGGAGTGTGCTGATTTTCCAAATCTCTTTCAGGATGCCAGGTAATTGCCTGAGCTCTCCTAGTATTTGGCCTCTCAATTAATTTCTGCTTTACAGCTTCAATCTGGTCAATTGGTCCTTTGCTTCCAGCATACTCGCTTAAAGAACCAAAGTAAGTGTATTCCCACCTAGTGTCTTTAGGATCATCAGCATCAGGCTTCCAAAATCTTTTAGCACCCATAAACTCATATAAATAATCTAGTAATCCCTGCCCCAAGCCATTACTGCCTGCAAATCTCAAGTGAGTATAAGGGTCAGCATCAGGATTTCTTATTTCCATAATCATCTTAGCTTCAACTTGCCAGGCATTATCTTTTTCATCACTTCTTCTGTAAACCAGCCCTTTTCTTGCAAGATGAAGACAGGCTTTTTCCATAGTCTCAGGCATACTCTCTCCACTTACATGAATTATTGGAGAAAAATCATAATTTCTAGTTCCCTCATCACTAGTATATTTTATTTTAAGAGTATCAGGCAAGTTTTTTTGTTCAAATGAATAAACTTCTTCACCAGTTTTTTCAGCCATTGTTTTTCATATCCTAATTTATTTATAAATAATATTACAAGTTAAACTATATTTTAGGAAATATCCTTTTCTTAATCACACTTTCCTAAGCTCCATCCACATCCCTTGCAAACAGGGTCTCTGCATCCACTTTCCATAATATATTCTGTATTACTGCATTTTCCGCATCTAAATTCAATTTTTCTAATTCCTCTTGGGTCAAAATCAACTCTTTCTCCCTGACTTTGATATCTTTTCATTATTTCTAAAGCTTCTTTATCATCTACTTTTTCCAGCTCACCTTTTTTCACCTTTACCGCCATTTTTTTAATTTCACCAGCATCCTCCCATCCAATCAAGCCATAGCTTAACAATAAATGCTCAATAGCCATGCCTACAGCATGAGAAGGGCTTTCAACTCTTCCGAGTCCAAATCCCTCTGCTTTATCACCTCTTACAGATTTAAGGTCTTGTGCAAATTCTAAATAATCTGGATCAGAAGCTTGAAGAACTTTAGTCCTGTCTAGTCCTGATTGAGCAAACTCAGCTGCCTCTTCTGTTCCAAGAGGCCTTATTAACTGAAATACTGCATTAGGAATTGCAAAGTACCTGTTTGTATCACTTTTGTCCCTATATAATTTTGAAGATACAATTATGTGGAATGTATCTTTACCTCTATTAACTTTGTAATGTCTGGCAAAAGGAGCTAATTTCATTGCATTGCTTTTAATAGGAACATCATTCATGACAATTTCAACTCTCTCCTCTAAATCTTTTACCCCTCCTTCTAATACCTGGACCATCTTGCTCTTATCCCTATATATAGTGACCCCTTTGCATCCCAACTCCCACGCCCGAATATATGCCTTCCTTATATCTTCTATTGTTGCATCTTCAGGCATATTTATTGTTTTAGAAACAGCATTATCAGTTTTTCTCTGAAATGCAGCCTGCATTTCAATATGCTTATCATATCTAATTTCCATTGCAGTTTTAAATACCGCTTTTAAATCATCTGGAACTTCTCCTATTTCTTGACAGCTTCCACCTTTTTGTTCAACTTCTCTTTTGATTTTTGTAATTTGCTCTTCATCAAAGCCTCTTTTTTTCAAAGCCCCTAAAAAATGCCTGTTTAAGAAATATAATTTGTCTCCACCTCTTAGATTTTTTGTATATCCTACTGCAAAATAAGGTTCTATTGCGCTAGCTACTTCAAATAAATTACTAATGCTTCCAGTAGGTGCAATTGTTGTCCTCTGCAAGTTTCTGACTCTATCTTCTTCATTCCCTGTATTGCAAGTGCTTTCTTCATATGATGGAAACACTCCTTTTTCTTTTGCTAGTGAAGCTGAAGCTTTTTTTGCTTCCTCACTAATATAACTCATAACCTTTTCCCCAAGTTCAAAAGCTTTGCCAGAATCATAAGGAATTTCAAATTGAGCTAGCATGTCAGCCCACCCCATCACTCCCAAACCAATTCTTCTGTTTCTCTTGACAGTTTCTTCTATTTGTTTTATTGGTCCTTTGTTAAGGTCATTTATATTATCTTGATATCTTACCGCATGCCACACAGTATTTTTGAGTTTTTCCCAGTCAACATCTTCTCTGTCAATCATCTTCTCTAAATTTATGCTTCCTAAATTACAGGCATCATAAGGATGAAGTGGTTGTTCACCGCAGGGATTAGTTGCATTAAGTTTTCCTGCAGAAGGCAGAGGATTATCTTGTTCAATCCTGTCAAGATAAATCATTCCAGGATCACCTGTTTTATGTGCAAGCTCAGCCATTCTATCTAATAGCAAATCAGCTTTTAGCTGGACATATCCTTCCTCATTAACTCTCCCAATAACCTTGTCAGTATAAGTATCAATTATATCATTTTTATCTAGCTTTAATGAAGCTGGTCTGGGTTTCTTGCCTACATCAGCTCCTCCGAGCTTATTTTCTTCAATGTTTCTGATAATATCTTCAAGCTTATCTTTAGTAAAAGGTTGCTCATCAGGAAATTTTAGCGTGTAATAACCTTCCTCCTTGGCTTTTTTCATAAATTCATTGCTAACTCCAACAGAAATATTAAAATTCTGAAGCTCTCCTTCAAGTGTTTTTGCATAAATAAATTCAAGAATATCAGGATGATAAACATCAAAAACAGCCATATTTGCCCCTCTCCTGTTTCCAGAATTAATAATCTCAGTTTCTTTATCAAACTGCCCAATAAAAGACACTGGTCCAGAAGCTAGCCCTTTTGATTTTTTAACATAAGTTCCTCTTGGTCTTAAAGTTGAAAAATTATACCCAGTTCCCCCGCCATTTTTATGAATAATTGCAGCATTCTTAACAGCCTCATATATTCCTTCTGTATCGTCAGGAATAGGAAGAACATAACAATTAAAAAGAGCAAGAATATCTGAACCAACATTAGACCAAATTCTTCCAGCAGGTGAATACTCCCTATTCACTATCATACTAAAAAAGTTTTTTGTCAGTTCATCAACTTTTTCTTCGCTCGCTCCGTAACCCCTATCAATCTCCGCCGCTCTTCTGCAAATAGTATAAACTCTTTCTAAAGGACTTTCAATAACATTTCCAGTATCATCTCTAAGGAGATATTTTTTTTCAAGCATATACACTCCATTTTCTCCAAAAACCTTGGAAATATCTATTTCTCCCGTATAGTCAGGCAAATCCTTGATTACTTCTGCCATTATTTTCCCACCTCCTTCATAGCTGACTTAAAGTCATTTACGTCCTGAAAATCCTTGTACACAGAAGCAAACCTGATATATGCTACCTTGTCTATTTTTTTCAGTGCTTTCATAACCATCTCCCCTATAATGTCACTTTCAATTTCTTTCTTTTTGCTGATTTTTTCTTCAATCTCACCTACAGTTTTTTCAATTTTATCATGGCTTACAGGACGCTTCTCACAAGCCTTGACAAATCCTAATAATAATTTGTCCCTGTTATATATCTCTCTTCTTTTATCTTTCTTGATAACATAAAAATTCCCTAGTTCAAATCTCTCATAAGTTGTAAATCTCTTTGAACATTTCAGGCATTCTCTCCTTCTCCTAGTTAATTTTTCAGCATCTCTTTTATCAGTTACTTTCGTTTCAGAATTTTTACAGTAAGGACATAACATTTTAAAGTACAATATATTGTATACCTCAACCTTTTTTTATACAATTTGTTGTATTGGATTAGGATTAGAAATAAGTGATATATATAAATATTTCTATACTTTAAAATATACAACTCTAAAATACTAATCTATTGGATACCTATGTCTTGGCTCCCTGTCAATGAAAAATACAATAGAAGTAATAATCAATCCAATAATCGTAGTTACTAGGAAAATATCAAAACTCTGCTCATTTTTTAAAGACAGGGCAAATACTCCCAGTCCTATGGAAATAAAACCAAGCAAGTACCCTATATAGATAAAAAAAGAAACTATTAGTGGCCTCTCGTGAACCTCTATTCCTAGCTGCTCTCTCTTTTTCTTCATTGATTTATTTTTTAAAAGCAAATTTTGAGCTAGCCAAAAAGTAAAAGAAACAACAATTATAAGCCAGATAACCCATAAAAAAGTTTTAATGTTTGTTTGAACGCTGTTATATAATATACTCCAGAATAAATAATAACCTATACTAATTGCTAAAAATATTACTCCCTGAACCCCTTTTTCCATATTTAAACTTGGTAAATATAATATATAAAATTATGCTCTATAGGTAAATTTAAAAATATGCCTTATTTAAGAATTATATAAAAGAGGCAAAATGGCTTACGGACTTGAAGAAATAGCATCTGAACTGGGCGTTTCAGCTCTAGCTCTAGTTTTGATTATTATTTGGAGTATTATCTGGAAAGCCATAGCTCTATGGAAATCAGCTAGAAGAAATCATCTAGTATGGTTTATTCTACTACTTGTTATTAATACTTTAGGAATTTTGGAAATACTTTATATTTTCTTATTTGCAGATTTCAAAAAAAGAATTGCAAAAGAGAAAAAGCAATCTCAGAGAAAATCTTTAAAAACTAAAAAAAGAAAGTAATTTAAACAACTTTTTTCTTGTATATTATATTAAATGAGAAAATGAGAAAAAGAGGAGTTTCGACACTTATAGTCATGGTTTTCTTGATACTCTTAGCTGCAATTTTTTCTCTGATAATGGCCTTGGTAATCCAGAAATTTAGTGTTCATGATGATTCTACTCAGTTTTCATGTCTTCAGGATATGGATGTTGCAATTTTAGACGCTTGCTATGAAAATAATATACTCAAGGTTGATGTTAAAAATAATAAAAATGTCCTTCTTGGGGATTTCTTGCTCATATTAATTAATTTTGGAGCTGGAGAAACATCAAAAGCTCCTACAATTCCAGGAACAACTATCAGGGGATTTGAATCAAAAACAGCTTATGTAATTTTCCAGGAACCCATCACAGAGCCAATAAAAGAAATTTATGTAGTTCCAAGACTTCAGCAGGAAAAAATACTATGCTATGAAGGGGCTCCTAAATATAGCAATATAAAACAATGCATCTAAAAACTCTGGCTTTAATATTTTGCACTCTGGTTTTCATAGTTCTTACTTTAGAATTAGTTTGCGCAATTACTACTATAAGTGCTAGCTCTGTTTATCCAGGAGAAACAATTTCTATTACAATTAATCCCAATAAAAAGTTCGGATTTCGTCCAGTTATCCCTGTAATGCAGAACACAACTTTAGTAGATGCAATCCTAGTTAGTTGCAGTGACCCTTGCAATACCAAGCAAACTATTAATTATGTTGTCCCTCAAAGCTTTGAAGGCCAGTACTATTTTGCAACCTGGGACTACCAGATTGCAGACTATGAGATTGATTTTTTTACAGTTTCTCAACCACCACAGCAATGGCAAGTATACAGGCCAGATATAACTGATTTTGACAGCCCAAATCAGCATCTTTTAGTTAATCCTATAAAGGGTAAAAATTCAAGTGTTATTATTTCCTCAATAATAAATGCAAGGAAATGCGGGGATTATAGCTTAAATGCCTACTTGTGCTCTCCTAATAATTATTTTAATTGCAATAAAAATAATTATACTTATTCAGCTGTCTTAAACTATGCTTATAAAGTAGGTTCTCAAGACTGTATGTATGAGTACCGTGGGAATTCTACTTTGCAGTTTTGGCGCAAGCCTGGAACCTGGAAGCTAAGAATTGCTCTTTCAGATAATATTTTCAATGAAACTAATTTTACATATAATATGCTTGCAACAATAAACTATACTGACTCAATTGACTTTGGTGAGCTTTACATGAATAAATGGGTGACAGCTCGGCCCTTGGGAGGAATTTCTCTAATTAATTTTGGAAATATTGGGGTTAATTTAACCTGGCAGGGAGAAAATTTTAATTGTACCTCTCCTAACTGCACGGGCATCTGGCAAATCTCTTATCCAGACCCAGTTTTCCAGATTGATGACGACTCTTTATTTAATGAGACTTCAGAAACAGGTGTCTGGCCAGTTTACATAACTAATTATTCAGTCTCATATTTTTCTCCATATCCTCACCTAAAAACCTGCATTTCAGATTCTTGCAATTCTAGTGTCGGAGAAAGATTTTCAACATACTATAATATGAGAATTCCAGAGCTTCCATTTGGAAATTACGAAGGAAAAGTTCAGATTAATATCCTGATTCCTTGATATAGAAATATTTAAATAATACTTTAACAAGAATATATTATGAAAACTTCAAAAAAGAGGAGTGAGAGTGGTAACTTTTTTGATAGTGTCCAGAAATCAAGGATTTCTGGCAGGAAGGTGATTGCACTATGTTTTATCATAATTATTATTTCTTCATACCTAGTTTTATCTCAGCAAACTTCAACAGGTAGGTTTAGGGTGGCAAATGAGCCGCCTTATACAGATTCATATGAAGTTAGAGATGGCAGTTCAAATTGGGATTCTTCTGCTCCTATAGATACTCACGACCTGACAACAGAGCTAAGATGGCGTGTAAGAGATCCAAATCCAGACCAGATAACTACTAGAATTTGTATTGGGACTGTTTCAAATCCCCTGTCAACCGAAGCTTGCACAATAGTTAATTATACCCTATCTCCTTCTCCAAGAAACTCACCACAAACTTATACTTATGGTACAGACCCTCTTGGTCCAGGAACAACAGACATAATTAAACTTTCAGATACAGACTGCAACTTTGTAACTGGTCTCTGCAGTAAAACATTTTATGTTGATTTATATGTAACTGATAGTGGAACTCCTCAAAAAAACTCAACAAACTCTTACTCTTTTATACTAATAAACTCTGTGCCAAATATACCTACTGGCTTAGTTCAGAAAGAAACTCACGACCAAACTCCTCAAATAAACTGGACAGGTTCAGACCCTGATGATGGAAGTCAAGATCACTGGCCAGCTGATACTCTAAATTATAATGCTTATGTTGGAGCAACTCCAGGAGCACAAGAATATCTAGTAGCTTATTTACTAGCTAATCCTCAAGCAACAGTCACTAATCCAATTCCATGGGGAACTCCAGGAGCAGTAGATGCAAGAACAACTACCTATACAAGACTCTGGTCAACAGATAATTTTGGAATAAACTCTACTTCTAATGATACATTCTTTGAGCTAGTTGATTATCTGCCTCAATTTTCTGATGTTTATATAGGGGATGTTCCAGGAGATGAAGTAACCTGCACAAAAGCAGCTCAGTACTGTCTTCTCTATCCTGAGTCAGAGTCTTATGCTCCAGTAAATATTATTTATGAATTTAATGACACTGATGGTGACTGTTCAGCTGTAATTCATGGTGCTTCTGCAGCCCTATGTCTGATTGATGCATCGTCACCACAATCCTGCTTATCTGGAAGTGCAAATTTTACATATCCTCTTATTTTTTCAGCATCTTCTGGCACGCTCTGCAATTTCTCAGTTTCAATACCAGCAGGAGATTCAAGGGGAATAGAATTTTTTAGAGCTCCTCAAGATTATAAATTATATCTAAATGCTTCAAGCCAAGCAGGAATCTCAACCTTATTATTTAATTATAACTGGACCTATGCTCCTTTATATGGTATAGCTTATCCAATTTCAGTTGACTTGGGAGACCCAATTGAATGTGGTGGCGATGATGTCCAGCTTGGTAGCTGGAATAACGGAACATGTTTATCTTACCTAAATAATTCAGGAAACGTAGCTCTAAATCTTAACTGGACAGCAGAAGATCCTATTTTAGATGGACCTGGGGGAGATTGCAGTCCAAGCAATACAACCTGTTGGGATCTGTCAGCTGACTCGAACTTTTCAATTGATGATGATTCTGCCTTATTTGAAGACATTGGATTAGCCTCTTCAAATATTTTAGAATCTCCAGTTGACGTGCCATTTTTCCCTGCTGGAGGATTAGATGTTTGTGATGTAATGTCTTGTAATAATCCTTCTCTAGATGAAACTCTTAATACTTATTTTCATATAATGCCTCCACTTGGTTTAGAGCCAGGAACCTATGAAACAAGAATAACTATTACTATTGATGTTGTATAAAATGAAAAAAACAATCTTAATATTGCTTTGTGCATTTTTCTTAGTTAGCTTAGCAAGTTCAACAGCAGTGTATGTTCCTCAGCCGCAGAATATGGAGCTAAAACCAGGAGAAACAACTGGATTTATCTTAAAAATAGCTTCAGAGCATACTGATGTAATATGTACTCCAGATATTGGTCCTAATGAATACCTGGCAATAACACTTGAACCAAACTACACTATAGGTCAATACCAGAGATTTAATATTGAAGGCCAAGTGGCTCTATCTAAGGATGCTCCATACGGACAGTATGAACATCGTTTTTGTATGTTATGTGAGCCTATAGGTATAGGAGGAACAACAATTCCCCTTAATACTTGCGGGCTGCCAATTACAGTAACTGCAGTTTCAGAAAGGTCAAAACAAAATTTATATGAACCTATAAAACCAAGTTACTATCTTCCAATAATAGTAATTTTATCAATAGTTATCATAATACTTCTAGCAATAATAGTAATCTATTTGTACAGAAAAAGAAAAAGTAAATAAAATGAGAATACTGCTTTTTTCATTATTTTTAGTTGTATTTTTAATAATGCTAATTGTGCCTATTTCAGCCAGGACAGTAACAGGCAGATTTGTAATAACAGGTGAAGTTATTGAAGGTAATGATACTCTCAACCAGCCTCAAGAATTAGAAAAACCGGGCTTTTTTGAATACATAAAAAATTTTTTTAAAAAGATTTTTGATTTTTTTAAATCAGATTTAGAGTTAGTTTTAGCTTTTGATGTTTCTGGAACATTTCAAATTAAATACTATTGTGGGGATAGTAATGTAAATCCTGGTGAAGAATGTGACTTAATCAATCTAAATAATCAAACTTGTATTACTCTAGGATATAATTCTGGTATTCTTAACTGCACAGCTAATTGTTATTTTAATGAATCTTTATGCACTTCTTATGAACCTCCTCCAATTGAGCATATTGGGGGAGATAAAGAAAAGCAGTTTCCCCCTAGGGAGTGCAATGACGGAATTGACAATGATAATGATGGCAAAATAGATTTTCTAGGCGACCCTGGCTGTACCAATGTTTTAGATGACTCTGAATTTGACATTTGCATTGCAGACTGGTCTTGTTCAGAATGGTCATCTTGCAAAAATAGCATACAGCAGAGGCAGTGTATAGATAATAATGAGTGTGAGGATTTGAAAATTGAAAAAAGAGAGTGTGAAGAAAGAATAGCAATAATAGACTTCCCTATTTTCGGTCCAGTAACAGTAGATACATGGTTTGTAGTATTTTTCTTAATTGTCCTGATAGTTATACTTATCTTAACTATAATCATTTACAGAAAAGTCAAAATAATGAAAGAAAAAGTTATAAAAAGAACTTCTAAAAAGAAAAAACGCTAATCAATTGACGCCCAAATTGTAGTTAAATCTTCTAATGAATAACTGTCTAATACAGCTGTAAATAGTTCATCTTCTTCATTCTTAATATGTTCTCTTAACTTTTCAATTATCACCTTTCCATTGACATTTAAAGTTCTTCTTATTTCAAAATCATTGCCTGCATTAATTGCATGAGTTATGGCATCTTTATGGGGCCTAAGGCTTTGATGTGCAAATATCATTTTTTCAATAGAAACTAGTAATCTTTGTTTTCTTAGCTGCGGAAAAACTTTTTCCTCTTTTTCCTCATGATGGTCCCAAATATTCCTTAACTTCTTAAATACATGAATTAAATTTGGATAATTTAGAATTCTACTCTGCATTATTGTCTCTAATTCTACCAGCTCTCTTTCAATACTTTCATGCTCTTGCATTAAACTTTCAATAAACTCTTGCATATATACTGCTGGATCTTATTTTAAAGCCTCTTCTATTCTATCTTTGTCAAAGCCTACAATCATCTTTCCATCAATTTCAATAACAGGAACTCCCATTTGCCCTGACTTTTTAACCATCTCTCTTGCCTTTTCTTCATTTACAGATACGTCAATATCTTCAAATTTTATCTTTTTCTCTTTAAGCCAGTCTTTCACCCTATGGCACCAAGGACAAGTTGGTGTTGAGTACACAATTATTTTCTTTTCTTTTGTCATATCATAAATTTTCAAGTTTAATTTTTGAAGTTTTTGAAAAATTTTTTTGATGTTTATAAAATAAAGCTTAAGATAAATAAGCCTAATGCTAATAAAATGCTGATAGTATATATAGTTTTATTCCAGTTATAAATTTTACCCCCATCAAACGGAGCTACTGGAATCATATTAAATAGCGCAAGTAAAGCATTAATAGTCAAGCCGTAGCTGAAAAAAAGATTCAGTATCCCCTCAGGTCTTAATATAAATAAGGGAACTAAGAATATAACTGCTAAAACAATATTCGTTGCAGGGCCAGCTAAGGAAATTATGCCGTTTTGCCTCTTATTTAAGTAACCCCTAATTACTACTGCTCCTGGAGCTGCAAATATAAATCCAAACAAGGAAAATACTAATGCAAGCCAGAGCATATTATAAAAAGCTCTAAATTCAGCCCAGCATCTGTACTTTTGAGCATAGTACTTATGCATTAGTTCATGAGCTAAAAATCCCACTCCAACAGTAAATGCTGAAATCCCCAGGGTAATAATAAATTTATTAATTGAACTAAAAAAGTTTAATCCACCTGAAAATAATATAGCAAAAGCTAGAGAAATAATTATCCACGCGAAAAACAAATCTTTAATTTCTTTTTGCGAAAATCTCATGTCCATAAATTGAAACCACTCACTTTTAAGGTGTGGTCTCTTTAAATTTACTTGTTCCAATTTTGGAGCACAAGAAAATTGTTTTGAATTTTGCAATTTTCTGTGCCCGAAAACCTCCAGTTTTCTTGGCATCCTAAAAACCCAACGAACAAACCAACACTTTTAAGTGTTGGTAAACTAAAGGGTTTTTTTGATTTTAGTTACTCCAAACACTAATATCTTAATAAAAATATAAATAAAAAAAAGAAAAGGGAAAAAATTCAAAACTAAATACCCTTTCAGCGTTTAGCTAAAGAAAATACATTCTTAATAGCTACAATTACAGTTGCAGGCACAAATATAACTAGTAATGCATTAAGTATCTTGTCAAATAAAGACACAATTGATAAAACCCCACTGCCCATTGAAGCTACAATAACTAAAGCCACTCCAGACAATAGGAAAGGCATTGCTTCTTCATCAGCTATATTAAGTAGACCTACGACTATACCAATTATCACTAAAGCAATAAGCATGCCTTGGGATAATGGTCCAAACAAAGGTAAAATTACAGCTAAAATAACTCCCACTAAAAAAGCCCATTTACCTAGTTCACTTCCTCCTTTTTTTGCCATTTTAAATCAGCCTCCTTTCAGTTCTTTGTCTTATATTGATGAATAGCATCTTTAAGAGCATCAGCAGCTAAATTTGAACAATGCATCTTAATAGGTGGTAATCCCTTAAGATTCTTAGCAACATCATCTCTACTAATCTTACTAGCCTCATTTAGCGATTTTCCCTTAGCTAGTTGAGTTATCATTGAAGATGTGGCTATTGCAGCTGCACATCCTAGTGTTTGAAACTTAATATCCTTTATATATTCTTCGTTTTCCCTTTTTCCTACTTTAATATATACAGTCATAATATCACCGCAAGTAGGGTTTCCAACTCTGCCAATTCCATCTGCATCTTTGATTTTCCCCATATTTTTGGGATGGAAAAAATTTTCCATCACTTTTTTTGAATATTCTACCATTTTAACTCCTTAATCATATTTCCAATGATAACTATTGATTCGCCATCCCTCAATGCCTTAACAGGATAGTCGACTTTAGCTTTAAATTCAATAACTTCTTTTTTTAATTTATCCTTATAATGTGGAAAGATAGCAATATTAGTAAATTTTAAACCGCTTAAATTTTTTAAGTTAACCTCATTTATATCTCCTTCAATTCCCCAACCAGCAATTTCAATAGATTTTCCTGCAATAATACTTCCAGCACTTACACCTAAATATAAAATTCCTTTTTTAACTGAATTCTTAATCAATTTATCAATTCCAGTTTTTCTTATTCTATCTAAAAGATAATAAGTATTTCCCCCACAAAAATAAATAACTTCAAACCCTTTATAACTTTTTACAATTACATCTTTATTAATATTTACTTCAAATATATTTTCTTTATTAATCCCTATTTTTATTAATTCTTTTATGCTTTCTTCTACATAAAATCTTTCTTCTTTAGTTTTAACTCCAAAAATGATTAGAATTTTCAATTTATTTATAGGTTTGGATATTAAATTAAGGAATTCTTTTATAAGTTTCGGATTATCTAATCCACTTGAAGTTAGTATCAATTTTTTCATTATTTATTAAGTTCATCAACTACTTTCTTTATTTCCTTGTCTGTCATCCCATGCGCCTTGCATCCCTGCTCCAAAGTTTCCTGCATTGACATAGGGCATCCTATGCAGTGCATTCCTCTTTCCATTAAAATTTCTGCAGCTCCTGGTTTTTCCTGCAAGATTTCAGAAAATTTAGTTTTATTTGAAATTTTCTTAGTTTTTGTTATTTTTGTTTTTTTTGACATTTTTATTTCTACCCCCATTAGTTTTTAATTTAATATTTACTTTCTTCCCATTTAGATATACAATCTTGCCAGGTGTTCCAACAACAGTACAATCTGAAGGCACATTTTTGTTAATAATAAATGTGTCTGCACCTATTTTAACATTGTTGCCAACTCTCATAGAACCCAGCAATATTGCACCTGTCCCAATATAAACATTATCCCCTATAGTTGGATGTCTCTTTCCTTCTTCTTTTCCTGTTCCGCCTAGAGTTACATTATGGTACATTACACAGTTTTTACCAATTTCTGATGTTGCACCAATAACCGTTCCCATACCATGATCAATAAAAAATCCTTTTCCTATCTTTGCTCCCGGATGAATTTCAATTCCTGTTAAAAATCTCATTATTTGTGAAATTAAACGAGGTATAAAGGGTATTTTTATAGAGTATAAAGGGTGGCTTATCCACCTATGGACTAATATTGAATGCCAGCTTGGATATAATAGAAATTCAATATTTTTTGCTGCAGGGTCATTTTTATAAATTGCTTTTATATCTTCAAACATTTTAATTTAATCCAATATCCTCCTTAATTTCTTTAATAGCATTAATTGCAATTTCAAAAAATTCATCTAATTTAAGCCCTGTTTTTTCAATTTCCATAATTATATCTCTCCTTATAGTTGGAGCAAAGCTTTTCTCTTTAAACTTCTTCCTCAGTCCTTTGACTTCCATGTCACTTATCTTTTTGCTTCTCATTAAAGCATACGCATAAATTAATCCTGTTATAGTTTCCGCAGCTGCTAAACAGAACTCCACTTTCTCTTTCCTTTCCTTGTCTTTTAATCCAGGAAGTTCAAACCCATAACCGTGTGAAAGCACTATATCAATAAATTTATCATCAAATCCCGCTTCTTTTAAAATTTCTGGAGCTTTTGTCAAATGCTCTTCAATATTTTCTCTTGTAATTCCCCAGTCTACATCATGAAGCAGCCCAAGCATAGCCCAGTAGTCTTCATTTTCTCCAAATTTCTCAGCAAGTTTTCTCATTACAGCTTCACTTTCCAAATAGTGATTAAAATCTGAATTTGTCTGAGGGTATTTTTTTAATAATTCAATTGCTTTTTCTCTTGTTATGGGTAAATCTTCCATATTAACCAGCTATTCTCCTTAGTTTTTCAATTGCTTCTTTAATTTTATCAATAGTATACTCAATTTCTTTTTCACTAGTTTCAAATCCTAAGCTTAATCTTAAGCTTCCATGGCTTTCAGCCTCAGAAACCCCTATTGCTTTTAAAACATGGCTTGACTTCAGCGAGTGACTTGAGCAAGCACTTCCGGTGCTTGCATAAATTCCATATTTTGATAATAATAAGAGTAAGCTTTCCCCCTCAATATCTTTAAATGAGATATTTACATTATTAAATATTCTTCTGTCTTTAGAGCCATTTAGTTTAGCCCCTCTAATTTTAAGTAATTCACTAATTAGTTTATCTCTTAATCTTTTTATTTTTTCAATATTATTCATCTTCTTTTCACAAAGTTCAGTCGCCTTTCCTAAGCCTACTATTCCAGGAACATTTTCAGTTCCAGCTCTCATTCCCTTTTCATGCTTGCCCCCAGATATAATCGGATTAATTTTAATTCCTTTTCTTATATACAAAGTTCCCACACCTTTAGGTCCGTTAATTTTATGTCCGCTGACACTCAGCAAATCAATATTTTTCATATTTATATTAAGCTTGCCGAAGCTTTGTACAGCATCAGTATGAAAATAAACACTTTTTTTTCTGCATATCTCCCCTATTTCTTCAATTGGCTGAATACTTCCAATCTCATTATTTACATGCATTATACTCACAATTAAGGTATCTTTGGTTATTTTCTCTTCAATCTCACTAAAATTAACTATTCCTTCTTTATCTACTGAAATATAATCAACTCTATATCCCTTTCTTTCTAGTTCTTTGCAAGTTTCTAGTACTGCTGGATGCTCTATTTTACTAGTTATAATATGTTTCTTGCTAGGATTTGCTTCAGCAACACCTTTTATTGCCAGATTATCTGATTCAGTTCCACCAGAAGTAAAAATTATCTCATCCGGGCTAACTTTTAAAAATTTAGCAATTATTTCCCTTGATTTTTCAATTGCTTCTCTTGCGTTTTTTCCAGCATCATGCAAGCTTGATGCATTTCCATAATCCCTGCTGAAAAAAGGAAGCAGGGCATCAACTACTTCCGCGTCTACTTTTGTGCTGGCAGCATTATCTAGATATACTTTCATATTTTCTTTGAAATTCTGCGTTTAGTTTTTTTCTTAAAAATAATTTCCTTTTCAGGAAATAATGACCCTCTAAATCCGCACTTCTTGCACTCCCATAAGCCAAACTCTCCCCCAGCTACCATAATAAGGTCACTATTATCGCACTTTGGGCAAATTTTAACTTTCATTTCAGCAGCTTTTATTGCAATACTCTATTATTCCCCTATTATATTTCTTGCAAATTTCACATGAGCACTTGCCTTTTTTCATAATTTCTATAATTCTCATAATTTCATGAACAGCTTTCTTATTATCTTTATTAATAATTTTAGCTGACTTTACAATCTCTTTTTTTACACTATCTGGGAATTTGCACATTTTAGCTCTTTTATTTTTAAGATATTGTGAAATTGCAGCTTTGCTGACTCCAAGTAAATTTCCTGTTTGTTCAAAGGTTAAATGGTATGTCTGAGTAAGCTCTTTAGCAAGATCTCTTCTTATTGCAGGTATAATATACCAGACTTCAATTTCTTGTGGTAAAGAATACATTTTTTCCTCCGTTAATAAATTTATAACAGTTAACGATAGTTAACAAAGTATATAAATCTTTCTATAGGAAGATTTAGAATCCGGTAGGTATTTCAACTTTATATTCTGTATTTTTCTCAATTAATTTTTTAAATCCTGCTGGATTAAATTTTTCAGAGTAATGTGCGCTAGCATATTTTATCTGCATTTTCTTTTCAGATGAATTTAATATTAGTACTCCTGCATCAGATACTTTTGAATCTAGGTAACTTTCTTCAAGAGTCCTTCCCAGATTGGAAACCATCTCTTCATGATTGGTAGTCTGATGCCCGAATCTTACATAATCCTCATCACTAAGAGAAACCCAAATGTACTTATAAATTCCATTTTCACTAGGTATTTTAATGTCCATAAAAATTATTAGAAAAACTATTTATAAATCTTTACTTTACACTTATTGCATCTACAGGGCAGTTTTCAGCTGCATCTTTAGCTTGTTTAAGGTCCTCTTCATCAACGCTGGCTTTTTTAACAGTTGCCTTGCCTTCAGAGTTCAACACAAAAATATCAGAAGCTAGTGCTTCACAAGCTCCACACCCAATGCATTTTTTCTTATCAACTGAAACTTTAGCCATTTTAATAATCTTCAGATTTTAAAATAAAGAAAATTTTTAATTTTTGCCATTTTAAATCACCTGTTTTATAAACTGCACCCTGACAGTTCTGAGAGTTTTTCTAGAGTTTGAGTTCCATAAGTTATTTCCCCATTTATATCCCAAGCAGGCACTCCACTTAAGTCCTGGCAAGCTTCAGGATTTTCAGTGCACTCAACATAATTTACATATAGGAATGAATCTCCAAAAAGCTCTTTTTGATTTTTGCAATGCCCGCAATAAGCGCTTCCATACATTAATATTCCCTTGTTAGTCAAACATTGAGCAAAATCTTTTTTAGTCTCTTCCTCACTAATAGAAACATATCCTGTATGTTTTGTTATATTCATAGCTACAAAATAAAACACTAAAACTAGCAATATTAATATTCCAAAAGTAACTATTACCTTATTCTTTGAATCCATAAATATTAATAATATCTGGTATTTTTAAAGCTTCTCTTTATTATTTGTCTTTTTTAAAAATATACCAGTCTGCCCCCAACTTTACCCTGCCCTGATGTTTTGTATTATACCTAGTTAATTTTCCATCTAAGCTTCTTGTAAATCTAGTTCTGCTATTATTTTTATCTTCTCTATCAACAAAATTAATTTCTCCGTAGCAAGAAAATATACCCTCATTTTGGATTATTTCAGCTTGATCATAAATACTTCCCAAATAATATGGGTTAAAAGGTCCAATAAGTATGTGGCCCTCTTTAGCCACAAACCTAAGTGTTTCCTTAATTAATTCTGAATAAAACCCTTGCAAAACAAGCAAATCATGTTCTGCTTTAGGTCGGTAATCTTGGATACATTCCCAAAAAGACTCAAATCCACATACAGTAAGTGCTGCATAAACATTAGGATTAGGATCTACAAAAGTTATGTTGTTAAAAACTTCGCTGGGGCTTATGTTAAATCCACAAGCAGGATATAATACAGAGCATGGATTGCCTACTTTTTCCTTAAAAGTTTCATAAACAGCAACTTCTCTCTTATCTATGGAGAAATGCATTTTCTTGAATTTTTCTCGCTTCTTGCCTTTTAAAACCGTAATTTTCATATACTTAATTTTTAAGCGAGATTATTTAAAGCTTTCTTGGAAACCTTTATAAACTAAATTTTGCTATATTCAGAATGGCATTAGGAGTCTTAATCTGGGTGATAGTTATTATAATTGCTTTAATTGTAATTATGCTAATTTATTACTTTAATAGATTTGTAGTTCTTGGAAACAGAATTGATAATTCTTTAAGCCAGATTGATGTTCAGCTTAAAAAGAGAGCTGATTTAGTTCCAAACTTGTTAGCTTCAGTTAAAGGTTATATGAAGCATGAAAAATCAATTATGACTGAAGTTACTAATGCGAGGAAAGCTTTACTTTCTGCAAAAGATATTTCTGGAAGAGTAAAAGCAGGAAATCAACTGCAAACTGCACTAAAAAGTATATTCGCACTTGCTGAAAACTATCCAAATCTAAAGGCAAATGAAAATTTCCTCCAGTTACAAAATGAGCTTTCAGCTATTGAAGACAAGATTGCTTACTCTAGGCAGTTCTATAATGATTCAATTCTCTCATATAATAATTCAGTAAAGACTTTCCCAGGAGTAGTTTTTGCAGGAATTTTCAGCAAAAAAGAAAAAGAGTTCTTGAAAATACCAGCTGAGTCTAAAGCTGTGCCTAAAGTTGAATTTTAGAATATAAATATTTATAAACACTTTGTTAACTTATTTAATTATGAATATTTATGAAGGACTAAAAAAAATTGATTATACTTTTTTTGAGCCTTTTAGACAGCTTTTTAATTATAGTCAGTTAGCGCCAGTTTCAGCTTCTTCAGGATATGCAGTTCAGCCTTCATATTTTTGCAATAGTATCTCTGAGTCTTTAACCATGGAAAGGGGTGGTGGGCAGGATAGGAGAAGAACGAGAAGAGGGGGAGGCCAAGGGGGATTTAGGCGCGGTAAAAATACTCACTGGGTTATAGAAAAAGGAAAAAATCAGAGAAAGAATAAAAGAAAACAAAGATAAAGATAACTAATTTAGAATATAAATCTTTAAATATTAAAATAAATACTTTTTATTATGAAAAGTATTATAGATATTACTCCTAGAAATGGAATCAATCCAAGAATCTGCCGTGATATATTTTTATTAACCCCAGAAGAAGCTGAACAAGTAGGTACAGACATAAGGAATGAAGAGGTTCCCGGCTTTATTGCTCAAGAATTTAAGGATTTTATGCTTTTAGATTCTTCTTATTCTAGTGTTTGTTCAAAACTAAATTATGGCGCTTTTCATGGTAAATCTCTATCATTTCAACCCTCTCTTGAATTTTATTTTTTTAATGATAATGAAGGCCATAGGTTAATGGCATTGCCTTCATTAAGATTTTCTCTTTTAAGTGGACATGATTCTAATTTGCAAGCGCAGTTAGGCAGATTAGCTGAAAGATACCTTAACATGCCTCCAAAAGAATATCCTATTGCTTCAAATTTAGGCTCAGCACTTGGATTTACCCCTTTATCTTTAATTCACACACTTCCTAGACAGCTAGATTTTTTAGCTAGCCAAGTTAGTATTGAAGAATTAACAGTTCTGCATGAATTAGCTCAACCAAGATATAACAAATGGATAGATATGACTTTTTCAGCACAAGAACCGTCTTTAGATACAACTAGCAGAACAGCCTGGCAGCTAAGAGAAAATATCTGGCAGAGAGCTCAGGATGATATTTGTTATAAGGTACTTGAAGAAGAAGCTCGGGTAAATCTTCCTATAAAATTTACAGATTATGTTGCAACTCTTGTAGATTAAACAACTAATTGTCTTCATCACCCCTGAGGCATACTCAAGGGAAGCTCTAAAGAAATCTCAGAAACCTTTGGTTTCTGATGACTATCAGAATTCTTAAGAATTCTGAAGCCGTTAGGTGTCTTTATCTCGATTTATCCACCACTTGCCTTCTTTGTCTTTAAACCACCAGTCATCAGAGTGAGTCTTCATAATTTCTTCAGCCAGCTTCTGAGCTGCTTCAGTTTTCAGTCTTTTAATTGCAGGATTAATCCAGTCTTTAGCTTTCAAATTTCCTGTATCTAACTGCTCTTTTAATGATAAAATCCACTCAATATTATCAGCATCTCTGGCAAGCAATGCCTCTTTTGTTATTTTCTCTTTGTATTCATGTATAACTTGCTTAAAATCCTCCCCAAATGGAAGGGTCTTGGCTAAATCTTCAATTGCTTTTTCATCATCAATCTTTACGTATTTCTGGTGCATATAATTTAAGTCAGAAGTTCTTGCTTCTGCAAGGTCATGCAAAAAGCACATTTTAATAACTTTAAGAACATCAACATCTTTTTCCAGCGATGCCAGAGTATATCCTATATAAACAACTCTGCTAATATGGTCCGCTACACTCTGGCTGCCGCTTCCAAGAAAATGAAAGCCGCTTCTTGGAGTCTTGCTCAGAATTCCAATTTCATATAGGAAATTAACAATATCTTTCATGTATCTAATTAAGTAAGTTAGTATAAAAGGATTATTGTGATGATCTCAACTAAATAAACTAAAGGCATAAATATTTAAATATTTTTAATATAAGCTTTATCAATGGCATTTGTATCATTATTAATACCTCAGATGGATTCTGGAATGAAGGAAAAATATACAGGTAATAAAACCGAACTGCCACTAGGATCTGCTTCTATACTTACTCACTTAAAGCAAAATGGAGTAGATGTTAGATTTAATGATTTTGATTTTAGTGGGGATCTCGAGGAGGTTTTAGAAGGATGTGATATTGTTGGCATCAATGCAAATGCAGAAAGAAGAGAAAATGCTATAATTTTAGCAGAAAAAGTAAAACAATTGATACCAAGCGTAAAAGTTGTTTTAGGGGGAACTTACATATCTGCAGAAGGGGGAAATGGGGCTCCTTCTATGGCAGAAATAGTGGTGGAAAATTACCCTTTTATTGATTATATTGTAGTGGGACCTGGAGAATTAGGTTTATTTTATTTATTAAATAATCAAGCACCATCTAAAATAATCTCACAAGCAATACATTTAAATGATCTTCCCACTACCGATATTTCTTTAGTTAATCCAGAAAATTATTTTGAAGCTTACAGAGAAAAAAACTCCAGCTTGGGTTTTAAAGGAGTAATTCCTGTGTTATCGGGTAGAGGTTGCTTTAAAGCAGCCATTAAGGGACGTTGTGGTTTTTGCAGTATTCCTAATGTTGAAGAATATACTAGAAAAGATATTCGAGACTTCTGGAAAGAGATTGAGTATTATGAATCAGTTTATGGTGGAGGATATATTTATTCAGATAAATGTGATACTTTTACACAATCTCTTAAATGGTTAAAAGAAGTTTCAAAAGCTAAACGTTCAGGTTTAAATGTGCATCTTAGAGGTTATGAAAGAATAGATAATCTTGCAGATGAAAGAATTGTTGAATTACTTGCTAGTCTAGGATTCAAGCAGTTACAAATAGGTATTGATTCAGCTGACCCCCATATAATTAATAAAATGAATAAAGAAATTAAATCTAATCAAATTGGAAGAGCTGTTATAAACTTAAAAAATCACAAGATATATCCTGTTTTTAGTGTCATATATGGATTCCCAGGAGAGACAATAGGAAGTGCCCAAAGAACTCTTGATGTTGTAAAATTCATAGATGTTGAGCTTGATGGGCAATTTGATATTTATGCTTCTCCTTGCATACCTTATCCAGGCACTAAATTATATTATGGGGCTTATAGAGGAGAATTAGGTAGTACTGCTGAGGAAATAGTTAAGGGTAATTTTTGTTATTCTATTCCAAAATTAATTCAGGAAACAATCCCTAGGACAACTGACTTAACTTGTGAAGAGGTCGTGGGCTTCGTAAGAAAGACATTTCAATTTGGAAGGGCAAAAACAGACTTCTCAAAATCATTTGGAAGTGAATAAACATTTTTAAAAACCATTAATTCTTAGTATATTAATGTCAAAAGAAAGAGTATCTTTTCACGACCAGATTCAAAGAAATAAGATAAAGTCATTTATACTGATAATTGTAATTTTAATATTCTTTATTATTGTGGGCTTTGTTATTTCACTTGCTCTAGATCCTGGCTACTTTTTTGTTATAATGATAATTTCAATTATTATTTCAGTTTCTTATGTCTTAGTTGGTTTTTATAATTCAGATAAAATAGCTTTAGCTTCAGTTCAAGCCAAAGAAGCTTCTAGAACTGAGTATCGTCAGCTATATCACTCAGTTGAAGGGCTTACGCTTGCTAGTGGACTACCCATGCCTAAAGTTTATATTATGAATTCAAATCAGATAAATGCCTTTGCTTCTGGTCGAGATCCAAAGCATGCAGTTATTTGCGTAACTACAGGATCTTTAGAAAAACTAAATAAGCAGGAGCTAGAAGGAGTTCTCGCCCACGAATTAAGCCATATTGCAAATTATGATATTAGATTTATGACACTGACTGCAGTTCTAGTTGGTATGATAGCTATTTTCTCGCAGATATTCTTAAGAAGTCTCTGGTTCGGAGGAGGAAGCAGAGACAGAGATAGTAAAGGCGGGGCAATACTTCTTATTATTGGGGTAATCCTTGCAATTTTAGCCCCAATTGTAGTTAATCTAGTTTCCCTGGCTATTTCAAGAAAGCGCGAATTTGTAGCAGATGCTTCAGCTGTAAAATTCACCCGTTATCCCCTGGGATTAAAAAATGCCCTTATCAAGATACAAAAAGAGCATGTTCCAGCTGAAGAAGTAAAGAAAATTAATAAGGCAGTGGCTCCCTTGTTTATGTCTGATCCTTACAAGAAAAAAGCTCAAAATTTATTTTCTACTCATCCTCCAATTGACAAGAGGATAGCTATTCTTGAAAGGATGTAATCAATCTAGATTTTTGATATAATTTATCTGCACCTTTTTATTAAACTCAATTATTTTCCTGAATATTTTTTCAATTAGCTCTGGCATGTTAAGTTCATACTCTTCAGCAATCCTCTTAACTTCATAAATTAATTCCTGTTCTCTAGCTTTATCTTCAAGAGCTTCTAATAATTCCTGTTCATTTTCAAGATTTTTAATTTCAGGATTTTTTTGCAGTTTAGCCTGGGCCACACACTTCCCAATTCCACCTATTCTCTCGCTAAATAATAAAATATTATTAACGTCAAGTTTTGCAGTTTCACCATAGCTTTCTTTGTCATCACCTTCTCTGCATAGTTCTGGCAGAATTTCCTTGTAAAATTCAATTATTTCTTTCCCAATATCAACTATAAGCATTTTTACTTCGCTTTCAGGTATAATTCTCTGCTTCCTTGGACTGGTGAGTTCCTCTTTCTTAAATAAAATTGGCGCCTGGTCAGGAAACTCAAACCTTCCAAATTCAGAATCTAAATCCTGTTCTTTTTTTAGCCTATACTCAAACCAGCTCATGCCGCTAGAAAATTCGTTGCTAAAAATACCCATATTTAATTTATATCTTGACCTGTCTTTTAATCCAGAAATAAGTCTTTCATTAATCTGGTTAATTCTAATTCTTAAATCTTCAATATCAATTTTCATTAGTATATTTTTTAGCTCTTTCTTGAGCTTCCCCTAATTTATCTCCAAATAATTTTCTAACTTTTTCAGGAATGTCTTTTTCATTGACTTTTTCAAGATTTTTCAAAAACCTGTCTTTTATTTCTTCTTCAAATGGATTAAATTTTCTCATTTCTCTGTACATTTCATCATTTTTTGGATTTACTTGTCTGGCAATTGCATCCAAGATAATTTTAGTGAGGGGGGATGCAATCTCATATAAATCCTCAGCACTAATTCCATAATCTTCCATTAAAAGAGAGTACGCTTCCAAAATCTCCGACCTGATATTTTGAGACAATGCAGATACAATCAAATCATGTCTTTCTGGAGTCATCTCTTTTATTTTTGCTCCAGCTTGTTTTAGGCATTTAACTACTTCTTCGCATTTTTTCCCGGTTTTTTCAGTCTTGCAGTAGATTATAGACCTTCCTTTAATTGAGTCAACATTTCCATACATTGGATGCAGTCCAGCCACTTCACAATTTTCATCAGAATATTTAAGCATTGTCTTGACTGGAAATATTTTTAATCCAGTAAAATCCATTATTGCCTTGCAATTAGGAGCAGCCTTCTTAATCACTTCCTCAGTTGCAGAAATAGGCACGCTTACAATAGTTAAATCAGAATTTTTAGCAGCATCTTCAATGCTTGGAACTGAATTCCTGCCGGAAATAATAACCTCATATCCTGCTTCTTCAAATATCTTCTTATGAATTTGGCCCATAATGCCACTTCCACCAATAATATTAATTTTCTTCATCTTTCCAGTGTGAATTTGGGTAGCTTCCAAGAATTTTAACTGTATCTGGGAACTTTTTTTCAGGATCAAGCGAGAGCTTTAGTGAATTAATCGCCATTTTTACATTCTCATCATCTTCATGCCCATCAAGCTCAATGTAAAAAAAGTATGCTTTCTTTCCATCTGGTCTGGACATGATTAGCTCCAAATTTATGTTTAATCCTGCAAAAACCCCCAAACTATTATGTAAGACTCCTGGCTTGTCGCTTACTGGAGGATGCAATGCAAGAAAAGTCTTGTCATCTCCAGTTTTCTTTGCCTTTTGTCTGCTTAAAACTACAAAACGTGTCTTATTATTTGGGCATATATCTCTATCAAGAAATTCCAATCCCCCTTCTGCCAGTGCCTTTTCCGAAGCAATTGCAGCACCATCACTCATTTTTTCGTTTTTAATTATATTTACTGCTTCTGCAGTGCTGGGAACAGCTATAGCCTGCGCATTTGGATAATTCTCGCTTAAATATCTGCTGCTTTGCTCTATAGCCTGGTCTTTGGACAAAATCTTGCTGATTTTTCCATGATTTTTTAAAGCACCTAAGCATAATACAATCTTCATAGCCTTTTCTTTTACTATGTTAGTTTTAGAGCATTCACTAAGTGTGTCTAAAGTTTCTCTCACCTCACCATTATAAAAATTTTCAATTGGGACTACTCCTGCTTCAACTTCACCGTTTTCAACAGCTAAAATAACCTTTCTTATTGGTTGCATAGCTACTAATTCATCATCTGGAAACAGCTCCTGTGCAGCTTTTTCAGTAAATGTTTTTTCAGGGCCAAGATATGCTA
>JBDRNU010000008.1:0-11475 GCA_043810775.1 archaeon | reverse complement strand
CTTTCAGCTGCTCTTTGTTCTGCTATAATTTTCAGTTCTTCTGGAATTGAAATTATTTTATCTATAATTCCGTAATTAACAGCTTGCTCTGAAGTCATATACACATCACTCTTAAAATCTTCCAGTATTTTATTCACGCTTACACCGCATCTTGAGGCAAGAGCATTGTAAAAAACAATAGTTAAACCGTAGCCTAAATCAGCAATTTTTCCAGTATCTGGATTTTTTATTGGATGAAACATAAATTTAGTGTCAGAATCAGATAATCTTTTAATTCCATATTGCATTGCAATTACCCCAAATGACATGCATTTTTCATAAGCATATGTAAATAATTTTGGCTTGGGATGTGCATAATTGCATAATACTTCCAGCTCACTTGAACTGCGGCCACCTGTTGTGTTTAATAATAATAGGATTGGCTTTTCCCTGTTTCCCATATAGCTTTCAAGCAGATGTAAAATACTTTTTCTTGAATCCAAGCCCATTTTGCCATTTATAGCAATAATTCTGTTTTCATCAAATTCGTCATCTTCCAGTTTTATTTTAGGCATATTTTTTAGGACTAACTGCTGTTAATAAATTTTACTATAAATATACACCCAGTTAACGATAACTTTAAATTCTATCATTTTATGAGTTGTATATGATTAAGGGAATATTTAGCAGGGGCAAGACTTTATTCTACCCCGGATGCTTGACTAAGTATGTATTAAAGGCAGAGACTCAGAATTACAGGAAAATTCTTGAAAAAATTGGTGTTGATTATATTATGATGGAAGATGAATTCTGCTGTGGAAGTCCTGCAATAAATGCCGGTTATGAAGCTGATACAAGGAAGCTTGCCAGAAAAAACCTGGAAAAATTCAAGGAAAAGAATATTAAGAAAATAATTACCGGGTGCCCTGCCTGCTATAAGATGCTTAAAAAAGAATACAAGGAGCTATTGCCTGACTGGGATATTGAAGTTGAGCATATCACCACTGTTATTTTAGAAGCTTTAGAAAAAAAGCCGAGATTAGTTGCAAGAATAAATGATGACAAGGTAACATATCATGACCCGTGTCACTTGGGAAGGCATATGGGAATTTATGATGAACCCAGGGAGATACTTAAAATGATAGGGTATAATATAGTTGAAATGGCAAATTCAAGAGAGTTTGCCTTATGCTGCGGGGGCGGTGGCGGATTGCGGGTGAATAATCAGGAGCTTGCGAATTCTATTGCTTTAGAAAGAATAAAGCAAGCTAAAAAAACAGGAGCAATCAAGATAATTACTACCTGCCCTTTGTGCTTTTCACATATTCAGGAAAATTCTGGAATTCTAGTTGAAGAGTTTTCTGTTACAGTTGCAGAAGCTCTTGGATTAGAGCCGGAAAAAACCACAATTGAATTAAAAACAACTTAAAAATGAATTGGGAAGAAATTAAAATTAGTGATAATGATAAGAAAAAATATCCCCTTCCAGAGAAAAAGGATATTGAGATATTAAAGAAAATTAAATTTTTAGAAGGAAAAAAAATTGATAGTCATGATAAGAAAATGGTGGAATTTATAAGAAGCCAACTTGAAGATGAATGGAGAAATTATTTAATAGAAACTTTAGATAAATTATTGGAGAAATATAAAAAATGAAAATCAAAATCTCAGAAAATATTATTGAAAAATATCCAGAGGTTAATATTTCAGTAATAGTAGCTAAAAATGTTGACAATACTAAATATAATGAAGAGATTCAACAATTATTAAGAGGAGCCGAAAAAGAATTAAGAGAGGATATAGAATTTGATAAAATACTAGAAGTTTCAATTATTTCCAAATGGAGAGAGATTTACAAGTCTTTTGGAGCTAAACCAAGTGATTATAGGAGCTCTGTTGAAGCAATTTTAAGAAGAGCTTTAAAAAAAGAGCTTCCTAAGATTAATTGTTTAGTGGATATTTACAATTATATTTCTGCAAAATACCTAATGACTGTCGGTGGAGAGGATATTGATACCTTAGAAGGAGATTTGGTTTTAGATTTTGCTGAAGGAGATGAAGAGTTTACTGCTCTTGGAAGTGATAAAAAAGAGAGCCCCTGGAAGGGTGAGGTAGTTTACAGAGATGACAAGGGAGTTGTCTGCAGATGCTGGAATTGGAAAGAGGGTGACAGAACTAAGCTAACTGAACAAACAAAAAATGCAGTTATAGTTATTGAAAATCCTATTCCTGAACAAATTAATAAATTAGATGAAGCTGAAGACAGGCTAAAAGAATTAATTAAAAAGCACTGCGGTGGAGATATTGAAGCTTTTAAGATGGATAAAGAAAATTTAGAGGTTGAAATATAAAAAATGAAAATCAAACTATTAAGATGAAAAAAGACTTAAAATTAGCTTATGAATCTGATGCAAGCGGATTAAAAGGAGCAGTCAGAGAGGTGCTTTTTCCAATGAACATTGAACAGGTCAGGGATTTTGTAAAGAAAGCAGATAATATTGTTGTAAGGGGAGGGGGCACTGGATTGGCAGGGGGGGCGGTTCCTCACGATAGTATTGTTATGGACTTGAGCAAAATGAATAAGATATTAGATTTAGACTTGGATAAAGGAGAGGTTTATGTTGAATCTGGAATAATACTGAATGAGCTAAATGAGTATCTTAAAGATTATGGATTAGAGTTTCCAGTTCAGCCGGGCAGCTTTTGGATTTGCACTATTGGAGGCATGATAGCTACAAATGCTGAAGGAAGCAGGGCTGTCAAATACGGGAAAACCAGCAATTGGGTAAAAGAAATTGAAGTTGTAGATGGCAGGGGAGAAATTCTAAAAATTGGGAAATCTGACTTGCATGACATTGCAGGAATGGAGGGGATAACAGGAGTTATAGTAAAGGCAAGATTAAAACTTGAAAGTTTAAAGGAGAGGACAGCTTCATTATTTAAATTCTCAAGCAAGGAGAATGTTGTTGATGCTGTCAGGAAATTCAAGCTTATGAGCGATGTATCTATGATTGAGTTTTATGACAAGACTATTTCAAGCTTGCTTGATTTGGACGAAGCTTATCACCTGCTGGTTGAATTTGAATCTGACAGAGGAAATATGAAAGGCAAGGATTATTTTAAGATTATTAAGATAAGGGCAATGGTATATCCCAGCCTAGCTACTTTAGGCTATGTAAGAATTGAAGACCCCAAGATATTTATTGGAAAATTCCCAGAGTTTGCCGAGTGGCTTGAGCAGGAAAAAATCCCGTTTTATGGGCATCTGGGAGATGGATTGATACATCCTGTTTTTCACTCTGATGAAGACCATAAAATAAAGGAGATGATGTACAGGGTTAGAAAATTGCATGGAAAAGTCAGTGGAGAGCATGGAATTGGAATTACTAAAAAAGAATTTTTAGACCCAAATGAGATAAAACTTATAAAAAGACTAAAAAACAGGTATGACCCTGTATGCAAAATAAATTGCGGGAAAGTTGTTGACCCAAGAGAGAAGAGTGAAAAGGAGGAAATTTTTACCAATGAAAGTTGATGCCAATAATGCCAAAGAAGAAATAAAGGAAATTGTAGCTAAATGCAGCAGGTGCGGAATGTGCAAGGCCAACTGCCCTGTTTTTAAAATAGTGAGGGAAGAAAGCATAGGCCCTAGGGGAAAGGCAATACTGCTTGATAATAAGGTTTATGACAAGATAATTTTTGACTGCACTTTATGCAAGGCTTGCGAGGAGTTTTGCGCCCAGAAAATAGAGCTTTGCGAGGCTTTTAGAAAAGCGAGAAAGGTTTTGGTTGAAAAAGGGCAGGAAAGTGAAGAGAGCAAGGAAATGATTGAGAACATAAGAAAGTATGGCAATCCTTTTGGAACTAAGAAGGACAAGCCTGATAAATATTATTGCTGTTAACTTCCTTTGAGATAGGATCAAGCCTGATAAGCTCTTAAAAGAACTAATTTTATTCTGCAACATCTATTTGATGTTTATTTTACATTATAATAATGCTTAAATATTAACTGATTTAATTACTAAAATGATTATATATGAAAAAAGATCTAGAAGTGAAAAGGTTTTGATTGAGACTTGCAAAAGATTAGATGAAGGATTAAGCAATTTAATTGATTCTGTAAATCCAGAGCCTATTGAAATTGTTGGTACACCAGTGCGCTCTGTTGGTAGATTATACCCTTATGGTGAGCATGGTTTTGTTGCTGCAATAGCTGCTGATTATAGTTAGCATGGATTTATTTGTGTTAAAGCAGTTCCAAGTGAAGAAGATAATATTTTAGATAAAAATCTTAGAGCTTTAGCAGAAAGATTAAAATTCAGAGAGATAAAAAAAGGAAGTAAAGATTATAAATTAAAGAAAGGCTATATATAAACTTCCTTAAGTATTTTTTGAGAATAAAGTTTACTCTTCGCTTTCTTCAGAACTTTCTTCTTTTGATTTTTCTTTTGACTCTTTTACTTTAGACATTGTTTTTAGGTCATCTAGCTTTACTTTATTAAGCAACTCGCGAAACTCGAGAAACTTGTCTGCAGGAATTCTCGTGCCTGCTTTAGTAAAGCCAGTATATCGCTCTGAAGTTACATACTCGCGTATAGTTACTCCTGGCTTTCCTCCAAAGTCATCTAAACGAACTAAAATGTCTGTATTATCGTTTTTCTGAATCTTGCCTATATCTTTTTCTACCATAATTGAGTATAGAAGTCTAGGTTTTTAAAGATTTAGATTATCAGAAAAGCTTTTAAACTGCTGTTTCTGAACTTTGAAATGGCAAGAAAAGTCAAACAAGTTGAAACTTTGTATAAAGACAGAAGTTTATATTCATCTGAAGATATGTTTTCACCTCCAGCTGAAAGACTTCCGCATGTAATTAGGTTTGAGCTGACTGAAGGGTGTAATTATGGGAAATGTACCTATTGCGGAGGTTTTGATGGAGTTAGATTTAGAGAAAAAACTCTTGAGGAGTATAAGGCACATGTAGATGATGTATATGCTAGAGTTCATCCTGAATTAGCTGATAGGTTAACTAGAATATTTGTTGGCGGGGGCAATGGTTTAGCTGTGAAAACTAATAAGCTAATTGATGCTTTACAATATACAAGACATAAATTTGCCAAAAGTAATGGTGGATACAGACCTAGAAGAATTGCAATTTATGGAAGAACAGACAGCATAAAAAATAAGAAAGATAGAGGCCTTTGGGATTTGTATGAGAAAGGACTTTTGGATTTAGTTTATTGGGGTGTTGAAACTGGCTCTACTGATTTGATGAAATATGTCAAGAAAGGAGTAACTCAAGAAGATATTTTAAAAGCTGCAGCTGAGATAAGCAATACTGGAGTGTCTACTTCTGTGATGATTATGCCTGGATTGGGTGGAGCTAGATTTTATGAAGAGCATGTTAACGAAACTGCTCTAGTTCTTGAATATATTAAGCCAAAGTTTTTGACTTTTATGGGAATTAATGCTTCTCCAAATTCTGAATATACAAGAAGGATGGCAGAAGAAGTTAGTAAAGGTAAAAATAAGCCTCTTAAATCTGATGAAGTAGCTATGCAGATGATTGAAATTATTGAAAAAATGCAAGCTTTTAGAACTAAAGTTGGATGCTTTTCTCCAGAAATTGATGGAGTTGGTTGCAATCCTTTAACATTTAAGGGATTTCAAATCTATTTTAATAATTGTAAAAAAGACCTTACTAGAAGACTTAAAGTTGAATTTACTACCCAATGGGATGCTAGATTTTATTCACGAGAAAGAGGACATGAGCATTTAGCTCATCTAAAACCTTTATTAGAAGTAAGAGTTGCTTAATCAGTGCTTTAGTTTCTTGTATCCTATCCAGATTAGAATTGCTAAGACTACTCCGAGAATTATCAGCCTTAGATATTTTCCAAGCCTATCCCAGTACTGAATTGTTCCTATGAACATAGTGATGACCCCGCCGCCCATTAACCCGAGAGAAACACTCTGTAGCCCTAAGATTATTCCTACTATTAAAACTATAAGCCCTGTGATTACTGCAATAATAAATACTTTTTCCCGGTAGACTACATCTACTGATTCATATTCTTTTTGGCATTTATAGTTTATATCGCAGTAGCCAGTTGATTTTGGCATTGAAGGGTCTGTAAATGCTGAACCTGTCCACATACCTCCTGCTAGAGTGCAGTTTTGCTCATCTAGATAGAGTGGAGGGGATTCTGGGCAGAAGTCTGTCCATTCAGGACGTTCGTATATAGTATTAATAACCTGAAATATAAATGCTGTAAGAATTATAGCTATAGCCAGTGCAAGGATAATTGATTTCCAGCTTTTTCCTGATAATTGCTTTTTATTCACCTTTTTTGCCATGCCTGACAACCTACGGTTTTGTCGGAAATCTTTGGATTTCCGAGCACTCTCAGAAATGCTTCTATTTCTGAAGTCTTGGCTAACTTTCCCTTTAGATAGCTTATATTTAATTAATATTTATTATATATATATAGTTAAATTAGTATTTAAAGCTAAGCTTTGAGTTTCTTTGTTACCTTAATTTAATTAATAAGAAATGAGAAAACTCGCGACCTCACTTGTTATTTAATTAATAAAGATTGCCTCGTGAAATCGCTCGACGCCCACGCCAGGCACTTGACAATTTTCTGATGAAAATTCTCTGTGACATTTAATTCTTATGAATTAAAGTAATCGAACCTTTATTCACTTTCAGAATTCTCTGCCCAAAGCCTGGTGGGATGGGATTTCACTTGCGTTCAATCCCATTTACGCCCACGCCAGGAATCGAACCTGGACGCCCAAAACGGGCCGGGAGTTCCAGTCCCGTGCAATACCATTATGCGACGTGGGCCTGCTTAAAGTGATTAAAACAATTGAGGCATATTTTTAAATATTGCTTTTTCTTTAAAATATCAGGAAACATGACACTATTATTAGATATAGTTATTATACTAGTTGCATTTTTAATAGCCGGAGTTATAACTTTATTCTTAAATGTTAAGAGGGACAGGGAATTTAAAAAGACTGGGAAGTGCTCTGGCGGGACCAGCATGGTGGCTGGATTTATTATAGGAATTCCTGTTGGAATTGCTCTGGGACTGCTAATGAGAAATTTAACTGATAATGGGGGTTATTTTTCAATTGGAATAGGTGTTGGTGCTGCACTTGGAATTATCATAGGTGTGCTTTGGAAAAGCTTGAATAAATAATATTCTAATATTTGAAAAAGGAGGATAAAATGATGAGTGAAAGAAAAGAAGGCTGGATGAGGATTGTGGTGGGAATTGTTTCAGGAATAATACTTGGAATTTGGAGAGCTCTAGTTGTAGTATTGGGAATAGTTAACTTCTTTGTAGTTATATTCTCAAACAAGAGAAACCAGGGCATTGCAGATTTTTGCGAAATTTGGAATACTCAAATATATATTTTCCTGAAATATATGACATTTGTTACAAATGAGAGACCATTCCCATTTAAACCACTGACTCCAAGCATGTCAAAGTTTGGATTAGGCAAAGTCAAGAAAATTTAAGTAAAATATGATAAATATTAAGTAAAATATGATTTTTAGATAGTATCCTGAGAATTTCTTATTAGTGGTGGAGTATATGGTAGAATTTCATAATTATATTTTTCTCTAAGCAAAATGCAAGCATTTTCAAAACGTGTGGTGAATTCATCTTGAGCAGTATGCAATACTAACTTTCTTGGAACATCAATTATTACTTCACACGGAGCTCCACCTAGTAATTCTTTACGATGATTATATGGTAAAAGAGCTTTGGATTTTGTTTTAAACCAATCCTGAAATTGGGTGATTGTTGGATTTTCTCTTGAATCAAGAAAGTTAACTAACTTTGGAAGAATTTCATAAGCCCTATCACCATCATGGGTGCTTGATGCATATAGGGTTTCTTGCCCAGTTCTTAGCTCTAAGTTTCCTATTGTGGCCATGAGTATGTAGCTTTGAATCACTATTTAAATATTATGGTTAAGGAATATATTTAGAAGTAATTTTCTAAACATATATTTAGAAGTGGCTATATGCTTATAAATTCTAATGATAAAGCTATTTTGTAAAAGACTAAGGGGAAATGAGGGATATTTTTTCCCTTTTTCCTTTTTTGAGGCTGGCTAGTTAATTATTAGATTCTGGTCTTGGTATTTCTATTCCTTTAGGCGCTAGAGCATAACACCATAAATAGGACACATCCATATAAATTACCCCATCAGTTACTCTTGCACTTATTTTGCTATAATCATGATATTCAAGAGAGGCTCCACCTCTTTGCCCTTCTAGGCGCTTATCTGTTTCTATTTTTATTTCCAGTTCATCTATTATTATGTCAGAAATGCTAAGCGAAAACCATATCTCTCAAAAATCAAAGATTTTTGATGACTATCAGGAATTTTCATTCCTGAAGCTTTAGGATGTGGATGAGCATTTCTGAGCATCCTAAAGTTCCAACAAACTACACCTTTTAAGGTGTGGTAAACTCAAGGAACTTTTTGATTTTACTAACTCTTGCCCTGCCAAATTCTTCAGTAAATCCTCTTCTATCTTTATATTCAACTAAGGTTCCTCCTTTAAAAGAATCAGTAAACATGGCTGAAAGTTCCTCATCAGACAAGCCTTTACTTTTCTGCTCTGAAAGGACTTCTAATTCCATTATGAAAAGGAGCCATTAAACTTTATAAATGTATGAGGTAATTAATATCACCATGATAACTAAAAATTCTAGTTTTTCATCTCAATTTTAATGCTTACAGAACGAGGAATAGAAGTTCTCATAATAGCGTGAAGAACCCGGTCATTGGCAGGAAGGTCTATAATTCTCTTGTAAATTCTCATCTCAAACCTATCAAAAGTAGCTGTACCGTCTCCGCATGGAGATTTTCGTGTAGTAATTTTAAGCTTTTTAGTAGGAATAGGTATTGGCCCTGAAATAGGGACTCCTGATTTTTCAGCTATATCTTTGATTATATCGCAAATCTGATTAAGCATGTCTATATCGACACTACTTAGTTTTATTCTTACTTTAGATGTCATTTGCCTGACAACCAAGGTTTTCTTGGCTAACTTTCCTATTAAATTTATCTATCATTGAATTAAGTAATAGATATGGTTTAAAAAGCTTATGCCTTTATTTATTTATGAAATTAGCAAGAACCTGGCTTGGAATTTTGGTATTTTTGCTTGTATTAGCGAATTTTTCTGGCTTTATATATTTTTATAATGGCTTTCAAGATAAGGATAATTTTGAATTAGCAAATATTACAAGAATTATTGACGGGGATACTATTGAAACAAGTATGGGAGATATAAGATTACTTGATATAAATACTCCCGAAAAAGGCAAAGCTGGCTATGAAGAAGCTAAGGATTTTCTAGCTTATTTAGAAGGAAGTGAGGTTGAGCTATATGGAAGTGAGGATGATAAATATGAGAGAAAGCTTAGATATGTTTTTTATGAGGGGAAGCTGGTAAATGAAGAAATTGCAGGAAATGGCTTAGGAACTTTATATTATTATGATAAAACCAAGTATACTAGTGAAATTGAGAGAGCTGAAAAAAGAGCAAGAGAAATGGAGGTGGGATTATGGGAAAAATCCAGTGATGAATGCGGAAGCTGTATTAAACTTGAGGAAATTGAAAATAATCCTGAAGGTGAGTGCGAAGCTGAGGCTGAATATATTAAGTTGAAAAACAGCTGTAATTTTGACTGCAACTTGCAGGGGTGGGAGATAAAGGATGATGCAAATCATTTCTATAAGCTTACTCAAATAATTAGCTCTGGCAATGAGCTTGTAATTAGGAGCTCAAAAATAATTAAGGGGTGCGGCGGGGTGTGGAATGATGATAGGGATTCCTTATACTTGAGAGATGAAAGCGGAAAGCTGGTTTTGTTTTATAGATATTAGTGATTATTAAGAGAAAAACAATAATTTTTTAAACCCTATAAATAGATAAGTTTTATGTTGCACATAGGCGCCTCGCAAGAAAATTATGATAAAGCAATAGAAGAAAGAAGAAAAAATTTATTTGACAAGGCAGTAGCATGGGAAAGAGGAATACCAAGTGAATCATATTCTAAATTGCCTGAATTATTTGATGAATTTGTTAGTGTGTTTCCTACTAAGATTACCATCACATCAAGACAAGTTGAGAGACAGGATTGTTTAGGTGTTGAAATGGACTTAACGACAAGAATTGGTGAACATGAATATTCCTCAATGGGGGTTTTATATGAAGCAGGAATGGTTGAATGCAAAAGAAGGATGGCTCTAGGTTTGTTAATAGCATTGAGATATGAACAGGGAGTATTTGATGAGAGGCGTGTCCACGATAGAGGAGATTATAAATGGATACATGGAGATAAAATTGGAATTGGAGTAAGAGATATTAAAGAAGAGTAACTAAACTTTAAAAGTAAACAATTATATTATTTTTTGCAATAAATATCTAGAGCCACGTTGTATTTGTTTAGTAATCCTTCTATGGTGATGTATCTTGAGGCACAAGAACGTAGTTTTAGTGCTACTTTTATAGGTGAAGGCCCAGATACTACTGATGAATTTAATATTTCTTTTAATGACCAAGCCCTTGCCTTAGAAAAAAATTTAATGGCAGAAGGTAAAAATGTAAGAAATGCAAAGAAGCCTTAAGGCTGTGGCATCTATCATTTTCAATAGGAGATGGTATTTGTGGGAGTTTTTTTCTAGAATAGAAATATTTAAATACTATGTAAGATATGTCTTACTATGGTAAGCATAAACGTAACAAAGATAAGTTCAAAAGGGCAGATTGTGATTCCTTCAGAAATGAGAAATAATTTAAAAGAAGGTGATGAGTTGTTGATAATTAAAGATGATGATAGGATTATCTTAAAAAAAGTTAGTGGAGTAACTGAAAAAATGAGAGAAGACTTAGATTTTGCAAAAAGAACAGAAGAAGCATGGCAAAGTTATGAAAAGGGAGAGTTTATTTCTCAATCTGCTGACAAATTTCTAGAAGAACTGGAAAAATGTTAAATATTGAAAGAAAAGAGAATTTTCTTAGAAGAATTTCTAAAGTAAAAGATAATTCTACTCTTAATCAAATAAAGAAGAAAATTAAAAAAATAATAGAAAATCCTGAAATAGGTAAACCAATAAGATATGTAAGAAAAGGTACAAGAGAAGTTTACATAGGATCCTTTAGATTATCTTATGTTTATTTAAAAGAAGAAAATAAATTAGTTTTCTTAGATTTTTATCATAAAGATAAACAATAATTAAAAGTCTTGATAAAAAGAGGGGGAAATCATGATATTATCAGAGATGGGGGCAAATAATCCATCCCTTAAAGAATAGCTATTTTTATGTCAGAAATGCTAAGCGAAAACCATATCTCTCAAAAATCAAAGATTTTTGATGACTATCAGGAATTTTCATTCCTGAAGCTTTAGGATGTGGATGAGCATTTCTGAGCATCCTAAAGTTCCAACAAACCACACCTTT
>JBDRNU010000007.1:0-70130 GCA_043810775.1 archaeon | reverse complement strand
ATTCTTTCTATGACCAACTTTAAGAATGTTTAATACTTTATTTTTGTTGTCAACATCAATTATAACTCTATAATCTCCTACCCTTAACTTAAATCCAGAGATATATTCAAGACGCTCAAGAAATCTAAATGGATTTTCCTTACACTGCTGTAACTTATTCCATATTCTCTTTTTAATAAGAGTATCAAGCTTGTTTAACTGTTCTAAAGCTCTTTTATCAAAAACAAGTTTATACATTTTATAAGCCGAAAATTTTCTTAGCTTCTTGTTCTGTATAGAATTCTCCTTTTTTAATCCTTTCTCTAGCTTCTTTTATTTCCTGAAGAGTTTTTTGACTTAACTTAGGTTCTTTTTCACATGTTTTTGCAAGATAAATTAGTTTTCTGACTAGCTCATCATAGCTTTCATTTTTATATTGCCTATAGCTGTCAAGCTCTTCTTTTGTCTTTGAATTTAGCTTTATTGTTGTTTCCATTATACTTTAGTATACTGAAGTATACTATTTAAATGTTTCTATAAACAAGTTGGATAAATCTTGAACATTTTGTACGCCCATCAAAATAGACAAAATACTATTACGCCCGCCCCTCCTCACAATTTCGCTCGTCCAGGTTCTCGGTAGTTTTCGCGAAATTGCTCGTGACTCTCCCCGACACTGCAGGAGTGCCTGTCCAAACCGGCAAGCCACTTCATTCTTCAGTGGCTTATACGCCCGTACCGGGAGTCGAACCCGGAGCTGAGCCGCGACAGGGCTCTATGTTAGCCGCTACACCATACGGGCTTAAAGAACACCTAACGGTTTTCTTTTACTTTCCCTTGAGTATGCCTCAGGGGTGATTAAGAGATAAGATTCTAGGGATTTTTAAAGCTTTTCTAACTTGAATTTGCTAATAAATCTGCTGCTATTCCTACTGTAGAATATCTAACTGAGTCAGGTATTAATTTATCTGGAAGCTTATTTTGAATTTTAGAATATAAATAAGTTGCTCGAGAAGCTGTAATTAATAATTCAAATATTGCCCCATCTTTTAGTGCTTTTAAAATAGAACCATTATTTTGATAAGAGTCTTTAATAGCCCGCTCTAAATTCCTTAAATGCTCTCTAGTTGAAATATCTCTTGATGCTTCTGCGAGAATTGATAATTCAACTGCTGGAAAATAGTCAAATGTTTCCATTTTAACTTGAATATACTTTGGGGTGATAGAAATCAATAAATGAGCAAGCTTAAAAACCTTACTATATTTTAATTGAAATAGCAGTTATTTCAGTTATTGGAGATTCAGAAGCCAGCTGAAACTAGGAAAAGTACAATTCTAAAGGCCTACAGATTATTGCAGATAAAATTTCCATATAAACACAGTAATAATTAAAAAGTTTAAAAAAATAGATAAGCTATGAATTCAGAATTACAGCGATTGAATACTAGACTTTGTTTAAAATTTAAAGACTATATTTCCATGATAGCTACTGGCTCTATAGCTACTAATGATCCCTTTATGCAAGGAAGAAGTGATAATGATATTTTATTAATATTTGAAAATAATCCTGAAGTTCATCTTCCAGCTATTGAAGATATATTGTCTGAATCTGAACTTGATGACACTTTCCTGCTTACTCCACTTACAAAAGAGCACTTTATAGGTCCAAAAAATACAACTTTTGATTTTACTAATAGATACAGGAGCAGAACATTATTTGGAGAGGATTTAGTTTTAAAAGCGAAACTACCTTCAAGAGAGACTACTAAAAAAATTTATACATCTGGACTTGAAAAAGTTAGGAGGAGGCTTCAAAGCGCACTTGCTAATACTAGCTACTGGTCAACTGAAAAAATAAGAGATAAGTTCTGGAAGCAGTTTAAGCATGCATTTATGTTCTTAGCAATAAAGGGTTATTATAATTCTGGGGAGTATCCTATAAATAGAGTAGATATTGCCAGGCAATTTGATTCTGATGAACTAAGATACGCTGTTTCTGTACTTCACTCTATTGACTTAAGAAGCAAAGAAGAGATTCTAGGAGCAGCGAGGGGTGTTGTATCTTACTTAGATTATAAAAACATTTAAAAATTAGTAATTATGATTTATTTTACAATGGAAATTCAAACTAGAACTGAAGGAGTAAGATTAAAGGATGGCTCACTTTTTAAGAAAACTTATGAATTTGGCGGGAAAGAAAGGACCTTATTAGAATTATTTAACTATAGTAATAATCTCTTAAATAGAAGGCCGACTGCTTCAATGAAAATTTCTTCTTTTCTTTTAGAGCTGGCTGAACGAGGTGATATAAAAGAAAGAGAGATGATTTCATCTTGCCTGAATAATTACAACCTGGCTCTTTGTGCTTTAGAAAGACTTCATGAGGCAATTGATTATTTTGATAAAGCATATAAAATTGGAGAAAAAGTAAAACATCTTGCACTGACTAATAAGGGCTCAACTTATATTTCTCAAAGGAAATATAGTGAAGCTATTGAATGCCTAGAAGAAGCACTTAAATTAAAACCTGAATATCCAATAGCTCGCCAATATCTAAGCCTAGCTAAATCAAATTTAGATCCTAAAAGAAGTTAAAATTTAAATACATACATCCACCCCCAATAGTATGAAAATTGGAAAAGTGGTGTCTCTTATAATATTGCTTGGATTACTTGCTGTAACTTCTTTTTTACTTTATGATGCACTATCAATTAAGTTTGCAACTCCTATTGAATTTGCCACTAATTATACTCCTTCTGCAAATATAGATGAAATAAGCTACCAGTCAAACTTGCAATTTTACACTAATATGAGATTTAATCACATGCCTATAACTTATCTTATCCATAATGGGTGCAGTTCTAGAAAATTAGACAATATTCACTCTGCATTTGATTTTATTGAAAATAATATTGACTCAATCAACTTTAAGGAAGTGAGTGATGCTGGAGATATTGATGTTTACTGCGGTCAGGAGTATTTAACTGGGGAGGATGTATTTGTAGCTGGAGAAGGGGGACCAGTGAAAATAGTAAATACTAGCTTATTTAATGTTATAACTAAAGGGAAAATTGTCCTTTACAAAGAATCCTGCGAGTATAATGTTGAGCTGCATGAACTTCTGCATGTTTTCGGCTTTGAGCATTCAAGTAACTCGAGAAGCATAATGTATAATACAAGCTCCTGCGATCAAGAAGTGACACAAGATATTTTAAATGAGCTTGACAGGCTTTATTCTATTTCTGAACTTCCTGACATTTATTTCTCAAGTATTGAAGCTGAAAAAAGGGGCAGACTGCTTAATTTTGAGGTGGAAGTCAAGAATCAGGGATTAATGGACGCTGACAATGTAGTCTTACAAATATTTTCTGATGGAAAGGAGATTGACAGCTTTGAGCTGGAAAAAATTGATTTTGGAGCTGGCAAAGTTCTAAAAGTTGAAAATTTCAAGCTGCCTTTTACAAGCAACTCAGTTAGCTTTATCTTAGATGATGATAATCTCATCAATGAGCTTGATGAGAGCAATAATATAGTACAGATGGCAGTTTAAAGCTAATCACCAAATATTTTCTTAAGATAACTGCTTACATCAAAAGATTCGTCTGGATTTTTATCATCTCGAACATACTGCCTTTCCCTCATCATTCCCATTTCTAGTAAACTCTCAATTTTTGATTTAGGCGCGTGAACAGTTGCCAGTGCTCTAGAATCATCTCCATCTGGATGCGGCTCTATAACTGGCTTTAATCCCTGTGATTCAATTTCATTAACTAAGCCATAACTGAAACCAGTTAAATAATCTTTACTGTACACTCCTGGAGTTTCAAGCCTTACTTCAAATGAGGCTTCTTGCATACCTGTCTCGGCTTCTTGCATACCTGTCTCTTCTTCTTTTTCGCCTTCAATTACTCTCTTTACATAAGGATTAGATAGAAATTTATTCATAAGTGAGCGCGGTCCAAAAACACTAACTTCTACTTGAGGATTTTCACTTGATAGGGAATAAGTAGTTGATCTCTCTTGCCTAGGATAGTTATATTTCCAGTTAAGCCCGCTTGTACCTAAAATTCTAGGCAGTTCTGATTGGCTTGGAGTAAGATTTCTGGAATTTATTCCAGCATTTATACTTAACCTAGTAACATAAAATGAGGTTTCAATTATCTCGTCTGGGTCTAAATCTTCTTGGCTGTTACTTCTTGGAATATTTCTTAAAGACTCTTCCCACTCTTCTTTAGATGAAGTTACAACAAGCTCGTCACCATGTAAATCATAATCTAAATCATTATTTCTGCAGTGATCAATTAGTGTTTGAGTTGCCCTGCCTTTGTAAGTAATTTCCGGCTGAAATTGCCTTGAAGGCTCTTGTCTGGCAACTTGCCCAAATCTTGCCTGTTCATGAAAATAAGAAGATTCTCCTTTTCTTTTTATTCCTCTTGATTCTCTAAACTGATTTTCTGACATCATTACAGAAGCTTCAAGTGAATGCTTATTAATTTTTGTTGGAAGCTTGCGCTTATCATAATCTTTTAATGCTTTTCTTACCTGCCCCCAAGGTAGAGTGTCTATTGTTTGCTCTTGATCCTCTAAAATATAAAAAGGATAATGGTCTCTAGTGGGACGTATGATTTTCCCGACTTTTATCCAGACCTGAGTATCTGGGCTTTCTGCTGACTTAAATTCAGGTGGATAGTAGTTTTCATTTAAGTAAAACTCTTCTTCTAGTTGAGGAGCTGGTCTTTCTACTCTTGGATTAGATGACATACTTACAGGAGATATGCTTGATTGAAAATTTGGAGTGATTATTTCTCCTGGTGTTGCAGGAGCTTTGGAGCCTTTTTCATATTTATTCTTATGAGGATGCTTTGCCTGACGCCTTTTCTTCTTGCTCATATAAACAGTGAAAGCAGAGCATTTATAAAAATTACTATACTTAGATAGATATGAGCCTAACTGCTAGCTATACTGCTTATACACAAGCTAAATTAGCTAGTGAAGCTTATGAATTGAGGCAGAGGCAAAAAGAAATTCTTAATACAAGCAGACAGCATACAATTGAAAGAGGAAGGGAACATTTTTTAAATACTCGGAAACAATTATTAATAAGGAATTTATGCGATTTAATTGACAAACATCAATAAAAATGAGGGAGAAATTTAAGAAGATTAATCATTCGCTATTTACTGAGAGAAATTTTAAGCGAGAGTTTGCAAATCAGATTAGACTGTTGATAGTAATTACTTTAGGATTTACAATAGCTTTTACCTGGAGGCAGACAGTATTTGATATTTCACTTAGTTTTGTAAGATTTATAACTCATATTGAGGATTCTTCAGCAGCCAGCATAGTCACCTCTGTATTCATAACTATAGTAAGTTTAATTGTAATTTATCTAGTAGCTCACTGGCTTAAGGATGAGTTTTAACTGGAAGCTCTAACGCGCCTGTCAAATTCTCCGCTAATGAAACTATCAAGATATTCATTAAATCTGTCAAGCGAGAGCGCTGAGAATGCATTTGCCTCACGAGAAGATATAATATCATCTTTATGAAGAATATATCTTTTAGTAGGAACTGTTTTAGATAACTTGGAAACTGTAGCTTCCAGAAGAGTTGAATTAAAATACTGCTGAATTTGTTCAAGTTTTGCCCTAAAATGTGGCTCGTGTAATTTTTTGTCTTCTATTTCTTTGTTAAATTGAGTATCATCTGTAATTACCCTATAAGCTATAAACATTAGAATAAAAGGTTTACAACGAAAAGGGTCTTGACTGAATTCTGCATCAATCTCCTTGCAGAATTCCATTGAATCTTTAAGCCTTATTAAGTCATATATGCCCTCATAGGCATGCTTAGAATATATTTCCTCTACTTCTGTTTCCATTAGAAGTAGTGAAATTAGAAGTTTTTAAAAGTATTCTTTCAAATAATAAAAAAATAATAAAAAATTTATAAAAACAGAGATTTACTCTACTTTTTCTTCTTCAACTTCTTCTTTTTCTTCTTCACCTTCCCCACCATCTCCACCTATAACTTCTAATTTTCCAAATTTACCAGCAGAAAGTTGAGGGTCTCCTTGAAACTCCTTTACATATCCATTAGTTACCTTTACCTTATCACCCTTGCTTACTTTATTAATTTCATCATTCCATAAGCTTAACTGAATTGTGCCAGAGTCATCTTTTAAAGTTGCATTAGCTACTTTAATAATATTCCCAAACTTGTTGAATTCCCTAGTTTCCCCAATTTCCATTACTTCAGCTTCAATACTGCCTTCTACACTGCCTTGAAGTTTCTTCACGTCAGCAATTTTTACCATATTTTATACCTCCCTTATTAGTTGTAAAAAATCAAATCTTTTAAAGTTAATGGTGATAAAAAATATCCTCTACATTCCAACCACCCATTACTCATCCTGAAAAAACGTATAAAAAAAAGTCTTGGGATTATTATTCGTCCAACTTGAACCCACCTTTTTACCATTTAGATATCCTTCAACATGGGGTAAATTCCTTACTCCTGCTTCTTCAGCTAACTCTCTAAAATCATCTACATCCACAAATAATAAGGTAATGTCTTTTTCTTTAAGAAATCTTAACATATCTTTTCTAGGCAGAATTCTTTTCTCAAAATTTTTACAAGGCCTGCACCACTCAGCAGTATACCTCACAATAACTCTTCCTGTAGATGTAATCTTCTTAAAATCTCTTGACTTCTCCAACCTTTTTATATAAGGCAATTCAAATAAAGATTGGTCATCATCATACCGCATTGGTTATATTAGAAAGCAGTAAATTTAAGCTTTTCTGATAAGAAAAATATCTTTCTTATTTTTTAGACAAGATTTTTGGGAATTTAAAAGCTTTACATCT
The DNA here is from genome assembly GCA_043810775.1 of archaeon. GTDB lineage: Archaea > Nanobdellota > Nanobdellia > Pacearchaeales > GW2011-AR1 > JBDRJD01. Next base: position 63,283 of record JBDRNU010000007.1, on the reverse strand, counting down.
ATGATCATAACTTTTAAAGCCAAAAATTCTCCTTACAGGGAAAACTCTGCATATATCTGGGCGATTTTTATAAATTGAACATCTAGATTTTCCTTGCTTTATATTCATAAATATGCAGTAATTATTAACTCTTTTTATCCATTTTTTACCTTTATCAGTTTCAATATAATCAAGTTCGGTTTTAATTCGTTCAATATCTTTTTTACTAAGCTTCACTCTTAATTTACAGCACTGTGTGCAATTAGTGCACTTAAAATTTTTCTTAAATAAAAAAGATATAATATCTGATTTAAAATATAAATAAAGAAAACATAATAAGATTACCAGATATAAAATTAATGTTGCTTCCATATTACCTTTTTCCCCTGATTTTTTTATATTCAGTGAAATAGGAGGAGATATAAAAATATATCCCCCGGGGGAGAGTCGAACTCCCGACCTTCTAGTTTCAGCGTAGGCTTCTCAGGTTTCATTTTATTTCCTGAATGGAAAATCCACCCTAGCAATCTACAGCCAGACGCTCTACCATTGAGCCACCGGGGGATAGAATTTAGAATATGAGAGTGTTTTTAAATTTACTCTTCCCTAATAGATCTTTGTTCAGCTACGAAAAATGCCTTATTAGATTCGGTCTCGTGAATCTTGCCTTCTCTCTCAAATACAGCATTAGCTGGAGGCAACTCAAACTTTCCAACTATCCCTACTTTAGAATAAACTATGTAAGTAAATATTCTCTCTTCTCCAGCCTGCAGGGCATCTACATTCCATTCTAATCTTTTATTCTTATGATCAACTTTATCAGGCTCTATGCTACCAAATCTTTCATGAAGCTTAACCAGAGGAGGAAGCTTGTCAACTACTAATATTTTTTCAACAAATTTCCTAGCTTTAGCATGTATTATAATTTTTAGAGCTAAATCTCCAGATTTAGTATGGACAAAGCTTACTTTTTTCTTTAAAACTAGGTTAGATTTAGTATAAACATAAGCTAAAAATACAATAATTATAATTCCCAATAATATCAGCAAAGGATAAGTCCAGTTAGTAGTAATTTTGACTTGGATATTTTCCCCTGGCCGGAGCTCTGACTGCCATTTATACTCAATAATAAAACCTGTTCTCTCAACTGAATCTGGCTCTAAACTGAAACTAGTAAATAATCTTGAGATAGCATTTTTACTTACACTAACTTGAGCCACTGTTGGAAGATTTCCTTCATTATTTTTAGTGATTATTAGACTAGAAATTATTACGCCTGATTTTTTTTCAGAAGTAGATATCCCTGTTTTTTCAACAAACCTAATATTTCCTTCAAGAGTTTTTTTAATATTCTCTAGTTCAATTTCAGCAGTAACAATATAATTTCCAGCTTCAAGAGTCCTAGTTTGATCCTTATTTATAGGAGCTGTAAATTCTTTAAGGCTTAGAGGGCCTAGTGAGAAAGACTCGCTAAAAGTGAAAAAAGCTGAATTAAAATTAGAATTTAAATTAGTAAAGTCATGATTTACTTTATTTATCACATAAATTATAGCAGCTTCAGACTCAGGGTCAATATCATAAGCTCCGACTTCAACTGCATCTTGAATTTTAGCTACATTTACAGTTAGAATCTCATCCTGGATTCCTGAATCCTGACCTCTAATCTTATACACAAAATTAAAAAACCCTGACTGAGCCCTGTATTTTTCAGGAAGCAAGGCTCTTACTTCAACTTCTTTAATCTGGCCTGATTCTATTTTAAAAGTGCCTTTTGGACTCATGCTTATCCCTAACAAATTATATATTTCAAAATTGTCAGTTGGCCCCAGATTAGTTATTTTAAGATTGAATATTGCCGGCTCATTTAATTCAGAAATTATTACATCATTTACTACTTCAGTCTGTACATTAAGTTTTATAACATCAGCATAAACTGGGATTATTAATAGGAACAAGAATATTATGAAAAAAATACCTTTTTTTATCATTATGCTACCTAAAATTGGAAGAAATATATAAACCTTTCCTTAAGATCATCTCATTCCTTCTAGTGAAAGCCAGGATTTTACTTGAGCTAGGACCTCTTCAGTTTCTTCTGTAATCTTATCTTCATACATATCCACTCTTGACCTTATAATATACTTATCATATAATCCCCGCATAAACTTGGTAAAAGCATTATTTTCCCACCTATGCTCATAGTCTTTTTCAAGGGTGGCAGTTATCTTGACTTCAACACTTCCTTTATTCATCTTTCTCTTCCTGCCGTTTTCCTCTACTTCAACATCTACTAAATCCATCACTCTCCATTTAACTTTAAGCAAAAACCTAAAATAATCAGAAATCTTTCTTTTAGCAAACCACTCTATTTCTATTTCCTTTCCTGCTGAAGTAATTTTCTCAGTATAGGTTTTTTCCTCTACAAAATAACTAAGGTCAAGCAAGGCATTATATACGAATTTGTAAGTTTCCTTATAATCAAAAATAGCTGAAGATTTAACTTTTCCCGTAAATATTACATCTTTCTCTGACATTTTATTCTCTTTTTTACTAATAATTATTAGAATTGGGTATATTTAAATCTTTTTTTTACATGGAATCTTTACAGACAGGGCATATTACTCTTCCATCTACTTTATAAAGAAGGTTATAATTTCCGCATTCCTCGCACATGCCTTCATTTATCCAGCGCCCTCCATCTTGAGCCTTTCTTCTTAATTTCTCACCCTCTTCTTTTATATCATTGTTGTAAGAAGCTATATCAAATAAAGAAGGCTCGATTCTGAGTACATCTTTTAGAGTCAGCATGCCTATAACATTTCCATTTACAACTACTGGAAGCCTTCTGAATTTTAGTTTTTTCATACGGTTAATTGCCTGAGAGATATCTGCTGAGGGTTTTATAGTAGCTACTTTTCTAGCTGCAATTTCCTTTACTTTAATTTTCCTTAAATCAGATTCACTTTTCTTGGTGAGGGCCCAGATAATATCTTTTTCAGTTATAATTCCTAGTAACTTTTGCTTGTCCTTGATAATTAAACTTCCTACGCGTTTTTTTATCATAATTTTAGCGCAGTCAGTTAGATTTACATCTGGAGCAACAGACACAAAATTTCGGGTCATTACGTCACCAACCTTGATTCTTGCTTCCATTTTGTCCTCTTTTATGTGTAAAGGTGCACCTGTTTATAAATGTTATATTTTAGTAATATATATTTCAAAGTAAATACAATTTTAGTGATAAAGTGTAATTAGCTGCTGTTCGGGACTCTTTAGCTTTATAGAATCAAATAACAAAGGTTCAATGTCGATAATATCTTTTTTAGTTATTAGGCCTAATATCTTTTTGCTGTCCTTGACAACTATAAATTCTGTATTGTTTGAATTCATAAGCTCTATTATCTCAATTATATCTTTATCAGGGCCAACTACCCTAAAATTTTCTTCAATGCTTATATCACTGATTTTAGCTGAATTGTCCTTTCTTTCCATAAATCCCCTAAGCAAGTCATCATAGCCCAGAATGCTGTGAAAATACCCTTGTTTTACAACTATGCAGGCTTCATTATTCCTTCCTAAACTTTTTACACACTTATCCAAAGTTAGCGATGAGTCTACTATTGGAAAATCTTCATTCATTATTTCTCTAGCTTGAATTCCTATTTTCATTTTATTTTAAACTGATTTATTTAAATTATAAAATTGGAAACTGCGTTAAGAAAAAATAAATACGCTAATTTCACTCTTTTTCCCTGTCTTAAAGTGATTATAAAGTCAGCGAGGGATCCAGCCAGCCTCGCTGTAATAATATATAGTAATAGATACTTTTATTGGTAATGGAAATGTAATATATATCTTATATACTTAATTTGAAAAGAGTGTTAACTTTATTCTTTTTAGTATATACAAGTATTACTAATATATATTCTTTAATATATACTTTATATTATAATATTGCTTTAAAAACTAAATTAACCTGCATTTCATGTGGAAAAAACTTAGATTTGACTTTCCGCATTTTAATAATTTTGAAAGTCTAAGGGGTATAAATTATGGAACAAAGAAAATTAATCAGACTTGGGAATTCAAGCTTTGCTTTGGCTTTACCTAAAGACTGGATTGATAAGTCAGGCTTGAAAAAAGGGGACCATATATTCTTAGAGAGAAGTGCAAATGGAGAGATAACAATCAGCCCTACTTATAAAAAAATTAACGGCGAGAACAAAAAAGTTTTGGATTTTTCCAATGTAATTGGAGAGGATACAATGAAAAGAGAGATTTCTGTAGCTTATGCACAGGATTTTAATACTTTTGAAATTAAAGGGCTAGACAGCGACAAGAAGCCTAAAGTAAAAAAATTGCTAAACTACCTGATTGGACTGGAAATTATTGAAGATGATAAGGACAGGCTAGTTGCCAGGGATTATTTTGACTTAGAAGAGGTAAATATGTCTAATTTTGTCAAGAGAATTGACAATAATATAAGGAACATGCTTGAACTTCTTGAAGCTGGATTTAATGAAGGCAAGCTAAACTCCAAGCAGTTTAATGAAATTTATGAAGCTGATGAAGATATAAATAAATTTTATTTTTTAATTAATAAAATTCTTATTAAGGGAGCAAATAATCCTTCAGTATTGAATATGCTAAAGCTTGATGGATTAGAAATGTTTAATCACTGGTGGCTTGCATATAATTTAGAGCATGTAGGGGATGAAATCAAGAGAATCGCAAGATTTTTAAAGAATGATGAGATTCAAAAAGACAAGACTAAGAAAATTAGCGAGGTTTTTTTAGAATTAAAGCAGTGCTATATTGAACTTATAAATTCTTATTATAAAAAGGATAAGGATTTGGCTATGCAAGTTATACTAAATAAGGATAATATAATGAAGAAAATCAGCCTTATAGCTGATGATAAGGAAGCTAACATAGCTAAAATTGGAGAAAAACTCAAGCAGATAAGAGCTAAGATTCACCAGATAAATAAAATTATAATTTATAATATAATTTAAAATGAATGAAGAAAATACTAATGCAGATATTGGAATTGAGCCTGAAATAGTATGCAACTTATTGTCAAAAGTTTATTCCAGAAATTTTGGAGACATGACTGTGAATAGTTATGAAGCATATCAAATATCTCCTGAAGAAAATAGAAAGTCCAGGGTATTTAGAGTAAAAGTAACTGGATATGACATGCCTTCTGACATCCTTATTAAACCAGTAACTGTATTTAAAATATATGACGGTGAAAATGGGGAATATGAAAAGGAGTTCAGAGTTGAAAAAGCAGTGCTTGGTGTTGCTAATAATATCAAGGTTTCAACTGATGGAAGAGAAGTAAGAATATTTCCTTACTTATATAGTGCTAATGTTCCTGAGTGCGACCAGAATAGGATTATAATCAGAGAGTATGTTCCTGATTTAACACTTCAGAGAATGGTTAGTGATGCTGTGAGAAGAAAAGAGGTTCCTAAATGGGATGATGTAAAAAGCTCTATTTCTTCTATAGCATTGCTTCATGTAGCCAGTGGGATTATTGAAAGAGAATTATTAGCACAGCTTGAAGATTATATGAGTTCTGAAAAAATAACTAAGGCTTGCATAAAATATTGCGACAGGCTTTATTTTGGAGCTAATGGTGAAAGACTTCCTGAAGATAAAAGAGAAAAATTAGGAAGGGCTTTTAAAGATATTGCTGAAACTTATATTGTAAAAAATGACTTTAAAAAAGTAATAAGCGGGGATATTGGAGCCTGCCCACATCATGTAATGAAAAGCAGGCTTTTAGATGCGGGAGAGACAAAAAAAGGCCCTTTAGTATTTGATTTGGCACTGCCTTTACATCCTATTTTTTCAAAACTTCAGGAAAATGGAGATGCTATTGAAATGAATTTAGAAACAAGAGCTATTAGAACTCTTGAAGAATACTATCTTAAGACTAAACTTTTTGCTGAAAAACTTAAAGTTAGTCCAGATTATATAACAACAATTGATAGTGCTGAATTTTTTGCCGGGCTTTATGCAGGAGCTTTAATTGCAGGTACATTAAGAGGAAGCTACGGAGCCCTAGCTCACGGAATTCCACTAAATGCAGGACATGATTACTGGAGAGCATTTTTAGAAGATACAGATAGATTAGCTAATCTTGAAAAAACTGTTAGAAACTTCCTAGATACAGGATATAAAATCATAAATGGATTGGAAAATGTAGTTACTACTAGCTCATCTTTAAATGAAGTCAGGGAATTTTTCAAAAAAATGGAAGGTGAAGAAGGATATAAGATTAATGCGGGCAATTTAACAGCTGAAAAAATAGATTCTTATGTTAAAGCAAGCGGGGGATAAGTAGATTATCCAGTATAATAAAATTTAATAAGTATAAATCAGGAAGAAAAATATGAATAACGACAAACAGCCAATTTTTATTTTGCCAGAGAATATGAGCAGAATGATTGGGAAAGATGCGCAAAGAAATAATATCTTAGCTGCTAGGCTGGTTGCAGATACTGTAAAAACTACTTTAGGGCCAAAAGGAATGGATAAGATGCTTGTAGACAGTATTGGAGATATTACTGTTACTAATGACGGGGTTACTATTCTTGAAGAAATGGAAATTGAGCATCCTGCTGCTAAGATGATGGTTGAGATAGCGAAGACACAGGAAAATGAGGTAGGAGATGGAACTACTACTGCTGTAATGCTTGCAGGAAAGCTTTTAGAAAATGCAGAAAAGCTTCTTGATAACAAGATTCATCCAACTGTAATCACTAAAGGGTATAGATTAGCTGCTGAAAAAGCCCAGCAGATTCTTCAAGAGCTAGCCACTAGTGTAGGCAATAATGACCAGATATTAAAAAATATTGCGATGACTGCAATGACTGGAAAGGGCGCTGAATCAGTCAAAGAAAAATTTGCTGACTTGATTGTAAAGGCTGTGAAGCAGATTTCTGAAAATGGAAAAGTAGATTTAAGCAATATTAAGATTGAAAAAAACAAGGGATCTGGAATAGACCGTACAGAACTAATTTCTGGAATTGTTTTTGACAAGGAGAAGGTTTCAATGGATATGCCTCTTAAAGTTGAAAATGCAAGAATAGCATTATTAGATGCTGCATTAGAAATTAAAGGCCCTGAAACTGACACTAAGATTTCAATTTCAACTCCTGAACAATTACAGAGCTTTATTGAACAGGAAGATAAAATGCTGAAAGATATGGTGAGAAAGATAAAAACTTCTGGCGCTAGTGTTGTATTCTGCCAGAAGGGAATAGATGATGTAGCCCAGTATTATCTGGCTAAGGAAAAAATCTATGCCTGCAGAAGAATTGCAAAGTCTGACATGGAAAAACTTGCACGAGCCACTGGCGGGAAGATAGTCAGCAATTTAAATGAGCTTTCCAGTGAACAGCTTGGAAAGGCAAGTATAGTTGAAGAGGTAAAGCAGGGAGATGAGGCAATGACTCATGTTAAGGGCTGTGATAATCCCAAGGCTTTGACTTTACTTATTCATGGCGGAACTGAACATGTTATTGATGAAATTGAGAGAGCTATAAAAGATGGCTTGGGAGATGTGTCTGCTGCAATTCAAGATGATAAGATTGTGGCTGGTGGAGGAGCTATTGAGATGGAGCTATCTAGAATGCTTAGGCTTTACGGGCAGAGTTTATCTGGGAGAGAACAGCTTGCAGTTGATGAGTTTGCCTCTGCGCTTGAATATATTCCTGTAACTTTAGCTGAAAATGCAGGACTAGACCCTATTGATACTTTAACTGAACTAAAAGCAAAGCATGATTCTGGAATGAAAAATGCTGGATTAAACTTGTTTACTGGAAAGATTGAAGATAATTTAAGCGCAGGAATAGTTGAGCCACTTAGAATAAAGACCCAGGCTATTGATTCTGCTTCTGAAGTTGCAATGATGATATTAAGAATAGATGATGTAATTGCTGCATCAAGCAGGGGTGGAGGCGGTGGGGGAGGAGGATATGGTGGAATGCCTCCTGGAATGGGTGGAATGGATTGAGATGAAAATAAGGGAAATTTAAATAAAATGGGAAAAATCCATAATACTAATCCTTTTAGAACTTATGAATTTGGGTTAAGAGATTTAGTAGAAGGGAAGGATGTAGTAAAAGGGATTGATGTTAGATTAGGCAGCTGTGTGAAGGGTATTAGAATTATTAACAAAGGTGATGAGGGTTATGCAACTGCTTTAATGAGATATGGAAACTATATAAGGGGAGTACATCTCGAAGATAAAACAATAAAAAAATTATTAGCTCAGAAAGATGAAGAGGGATTCTTAATTGAGGAAAATGGTTTTGTTGCTGCAAGATTCCCAGATAGTTCGTGTATTATAGATAAGTGCTTTATTTCTAATGGGAAAAGTGTAGGGATGATTAATCTTGATAAGAGAGAAGTTATTTTAGTAAGGAGTTTTAATCCAAGAGATTATGAGACACTGAGAGAGGCTGCTAGTATGCAGGCTTCTCCAAATGGGTTTTTAAGATATAGTGGAAGCATGATAGATGCTATAAGGGAGTTTGGAGAGTTTAGAGATTTAGGAGCTTATACTTTTCATAGAGCTGATGCAGTTGAAGGTGATAAAGGCTATAAAACAGCTAAATTAGATATTGGGATAGAAGCTGCTCTTTTAATGATAGATAATGGGCCTATGATGGCAGACTAATTAGATAGTGAAATCATATGCGCCAATGACGCACCTGACTTCTTATTGATCTTACTATATAGCAAAGTCAAATGCGCCAGCCTTCTCGCGACCTCACTCGTTCTGGGCTACATTGCTTTTTACTCGTGAAATCGCTCGTGATTCGAAACCATCACTTTCAGAGTACTCTCTCCAAATACCGGTAGAATAAAATGGGATTTTTCAATCCCATGAATGCGCCAGCCGGGAGTCGAACCCGGGCCACAGCGTTGGCAACGCCGTATAATAACCACTATACTACTGGCGCATAAAGGGCACCAAAGGTTCCCTTTATCAAACCCTCCTATTAAACATGCCTCGGGGGTGATGAACACCTAACGGTTTTCTTTTACTCTCTCTTAACCTTTCTGTTGATTTGTTTATATTTAAATTTTGTTAGTGCCATAAAGTTTAAAAATACTTTAAATATATGCAGAATATGGCAAAATACGGAATTTTACTTAAGAAACAGTGGGACTGGGAAAAAATTGAAAGGGAGTCTGAAATATACAAGGATGTAAGTATTTTGGATTTTAATCCAGATAATAGAGTTCTTGAAGTTGAAATGAGTGAACAAAAGCATGACGAGCTAAAATTTATTTGTGAGAAAGGCTTATCTGGAATAATGGAACATTTTGAAACACAAGTTACTTGTCATAAGTGCGGCGAAAAGAAACCTTCATTATATCTTTTATGCGGCGGGAATATAAGCAGCAGCTTATAAAGTAGAATTTCTACAGTATAAAATGAGATTATATATAGTAAGACATGGTGAAAGTCATGCAAATTTAAATAAAATCTCTCAAGGGCATTTTAATTCTAAACTAACTCTTAAAGGAGAGGATGAAGCAAGAAGAGCTGCTTTAAAACTTAAAGATGATAAAATTGATTATTGCTATTCAAGTGATTTGGACAGATGTGTAAGAACTGCTGAAGAAATTTTAAAGTTTCATCCTGAAGTTGAAATGAGGAAAATTCCTGAATTAAGAGAACAGTCAAAGGGAATATATGAGGGCAAACCGCGAGAAGTGAGTCAAAATGATTTAGAAAAATTAGGGCAAGAGTGGTGGGAATTTCAACCAGAAGGGGGGGAGACAATGGGAGAGGTCTGGGAAAAAGTTATAAAGTTTTATGAAAAAATTAGAAGTGAACATCATGATAAATCTGTGCTTTTTGTAAGCCATGGAGGGCCAATTTCCTGCCTTCTTTCATATTTGCATGGAGATACATTGCAAAATACTGAAAAATATGTTATGAGGAAAAATGCCACTATTTCTATAGTAAATATTGATGAAGAAGGAAGAAGTGAATTTGAATCCTTTAATTATACAAAACATTTAGAATAGAAATGTTTTTAAAAATTATAGTGGTTTAATTAGTATGAATAAAATTGGGCAATGATTTATTGAAAAAAGAGTCAAAATTTCAAAAAAATTGATTAACTCACTAGTTTTTGAAATAAAAAATGGTAAAAGCTTTATTTATTTAGCTAAAGAATTAGGTATTAGTGAATATACTCTAAGATATGATTGGTTGATTAAAGGAAATACAATTCCTTTATCAGTTTTTAGAAAGCTTATTAGATTAAATCCTAAATTATCTTTTGAGGATTTCAAAAGCAAAATTGAAATTTTAGAACCATATTGGGGGCAAAAATCTGGTAATAAATATTTTAAACCATATTTATTACCAAGCAAAAATACAAAAGAATTTGCAGAATTTTATGGGATAATGCTTGGAGATGGATGTCTCTATTCTGATCTTAAAGGAATATGTATTAGTGGCGATAAAATTCTTGAAAGAGAATATTTTGAGAATTATTTGAAAAAGCTTTTGAAAAACCTATTTAATATGACTCCTAGGATAAACTTATCAAATGCTAATAGGTCACTACGATTAATTATGTATAGCAAACCCATTTCAGAATACTTATTAAAAATAGGATTTCCTAAGGGGAAGAAATTAAATCATAAAATAAAGATACCAAAGTATATTTTAAAAAATAATGAGTTAACCTCATACTGTATTAGAGGATTATTTGACACAGATGGAAGTTTATCTGCACATCCTCACTCTAAAGCAATGATTCATTTGTCAGTAACTTCAGAATCTCTTAGAGATTCAATTTGTTTAGGTTTTAATCATCTCGGAATAAAAGTTGGTAAGTATAATAAAGGAATACTTATTTATGGTGAAAATAAAATTAATCAATTTTATAAGATTATTGGTTCATCAAATCCTAAAAATTTATTTAAGTTTAAACAATTTATTAAAATTGGAAAAATTCCAACTTCTAAAGAAACAGAAAGCTTTTTAATGAGTAAATCTTCTTAGTCTAATGGGCCTGTGGTCTAGTGGTTAGCTTCTTGAAATAATCATTTTAGAAGCCCGCAAATGACGACTCGTTTACACCGAGTAGATCCGCAGTTCAATTCTGCGCAGGCCCATATTTTATAATGAAAATCAATAATTTAATCCTAATAATCATTATTATTGGAGTTCTTACTTTGTTCTTTTTTCCAAATCCAGAAAGTAATTTTTTAGCATATTCAGGAACTGCATTATTTTTCATAATTTTAATTACCTTTCTAGTAATCAAATCAAGGAAGAGAAAGTGAAATAAACAGTTTATATTTCTAAAGATTTAAATAACTTAAATTATTAATATTAACATGGCAAGAAGAAAAACTGATAAAGAAAGACTTAAGTGTGGTTCATGCAGTGGTGCTTGTGGAGGTTGTACTTATTTCTTAGGATTTTTAGGAGCTGCAGTATATTATATACAGCAGGCAACTGGCTTTTGGAATGGAGTTCTTGGATTTTTAAAAGCATTAGTATGGCCTGCTTTTTTAGTATATGAAGTGCTTAAGTTCCTAGCAACTTAGTATAATAAAATTTAAATATTCTATTAAGTATTTACTTTAATGCCTGTAATTGAAAAAGTTGAAGAGCTTGAAGATAGAGTGAAGATTCACTTGCATTTTAGTAATGGTATGCATATTCCAGATGAAAACAGATTTAAAGAGATTTTATATGAAAATATTTTATTATTAGCTTCTCCTCCAAAACTCCCTGAACAGCCCCATGATCATTGTGCTACAGAGTATTGGGAAGAATCATTTGATGTAGAAAAAGTTGGGGGAACTGTAGTTTATCATTTTAAAGAATTCCAAGAAACAGTTTCTTCAAGAATGCAGATTGTTCATGGAGGGCCTTACTTAAGGAAAAATGAGCAAGCTAATCCTTAAGCTGAAGTGACTCTTTTCTAGTTATAGTCCAGTAGTGGCATTGAAGCTCTTCATGAAGATTTGAATCTATTTTTTCACAAAAAATTAAATCATAGAGCTTTGAAGGGTCAGACTTACCTTCATATGAAAAGCTTAGTGGATAGGTATCTTGCCCAAGCTGTTCCCAGAGAACCTGATAAATAGCTTGTGAATCTTTTCCGCGATAAAGCTCGTTTTCTTCTGAATCTTTAATAATTAGATTAATATCTTTTCCAAGAATATTTTTTATGCTTTCATAGCTTTTTTTAACTCTTTCCCTTAATTCTTGCCTAGGATCTTTGGGCTTTATTAGCTGGCCTGTACTTGAATCAACTTTTGGAGGTTCTGGCTCTTTAATATATTCATATATTGGTTTACTTTCACCTGGAAACCGGAAAGCTGGAGGTTTTTTTTGAGCTTTAAGCTCGTCATTCATTTTTCTTAAAGATGCGTATCCTACATCTTCACTATAAGTAGTGCCAGAAATATCAACTGGCTTAGTTGATTTTATTTGCCTTTCTCTAAATAGCTTAATTCTTTGCTCAAGTGAAACTGGCTCTATTCCGTCTTTTTCTAGCTTTTTAAGAAGATTATGAACTGTCTTAGCTGTAAGAATATTTTGCTTTTTTCCCTGAGGAGTTTTAACTGCTGCAATTACTCCTCTAAAAGATTTTTTATTATATTTTTCATAAAAAATAGGCTTTAAATCAGTTAGTGCTGAATAATTTAATACTTCTATTTTTTCCTTTCCGTGTATGTCTTTTCCAATTGAGTAAGCTAGAGTATAAGCTGCTTTTCTATTAGCTTCTGCATTATAAAGAGTCTGTTTAAATTGATTGAACTCCTGCTCCTGCTTATATTGCTCTGGATAATTTCGCATATAATTTTCTACTGCTGATTCTTGAGCAGAAGGAGCTAATTCTTTAGGAGAAATAGAAATAGATTCTTTTTGAGGAGTTTTTTCTCTAGTGATTGAAGGGGGAGTTGGCACTGACGATTTAGTTTTAACTTGTGGATTTTTCCCTTGTTGTTTTTTCTTGCCGCCTGTAATTCTACTAACAAGTCTTTTATTCAAATCACTTATAGATTCCCTTAGGCTATCAAAAACCATGAAAATCACTTTATTTATAACTATATAAAAATTTGCATACACCCACCAATAGCTTTAAATATACTTCTTTTGAGTAATTAATATGACAGAGGAAAAGAAAGGCGTTGAAGAAACCATGAAGCAGGTAAAGGACAAGTATAATTCTGAAAAACTTCCTTCTGATATTCCTGATAGTGTAAGAAAGGACTTGGAAAAAACAAGAACCAAGCTTGAAAAACTGAAAAAAGACTTGATTAAGAAGTATCCTTTTATTTTTAGTATAGGAATCATACCTCCGCAGGCTGCGCAAAAAGTAGAAGATGAGGAACAGGTCCCTGAAGCTGAAAGGAAAGAAAAGCCAATTCACTTATTAGTTATGATTCCTGAAGAAAAGTTCAAATCTATTCCAAAAATCAAGCCAGAAATAATTAAGATGGCTGCAAATACAAAGATGAAACTCTGGATTCATATTAAGACGCCAGTTGATATTTTTAATGCAAGCTTAGACAGCAAGTTTGAGCTTGTATCTGCATATTCAATGTCTTTTCCACTGCATGACAAGGGCTTTTTAGGAAGCTTGAGAGTTTCTGAAATTCATAAAAGCCTAGTTTTAAGAAAATTTGAAAAATATGTGGTAAGTTATATTCTTTCAGGAAGTTTCGTAAGAGGAGACACTACTAAAACTTCTGATGTTGATGTATGGATTGTAATTGATGACACTGACGTTAAGAGAATGCCAAGATTAGAGCTAAAAGAAAAGCTAAGAAGCATAATTTACAGCTATATTATTGAGGCTGGTGAACTAGCTGGAGTTAAAAACAAGCTGAATGTGCAGATTTATATTTTAACTGAATTCTGGGATGGAGTTAAAGACGCAAATCCTGTTTTCTTTACACTGATTAGAGATGGTGTTCCTTTATTTGACAAGGGAACTTTTATGCCATGGAAGCTATTGCTTAAAATGGGCAAGTTAAAACCTAGCCCAGAAGCTATTGATATGTTCATGTCTATGGGTGATAAAGTTTCTGAAACAGTAAAAAGAAGATTATTGGATATTGCAATTGGAGATATTTATTGGGGAATTTTGACGCCTAGCCAGGCAATACTTATGCTATACGGACTGCCTCCTCCAACTACTAAGGAGACTGTTCCAATGATGAAAGAAATTTTTGTTGATAAAGAGAAAATGCTTGAAAAGAAGTATGTTGATATTTTAGACAGGGTTTTGAAGCTTTACAAGGGATATGAGCATGAAAAAGTAAAGGAAGTCAGCGGAAAAGAAATCGATGAACTGAGAAAAGACTTTGAATCTTATATGAAAAGGCTTAAGGAATTAAGAAAGCAGATTGAAAAAAGGTTTAATGAAAAGACTGTTGACCAGATTTACAGTGATGTGTTTAAGATGCTTCAATCAGTATTTGGCAAGAAAGGAGAGGCTGCAATAATTAAGGAGTTTGAAACTGAATTTATTGACAAGGGAAAGCTACCTGAAACTTATCTGAGGATTTTGAAAGAGCTGGTTTCTTCAAAAAATAAGTTCAAGCAGGGCAAGCTGGACAAGCATGGTGTTGAAGAGGCAAGGAAAAATGCTTCCATACTATTAAATCACTTGATTGAGTATAATCAGAGATGCGAGCTAGTAAGCTTGCAGAAAGGCAGGATTGGAATAAAAGCAGGAGATAAGCATTATGATTTAATTATTAGCGATACTGCTTCATTTTTAATTCAAGAGGGAAAAATAAGCAAGATAACAAGCAAGCTTGTGGACAGCAATGAAGAAGAGCTGAAAAAAGCACTGACTGAACAAAAGGACAAGATGATAATTAAGAGCACTAGCAAGATATTTGAAGTATTGAAGAAAGAGCTTGGCGACTTTGAAATTATCTTTTAGATAAATATTTATATTTCTATTTCTTATTGTTTTTATGACTAATGGGGATGAAGGAAATTTAGAAGCTGAACTAGTTAAGTTAGGTAGAGAAGCTGGACAGCCTCTTGAGAGAAAGGTTGATTCTGAAATAAAAATAAATGACTTTGAACATTATTGTAAATTAAGAGATGGCGGACTTGAGTATCAAGATATTTCTAGAGTTTATAGTAATGTAAAAAAAGGATGGGAAGGAATTTATATTGCTAGATTAAATAAGCAGCAGGGGGCTAGTCTAAAACCAAAACCTTCAAAAGCACAACCTTCTGCCACTCAAATTACACCAGCAAAAAAATCAGGCAAACTAAAATGGTTAATTGGGGGATTGGCTGCTGCAGGTACAATACTTACAGTAATATATCAGGTGGCTAATTTTATATCTAGACATGAACAAACCCCAATTCCTCAGGAAATTTCACAGCCGTATATTCCTCCAAAACAAATAACTTCTTTTACTGAAATTGATGCAAGAACGACGAGAAATACAATTAAAAATAAAGAGAGAAGTATTATATTCATACCTTCTTCTGAAGAAAATAACCCAAATTATAATCCAAAACCATCAAAAATTCAAGGCAATAATATAATTATTGAAGTTCCTGATAATGTTCTTAATGGGTTAGAAGCATCCAAACCAACACCGCAGCCAACTCAAACCTATATCCCTCCTACTCCAAAACCAACCCCTAAACCTGCTCCTACTCTA
The DNA here is from genome assembly GCA_043810775.1 of archaeon. Lineage (GTDB taxonomy): Archaea > Nanobdellota > Nanobdellia > Pacearchaeales > GW2011-AR1 > JBDRJD01. Next base: position 47,602 of record JBDRNU010000007.1, on the reverse strand, counting down.
ACTTACACTCCCCCTGTTTCAATTCAATCATCAAAACCTACGCAAACCTATACCTCACCACCCCAACCAAAGCAAGAAGAAAGCGGAAGTTTACTGGAATCATTTTCTAATTTAAATAAAAAATTTGTTGATGGTGTTTTTGGAGGTAAAGATAATACACCTTCATATGATGTAAATAAAAAAAGTGAGAAATTAAATAAAAGAGATTATAATTCAAATTATGACTCTAATAAAAGAAGAGTTGAATATTCAATAGGAGATGACTATAAACCTAGTGATTTTGTTGTAAAAAGAGAAATGTATTTTTCTGGTCAATTATCTAATTCTCAAGCAAAAGAATTTGAAAAACAATATGGGAAGCCTGAAAAACCCCCAAAAATCTTTAGAAAATCTGGGGAATCAATATCAGAATATGAAGCAAGAAAAAAGAAACATTTAGAGAAATATTATTGATATGTAAATAGCAAGCTTTAAAAACTAATTTTATCAGTAAATGTTAAGGAAAATGACAACTAAAGGAATAGTAGTGCAGTTTAGAAGAGGAAAACGCACAATTCACGAAAAGCATTTTTTGCTAGATTTAGGTGCAAAAAATAGAGAAGAAGCCAGCAAGCTAGTTGGCAAGGAAGTTAGCTGGAAATCTCCAGCTGGAAAAATTATCAAAGGAAAGGTTGCCAGCGCCCACGGAAATAAAGGATTGGTCAGAGCAATATTTGAAAAAGGGCTACCAGGACAATCATTAACCACAGAGGTGGAAGCAAAATGAGGCCAGAAAACATAATTAGTAAGAATAGTGAATCTGAAAAGACTTTTGAAGAAGAAGATATAGATGAAGAGGAATATTATGATTAAAATTGAAGGTGAAATTTAAAATGGGAGACACTTGTAAATATATAGGGAAATGCAGCAGAATGCGAGTCAGAACTAATCTGCCAGTTAGTAGAAATGACCAAGAGGATGAACTAGCTAGAGATTATTTTTTAAGGTGCAGGCAGGGTGGAGATTACTGCCCTCAAAAACAAAATTATAAAAAAACTGAAGGTGAAATTTAAAAATGGCACTAAGAAAAGCTGCTGCTTACAGTAAGAAAAAAGCCCGCCCTTATACTAGAAAGTCCAGTGTTAAGGCTAAATCTTATATTAAAGCTATTCCACCACATAAGATTGTAAAGATGCAGATGGGAGATATACAAGGTTATGAAAGAGGAAAATATTCATCTATTTTAAAACTAGTAAGCTTGGAAAGAATTCAAGTTAGGGATAATGCACTTGAAGCCTCAAGACAGTTTATTAATAAAATTCTTGATAAAAATTTACCTAAAGAGCATTACTTTGCAATAAGAGTATTTCCACATCATATTTTAAGAGAAAATAAAGCCCTAACTGGAGCTGGAGCAGACAGAATGTCACAAGGCATGCAGCAGAGTTATGGTAAAGCCATGGGTAGAGCTGCATTGGTTGCATCAGGGCAGGATGTTATGCTGGTTGCAGTTAATGGGGACAAGGCAGTTAAAATTGCAAGAGATGCGTTGAACAAAATAAAGTCAAAGCTTCCCTGCAAGACAAGAGTTATTGTTGAGAAAAGATAAATTTATAAACTATTTTCTAGGTAAATAAAAATGTTAAGGCAATTACTTCAGAAAGAAAAATTAATCTATGAGATTGATTTTAGTTTAGAACTTTCTGAACATGAAGCGTCTGAATTATGCAACTTAATTAATATCAATGAAGGAAAATTTTTAGACTCAATTTTAGATGATGGCCATCCTGATAAGCCTTTTCCTGAAAATGCTGTTGAATTAAGAAATGAGATGCTTTCAAAAAATCCAAATTATATTCCTTTAAGAGAGTATTATAAGAAACTTGCGCTTGATATTAGCGAGTCTGACTGCTGCAATGCAGGAGCAGAGAATATAGGTGAGATTTTTTTAGAGCAAATGATTCCGAAAAAAGTCCTGGAAATAACCAATTCAAGACTTAAATATTTAAGAGGAAAATTTGATGATGGAGAAAAGGATTTAATTGAAAAAACAAAATTAAACGGACTTCAGAGAGCAATAAAGTCAATATACACCCAGGTCAATGACTTTTGGTTTTTTATTAAAAATGGCTTGGTTATTTTAAGACCACCTTTAGAAGAGACAAGAGAAGAGGTCTTAAGAAATAACCATATTGATATTTCAACCCAGATGTATAATCAGATTAAAGCACCTTGCGCTGAATCTATTTTAGGTGAATATTTGATTCTCTTAGATGGATATTATAATGAAGTAATGAAAAAGCTAGGTGCAAATGAAGAAATTAGCGAAAACTAGTGAAGAAAAGTTTATTAACTAAATATTATACTAAATTCTATGCAGAAAAAAGAGGTTAAACAGGAGGAAATTTATGTTAAATGGCTTTCTGAACTAAGCAAGGATGATGTTGCTAAAGTCGGCGGTAAAGGAGCTAATTTAGCTGAAATGTATAATAACAAGTTTCCTGTTCCTCCGGCTTTTGTAATTACTTCTGAAACTTACAAGAGCTTTTTGGAAAAAACTGGGATTGACAAGGAAATATACTCAATTTTAGAAAAGCTTGACGAGGAAGATACTGATGAACTTGATGAAGCAAGCAAAAAAATAAGGGAAATAATTGAAACTCCTGAAATGCCTAAAGATATGCAGGAAGAAATTTTAGAAGCATATGAGCATCTAGATATAAACAGGGAGGCTCTACAGCAGGCTTCTGGAGATGCACTAGCTATATTAAAAAAAGGCAAAGAGCCGGTTTTTGTTGCAGTTAGAAGCTCAGCTACTGCTGAGGACAGCGACGCTGCAAGCTTTGCAGGACAGCAAGATAGTTTCTTGAATGTCAAGGGAAAAAGCAGCTTAATTGAGCATGTTAAAAAATGCTTTTCTTCTTTATTTACTGCGAGGAGCATTTATTATAGATTGAAAAAAGGATTCAAGCATGAAGATGTATTTGTGGCAGTAGTGGTTCAAAAAATGATTGACTCTGAAAAGTCTGGAGTAATGTTTTCCCAGGATCCTGTGGAGCAGACTGACAATTTGATTATTGAGGCTGTTTATGGCTTGGGAGAGGGAATAGTTTCTGGCAAGATAAAACCAGACCACTATAAGGTTTCAAGGGATTTAGAAATACTAAGCAAGGATATATCTAATAAAAAAATTGCAATAGTCAGAAATTCAGCTGGAGCAAATGAGCTAGTTAAGCTAAATGAAGACAGAAGCAAAAGCCAGGTATTGAAAGATTATGAAATAAAAAAGCTTGCAGATTATGGGGTTAAACTAGAAGAGCATTATGGCAAGCCCCAGGATGTTGAATTTGCCTTAGAAGCTAATGAGATTTATATTGTACAGACAAGACCAATTACTACTGAAACAATAGCAATTGAAGAGACTGAGGGCAAGGAAATTTTAGCTGGAATTCCTGCCAGTCCTGGAATTGGTTCTGGAAAAGTAAGGCTTGTATTAGACTTAAAGGATATGAAGAAAGTAAAGAAAGGTGATGTTCTTGTTACTGAAATGACTAATCCAGATATGGTAGTGACTATGCAGAAATCCATCGCCATTGTAACTGACGAGGGCGGGATGACCTGCCATGCCTCAATTGTATCTAGAGAGATGGGAATTCCGTGTGTTGTTGGAACCAGGGAAGCTACTAAAATACTAAAAGATGATATGGAAGTTACAGTTAATGGCTCAACCGGAAAGGTATATGAGGGTCTGGCTGAAAGCAAAAAAGCTGAGATTAAGGAAGCTGTACCTACAAAAACAAAATTAAAAGTTATTGTTGATTTGCCTGGATTTGCAAAAAGAGCAAGCCTAACCGGGCTAAAGCATACTGGGCTTACAAGGCTGGAAGGGATAATTGCCTCCAGCCAGAAACACCCTTTTTATTTTTTAAAGAAAGGGAATATGGGGGAGTATGAAAAAATCATATATGAAGGCATTAAACAGATTGCAGAGTATTTTGATGAGATTTGGGTCAGGACTTCAGATATCAGGTCTGATGAGTATAGTAATTTAGAAGGTGCACCTAAGGAGATTGAATCAAATCCAATGCTAGGAATGCATGGCATAAGGGCTGGCTTAAAATTTAAAGAAATACTAAAAGCTGAGTTAAGAGCGCTAAAAAGAATTGAAAATACGAAAATAGGATTGTTATTGCCCCAAGTTATTTCTGTTCATGAAGTTAAGCAGGTTAAGGAAACTCTTCAGGAAATAGAGTTTCTAGATGCAAAGGTAGGTGTAATGGTAGAAACTCCTGCTTCTGTGCAGATAATTGAAGAGCTATGCAAGGAAGGAATTGAGTTTATTTCATTTGGAACTAATGATTTGACACAGTTTACTCTTGCTATTGACAGGAATAATGAGGAAGTGCAGTATATTTATGATGAGACTAACCCGGCTGTACTTTCCCAGCTAGCTCATGTAATTAGAGTATGCAAAAAATATGATATTGAAACCAGCATTTGCGGACAGGCAGGAAGCAATAAAGATATGGTTGAATTTCTAGTTAAGCACGGAATTGACAGCATAAGTGTAAATGCTGATGTTGCCTGGGAGATTTCTGAATTTGTTAAGGAGCTGGAGGAGAAAGGTTTAAAAGGTTCTGAGATTGAGGAAAAGCAAGAGGATAGTACTATGAAAGAAGATAAACCAATAGGAGAAGCTGAAGTTGAAGAGAAACAAGTAGAAGCTGAAGCGGAGGAAAAAGCTGAGGAAGAGGAAGAAGAGAGCAAGAAAGAGGAAAAAAAGGAAGAGTGGAGTGAGAGTGTTGAGTATGGATTTGACCCTTTTGCAAGCCAGGTAGATTCTGAGGAAAAGCAAGAAGAAAACAAGGAAGACAAAGAAGAGCCTGAGGAAAAAGCTGAAGCTAAGGAGGCGGAGGAGGATGAGGGGGAAGATGAGTCTCTTGATATATTCTAGTTAAGAGGTGGTGGAGGAAAATGGCTGAGGAAAATTTAGAAGAAGAATTAAGAAAGCTTGCTGAAATGGGGGAGGCGGGTGATAGCGGAGGGGGGGATGGTGGTGGAGATAAGCAAAGGATTTATTCTAAAGCTACTAAATCTGAAGGGGCTACTATTGTGGCAAGCCAAATTAGTTTTGATACTGGCAGGTTATTATATGAACATACTAGCAAGGGATTACCTTATGAAGAAGAAAAATATGTAATAATTGAAGAGCCTGTAAAAATAAGCAAGGAATTAAAGATGTTTAAATATCCAGGATATAGGCTTGAAATTTTGCTTGCTAAAAAAGAAGAGCAAGAAAAGGTGGTGTGCACAGCTCAAAAATTTGATTATACCAGATTATCATTATTATGGAATCTTATTGGAAATGCTTCTTTATCTCCTGATTCAAGAAGGCTTGTATTTGATGTAAGAGGTAAGAATAAAATTTTATTTCCTGAAGATATTAAATCAGTTTTTATTGTAAATCTTGATGGAACTAATCTTGTTGAAATTAACCATATTGAAGGAATAGACCTTCATTCTGGTGAGAATTATAATAATCAGAGATGGAATTTAGGTATACAAAGCAGCTTTTATGAACCAGAATGGCTGGATAATGATAAAATACAGTTTAAAGGGAGACTATATTATCCTGCAAAAGATGCTTGCATTGATTACAGAGAGACTGGATTATCGGCTAGAATGATTGAAATAATATTGTCTGGGAAGGAAAGTAAAATCAGAGCTAAAGTTGATGAAAATAATGAAGTTTATGATGCAGAAGAAATTGAGGTTGAAGAGTGATATATATTAACTACCTAGTAGTAACAAAATAGAAAGATTTATAAAGGTTAAAATACTATGTATTTTAAGAAAATTGAAGGAAAAATAAAGGTAAAATGCCATACAATCCAATAACTGACATTAATCCGAATGATGATTATGATAAACAGAAGTTTGCCAGAGGACTGCAAAAACGAGGCAAACTTAAGACACTTGATTCTTTACTTACTCAAAATCCTAATAATTCTGAAGCAATAATGAATATAGGTCTTGAACTTAGACCTGAAGATCCTGGTTTTTATGCTAGAGATGAAATAAAACCTGAAAATAGAGATGCTGATATAAAGGCAGCTTTAAAAAGCTTTGATAAATTACTTAATGGTGAGCTTGTGAATAGGAGAAGTAATCTTGATATAAATGAAGGTTATGTTTCAAAAAACTGGAATGATCTTGTAAGCAAACTAAAAGCTCAAGATTTAATTAATCCTGATGCAATTAGAACAATTTTATCTTCTAGAAGTTTAGGTGAAGATGAATTAAGAAATCTTTATGGTGGAGCAGCTGGTCTATTAATGACTTTGCAGCTTTATGAAACTGGAGATGAAAAAGTAGATAATGTTACTAAGGCTATTCAAAAAATTAAGGAGATGGCTGGGCTTAAAGCTTCAGGACAACATGCAAATTATATTGAAGAAAAAATGAAAGACCCTGATACTCCTGACTGGCTAAGAGATTCATATGAATCATTTAATGTAATGAGCAGAGGGTATAATGAAGCTGCTTTTGAATCTTACATTGAAGAGGCTTTAGCTGACCTTACAAAAGCAATTACAAAAGAAGTAATTGATGGAAACAGGAAAAAGCTAGTGCTTGATGAAAAATTACTTGAAAAAGTATTGAATAAGAACTTAGTTAAAGCTAATGAAAAGTTCTACAATGAGAAAAAGAAAAGCAAGAGAGAAGAAATATTCAATAAAGAGATAACACCTTACTACATGGGAGTAGGCGAGATTGCTTATCAGAGAGTAAAATAAATTCATTTATTCTACTAATCTTTTTACTAAAGCAGTCATTACTCTCATGAACTCATCAGCTTTGGCCTGCCACTCATCAATTTCTTCGCCTTTTATTTCAGTAAGAATTCCGTGAACTATTTTCCTATGAAGGAGGTAGATGTCCCTATACCAGACTACATACTTAATCTTAAGCTGCTTAGTATCTACGAAAATTTCTTTTAACATAATAGGCACGTGCTCTGGGCTTGGAGGAACTTGTTTTGCTGCCATGAGCAATGCATGAGCTGAATCTACCATTGCCCAGTAGATTCCTTCAATTGATGAAAGCTTTGAAACGCGGCTTCTTGATAAATGCAATGGAGCTCGCTGAAGAGCAGAATAAATTGCTTCAGGAGTTGATTTTATTCTTCCAGATTGCAATAAGACTTTAAGAGGATTAAAAAATCCTCCAAAATCAATTAGAGATTCACCATATCTTAATACATTTATGACTATTGGATCCCCCATTATCATATCCTGCCACCAGGTAGTCAGCCTAACAGAATTTATATGAAGACTTTTTCTGTATGGATTTGTCTGAATTATTTTCCCAAGCTCTTCACGATACCAGGCTACAAGCTCGTCGTCCCATTTTATTGAAGCATCATCAACTATTATTATAATATCAATATCTGAAGTGGTTGTAGCTGTATCTTTATTCTGGCTTCCAAATAATACAACTGATTTAATCAGCTTGTCATATCTTTCGTAAACCTTTGCTGCAAAATCCATAGCAATTTCTCTTTCATCTACCAGCTTAAGTGAAGGATATTTAGAAGGAACTTGTTTTATTTTTTGAACTGATTTTTTTATTGCTCCGAACTCTACTGGGAGGATTGGAGCAACTGGTTTTGGAACTTGACTAATTTTCACCTTATTATCTTCAATTTTTGGAGTTGCTTTTTGGACTTCTTGCTGAGCTTCTTCTGGAAAACTTGGAGCTTGAATTTGAGGACTTGCTGGCTTTGGAATTTCTTTTTTAACTTGAGCTTTCTTATGCTCTTTTTTTACTTTCTTAGCTTTAGGTTTTTTAACTTTGGCTTTTTTTATCTTAACTTTATGCACTTTCTTTACTTTTTTCTTAGGCTTTTCCTTTTTAACTTTAACTTTTTTTGGCTTAGGAACAGGAGGAATTGGTTTTGGCGGGGCAGGAGGTTTAGACTCTGGAGCTGATTTTTTCGCACCTCCAAAAACAGGCAAATCTAAAGGAGAATCTAAATTCCTGCTTACAGCTGGAGCTGGCTTTGCTTTCTTTTCAGACTTACCTTGAGAAAGTTTTTCAAAATCTGGAAATTCGTCTTTTTCCACCATCTTTTTTTAATAATATTTTAATTAATTGAGCTATATTTAAAAAGCTTCTTATTCTGTTGGAGTTCCTGAAAAGCGTGACTGTGCTCCTTGCACCTGACCGCCAAGCTCTACTGGAAGAGTGGTCCAACCTCCACCGTATAAATTAAAATGCTGTTCTGGCATGACTCTACCATATCCTGTAAAATAATTTCCATAAATCTGGGATACCTGATTCCAACCTGGCTGAGCTACCATTGAATATAAGGGAGAGCCCATTGCTTCTAAAGCAATTGAATGAGGCCCCATCTGGAAGTGCTGGAAGAAATTTCCACCTTCCACAATTTTATTAGCTTTTACTCCTTTTCTCTCAAACTCTTCCAAGATTTCCTTGATAGGAACATTTCCCATTCCAGGAGGAAGGTCAGTATGTGTATGACCAAAATTATCATTTAAATGAACATGCTTGACAAAAGGAGCAATTTGACGTGATTCTTCAATCAAGGCTTTTTCATCATAGCCCATTTTCCTCATCATACTTATATGGGAAGTATCCCAGGTAGCTCCGATAAGTTTTTTGGCTGCATTTTGAGCTTCTCCCCTACCCATACCCTGCTTTACTGCTTTTTCTACAAATTTATCTCTAGTTGCTTCAATTAGTTTCTTAAGCTCGTGACCAGTTGATAGAGCAGTTCCGTAAGGAGGATTTTCAATACTGATTATTGGAGCTTTTTCACCGTATTTTTTGTAAGCTTCAAGAGCAACATTTGAAAAGGTATCTCCTGCTTTTTCAATTGCAAACTGCTCAATTGGAATAAATACTTGAGGCTCTTCTGTTTGATTTGTCACTGCCTGAAGCTTGTCCATAGAGTAATCTAAAAGATGGGATCTCCTTATAACAGCCTGAGCAGGATCCATACCTTTTCTCCTCTCATCTAAATGTTCTTGCCATTCTTTTGAAATATCTCTGCATACTTCTTTTGTTTCATCATTGCCGTATTTTGCAGCTTTCTCGTATAATTCACGAAATGAATTATCTACATTATCTAAAAATAAATCAACTCTTCTTATTTGGCTTAGTTGAGGTTGATATCTGCTGTATAATTCATAATATTCTTCTTTTGTTAAGTTGCCTTTTTGGATTTTTTCTAAAAATGGGTGAAGCTGGGCCTGAACATTTCCAAGAACCTCGTCAGACTCTTTTTTGTAAAAAGCAATATTTCTTATATCCTTTAGCCATTGAGTATGATTTAGCGCTTCAAGACGTTTTTCAGCTGTCCATACTGACTCTCCTGTAGCAGGATGAACTTGTTTTTCCCTTCTTAGAGGGACGAACTCACCAGTTTCCCGGTTAACTGCGACAAGAGTTGTAGGGACTCCTCCTAACTTTTCTGCAATTTGTATTTCATCAGGCTGTATGTCTTTTATAAGATGTACTGGAACTGTTTCTGTTCCTGGAATAGCTGAAGCGTGAAAAGTCACTGGCATTACTCCATCAGGATTCATTGCATGAGACCTTAACACAGTATCCTTCATCTGTGTTTCTGCCTGAAACCTGTTTTGTTCACTCCATCCTTGCTGAGTGAAGCCAGAAGGCTCAACTATTGGGGCGTGAACTGAAACTTGAGCTCCTGTAAGCTTTGAAAGACGATTAACTTCTTCTAAATGCTGTTTGGGGATTGACTCAAATACTTCTGGCTGAATTTGTGAAACTTCAATTACTTTCATACCTGTATTTAGCAGATTTGAAACTTCCTTAAGCTGATTAGCTGTCTGAACTGAAGTAGTGCCTCCTATATATGCAGCTGGAGACCTATATCCAGTAAAAACATTACCATAAGTAGGCTCTAAACTATACTTTGTCCCAGTATAAAAATACTCATAATTTTCAACCATTTTTCTCTTTTATTTCCCTCTTTTAATCTGTATTATTTAGTTAAATTAGTTTAAAAATATACTTATCAGTCAAATGGCTCATCATCACGCTTTCTTTTTCTTATTTTACCTATCTGATAGTCATTACTAGAATCTTTTCTCTCGAGATTTTCCCGCTGCCAGTTTGCAAAATTAATTTCCTGTTCGCTTGTAAACCTTGGCTCCATACTCATTCTTTGAGCACGAGTTATATCTACTTGAGAATCTGTTCGCCTGTTTTCGACTCTCTGAGATATTTGCTCGTATACATTGCCGTATTCAGGAGCATTGACAGCTCCTGCATAGGTTACTTGTTCTTTCTCTTTTTTTTCTGAAGGAGCATTGCCAGCTGTATCTTCAAGAACAGGTGTTTGAGCCTGCTGAGCTCGATCTGAAGGCTTTAGTGAGGGAGCTGTTTCTCCTGATGAGCTGAAAAAATTATCAAATTCTTTTACATCCTGGCTGTCTTTTATATCTTCGAGTGACTCCTCTTTCTTTTTTATTTCCTTAACTTTCTTAAACTTTTCTTCCCGCAACTCGCGAATTACTTTTCTAGCCATAAGAATACTAGGAATCAAGAATTTATAAGTTTAATGAATTTAACCGAGGGCAAACTACTCATAAGGAGTAGGATAGTCTGCCAAGTCAAGCTTAAAATAAGCTTGGCAAACGCGAGCTTACAGCTCACCATGTTAACTTACTGCAATGAGTCTGGTTAACGGCAAACTACTTATATGGATTAGGTGGAATCATAAGGAGTAGGATAGTTTGCCATATTATGGGCTTTTTTATAGTTATTAAATAAGCCAAAACACTGGTCTTTGACTTTTTTTTCAGCAAGAATTCTGATTATGCTTTCAACATGATTATCAGGCTTTACTTTGTCAATCTTTCCTGAATCTATTTTCTTTTCTTCTTTGCCTGATTTTTTGAATAGACCTGAAAATAAAGCTGAAAATGGGTCAGTATCATCACTGGATTTTTTTTCTTTTTTATCCTCAAAATCTTCCTCAATAAATTTTTCGATATCTTCTTGTAATTGGTCCAGAGATTCGCTAGTTGCTCCTTCAGCTAATCTTAGCCCTTCTTGCAAGTCAGAATCATCTAATTTCTGTTTTAGCATTTTAATTTCGTCGTCATTCAGTGTATATCCTCTAAAAGTAACTTCAGCTCGCCCTCCAAAGACATAGTGCTGTCCGGCTTTTTGAGGAATTCCCCTAAAATTAAAATCAACTAAAACACATGAATAGTATTTCCTTTTTAGTTTTACATTTTTGAAAGCTCTTGGAAGGTCGTCATCTACGATTGACTGGTCAACTTTAATAGGTTTTTTCCCAATTAGTGTTAGCTGAAAAACAATTGTATTAAAAGCTGTGACCAGGGCTGGATTTTCTTGGTCTGACATTTCAAGCTGAGATGATGCTTTGAGGTAAGGCTTTACCCACCTTGAATATAATTTAAGAGAATTTACCTGGCTTTTAAGATATGTTTTTTCAATTTCGTATCTTTTTTTGAGTTCTGATTCTGAACGCTTTTTCCAGTCAAAAAATTCGTGAATTCTTGGCTTTATAAATCTCTTAACTCGGTCATTTAGGTCCATTTTATCAACATCGTCAGCTGATTTTGCAGCCATAAATGCGTCAATTACAGTTACATAGGAAAACTGTGCTGCCATTGCTTTTAGTGCAGTATTTCCCCTTTTCATATCTACATTATCCATCCAGAGCTGCTTTAAACCAAGAACTCCTGCTTGAGCTTCTGATTCATTTTTCGAGTTTGCTGCATCATAATAACCTAACCTTATTTTAAATTCCTTTAAATCATAAATAATATTAATTATGCTTCTAATTAGTGTGTTGATTGTAGACATGGTGGTCATTGCTTCTTTTTGCATGTGTGTTGATTTTCCCATTAGCTCAGAAAAATGCCCGCTTCCCGGGGAGGAAGTGAAGTTATCCACCAGCTTTTCAACTTCATCAAAATCATCATTCATTTTATCTAAAATCCAGAAATATACCGGCTCCAAGGTTTCAGAAGAAGAATCATAGCGAAGCTTATGCTCTTCTAAAGGCTCCTTATTATATTTTGATATTTCAGATATTATCTTTGTTACACTTGCTGTCATTTTCTCTTTTTCCTCTATTATATTTAGAGGGAGATGTTTTTAAATATAGCGATAAATTCTTATATCACAGGATAATAGTTAAGCTTGTGTTCTTTTGTTACAGTCAGAGATTCATAATCAACAATAAGATTTCCCATTTTTTCCCTAAATTCCTTAAGTATATCAAGGAATGTTTCATGTTTTTCACATTCAACTTCTATTTCAATATCCCAAGGCCATACACAAGTTATAATATAAATTATATTTGGGTGTTGTTTTGCAAATTCTAATATCTTTTTTTCTTCTTCATCTGAGAATTTTCTCAAAGTAATTAAAGCTTTATAGTATGTTGAACCTATTTTTTGGTAGTCAATCCAAGTTCTATAAGCTTGTATAATTCCTTTTTCCTCAATTTTTTTTATTCTATTTTGAATTGTTTTGTAATTTAAATTTAGTTTATTTCCAATTTCTGCATTTGTGAGTTTTGCATTTTGATTTATTATTTTTATGATTTTTTCATCAATTTTGTCAATTTTCTCAAAAACTGGCTCTCCACCAATACTAAGTTGGAGCTCTGTTTTTTTATTTAAAAGATATCCTCTAAGATGATGATAGTTTTTAATTGATACAGAAGTGACATTGTTATGTAGCTTTCCTGGAAATCTTTTATAAATTTTTTTGAGCATTGCATCAAAATGAATAAAATTTCTTGCTGTAAATAAAACCTCTAAGTCATATCTTCCTGATGTAGAAATAAACCAGACCACATTTGAATGCTTTTTAAAATATTCAATTATTTTTTTCTCATCTTCTAAAGATACATTTTCATATCTGATGTATAATCTATAATATAAATATCCAAATTTAGAAACATCAAAAAAAGTGACATATCCCCTAATTATACCTTTTTTTTCAAGTTGCTGAATCCTGTATTTAGTTGTCTGAGGAGAAAGATTGATTTTTTTTGCAAGCTGAGTCAGCGGAATTTTTGCATTTAAATCTAGTTCAAATAATATTTGCTTATCTTTTTTATCAAGCTTAGATTTATGTCCCATTAGAATTAATAGTATATTTTACTTATAAATCTTACTATTTTTAAAAATTATGAGTTATATTATTTTAAATATAGTTTATTATTAACTATGGAGTAATAAATTATGATATTTATTGAGAAAATGGATAATTACTATGGACCTATAACTCCCGAACTCAGAGAATGGCATGAAGAAATGCAAGAGAAACAGATAGCTAGAGTTGCTGAAGAAGCTGAAGAAGCTGAAAAAATTCATAAACAATGGTTAGTTGAGACTCCTTTATTAAAAAGAATCTGTCATAAACTGGTATATTCCTTAACATCTCCTGTTAGATGGCCTTTAAGGCCAAAATTAGGAGAAGCAGATACTGAATTTCATCTGAGAAAAGCATTGTATTACTTAGCTATCAATCTTCCAGATGGAGATCTCTATAAAAAAACTAAACCTAGAAAATGGTACCAAGATAGGAAAGATTATCGCGGGAAAATGCATATGAATTTTATTTATCAAATGTATGGGCCAAGAGGGGCATCAGAGCTTAGAAGGGTTAGGGAATTGGGAGAATCTCTCAGCACATGGGCAGATAGTTGGAGAAATCTCGCATCTTTAATTAAATGATCTTAAAAAAATAACATGAAAATGACAAATAAGAGTAAAAAAGTATTGCTTGTTGCAAATATGGACCCTGTAACAAAACAGCATCCAGAGCACGAAAGGTTCTGGAGGGCTTATTTAGCTTCGCGTGCTGCAGATAATAGTGTTGGACTAAAGCAAGATGAGCTCCCTTTTTATGCTAATTTAGGAAATCAAAACATAGGATTGCTACATTTAGGAGGGATACTTAAGAAGAGAAACCATATAGTAGATTATTTTGCTCCTTGGGCTACTCTTAGTGAAGAAGAATTTGTTAGTGGTGTGCTAGAAAAATCAAAAGATAGTGATTTTCTAGGTTTTTATAGCCATACTTGTGGAGTTCCTCTTGCAGAAAAGCTAACTGTTCAGGCGAAAGAAGCTAACCCGGAACTTACAGTAGTTCTTGGAGGACCTCATCCAAGTGGATTTACAGAAAAAGAAGACTCACCAATTGATATTTATGCACGTGGCAAAGGTCATAAAGTTCTTCCTTGGATTGTTGAAGCAAATGTAAAAAAATCAGTAGTTTCAGAAAGAGATATTCCAGAAGATTATTTTCAAGGTACTGAAGAGCCTTCACTTTTTCCACAACCAGATAATAGCTTAATGAATGTTGATTTTCTTCCTGCTGGAAGAATTTATACTACTCTTGGATGTGGTAAAACAAAGCCATGTACTTTTTGTTCAAGTATTAATCAGCTAGAGAATAAGCATTTTGTGGGAGATTTGGAAAAGATTATTTCCTATGTTGAGGAGCTAGTAGATGATTTTGGAACTAAATTTATATATATTGGAGATGAAAACTTTTTCAGAAATCCTGAACATTCTTCTAAATTAGTCAGGGAACTGAAAGATAGATTTCAGGGAAGGCTTACTTATTTTGTTCAGGGAAATGCTGAAAGCATATTACAAAGACCTGAATTATTAAAAGAATTAGGAGACTCTGGAATGTGCAAAGAGGTGCAGGTAGGAGCTGAAAGTGCTGACCAAAAAGTATTAAATTTAGCAAGAAAAGGCCTGAGAGCAAAAGTCATTAAAGAAGCAGGAGAAATGGTAAAAGAACAGGGAATGAGATATTTTGGAAATTGGTTATCTTGGCTTCCTGGCGAATCAGAGTCAACTCAAAGATATACTACTGATGCAATTTGCAGACTAATGAGTGAGGGAATAATGGATTATGCTGAAAGTTATATTGTTATTCCATCTCCTGGATCTGCTCTATTTAACTCAAGAGATGAATATGGATTAAAAATTGTTGATTGGAATTATTCTGGATGGAAGGGAGAAACCTTTCCAGTTTTTGAATATGAAGGAGGAATTCCAAGAGAAAAGATGCATGAATTAGATATTGAAAGAGTTACAATTATGGCAGATATTTATGAAAGCAAACTTCCTTTAGATTTTAAAGATAAACTTGGTGTTGATCCTTCTAGAATTATTAGTGGGTTTTAAAATGAAGATAATAAATCCTCAGGAGTTAAGATTAGGGGTAATTCCTGGTCCTAAACCAGTGACACTAGTTACTTGTGGAACTTATGAAGAACCAAATATTATAACTATAAGTTATGTTGGACAATTATCAGATAGATTAATGTATATTGGAATTAGACCTTCAAGACATAGTAATAAATTAATAAGCGAGCAAAGAAAATTTGGAATTAATTATATGGGGGCAGATTATGTTAAGGAAACTGATTATTGCGGTTTAGTTTCTGGAAGAGATGTAAATAAGTTTGAGGTGACTAAATTCACAAAACAAAAAGGAATTACTGGAGTTCCTCTAATTAAAGAGTCTCCACTGAGTGTAGAGTGTGAATTAACAGAGATACTTGAACTAGGTGACCATGATTTATTTATTGGAGAAGTTAAATCAATAGTGAAAAACGAGGGAGAAACTGATTGGTTATTTCATGATTATTTTGAGTATTTTGGAAAACAAGGAGTTGTTGGAAGATTATTTGAATGCGGTAAAAACCTGAGGATTTCTAATGGGTAGATATTCTGGCTAGCGATAAATTTAAAAATTCCCTGCATGGAGGTATAATTATGGGGAAAATAAAGAATTTGGCAGCTGTATTAGTATGTTCAGCTTTGAGCATGCTTCCTTTAAAAGGGCATAGTGAGGATTTTGATTATTTCAAGAGATATCAAGAAACTGTTAAAACTCCTGATGATTGCGCTTATTTTCTTGATGCAGTTGCATATTCCCATGATTTATACATGCATAATGCTGAAGATTACTGGCAGGCTCCGGCAAAAACAGCTGAAACAATGATGGAAGACTGTGATGGAATGGCTATACTTGCTGCAGGAGTTCTTGCTGATAATGACTATCCTCCCTTAATACTGGATATGGAACCTTATAAAAGAGATGGTGAAAATTTAGTAAATGATGCACAAGGAACAAGAAAATACGGGCATGCTGTTTTTATTTATAAAGAGAGCGAGAAGTGGAGATATGTAGACAGATTAAAAAACAGCAAGCCATTTGATACAATTAGTGATTTGGTGAAATCATTTAATGAATATAAATCCTATAAACTTATAAATTTGGATGATTTGGGCATTGACTGGGTAAATTATCAGGGTAATTTAAGAGACTGCATTCCTAATTACTCTTCTGATTTTGTCAATATAGATTAACGATATATTTATAAAATTATGATTGCTAAGATAGTTATGTTATGGAAGAAAAAGAAGGCTGATGTTATTGATTTAAGCATGCTTCATAAAAGGGGGATTATTAAGGCTCCTGAAAGAGAAGTTGAAGAATTAGATTTAACTAAAACAAGTGTTTCTAGTGAAGATACCAGCGGCATGGATTTTCTTGGAGCACTTGCCTCAAGTTCTGGAAGCAAGCTTGAAAAACCAGGATTAGAGTCTAGCATGAAAAACAAGGTTGAAGATATTGAATTCAAGCTTGAATCAATGCTAAGAAGAGTGGATAAGCTAATTGACAGAATTGATTTGGTTGAAAAAAAACTAAACAGGTTTGAAGGGAAGTAATTATTTCCCTAATTCTCTTGATTTATATTGCCTTCTAAACCCTACCATAGAATTTGGTTTAGGAGATTTATAGACTTTTAACATTTCTTCTTCTGAATATCCTTCCTTTCTTAATTTGCAGTATAATCCATAATGGAGGGGTTCCCTTGGATCATTGTTAATTTGCTCTTGTTTTTTCTGCTGTGTAAGTTTAGCTTTAAAACTTGTAATTTTTAGTTTTACTTTTTGATCAGTTGCATAATTTTTTATAATTGTTTCATAAGGATTTCCTTGATCTATCAGTTTTCTAAATTCTTCAAATGTTAAATCATCTGATGCTGGAGCATCTTCTAATTTTTCCTCAGCTTTTTTCTTTTTTTTCTGATAAGCTGTCTTCAATCCTCCCCATTGCCTTGATGTAGTGTCTGGATATGATTTTTTTAAGTCTTCAACAGAATATCCATTTTCCATAGCTTTACAATATACCTGGTAATCTATTACTTTTGGTTCTTTAGGTTTGACTGATTCAATTATTTCTCTTGCTTTAGATTTAATTGCTTCATCATCTGAAGTAAATTTATTAAATGCCTGAATTCTCTGCTCAAGAGTTCCGTCTTTAACGCTTTCACCTATTAATTTTAAAAATACTTCAAGCTTTTCTATATCAGAAATCTTTCCTTCGTATAATGGGTTGATAATTTCTTCTCTGATAAAATTTAATTTACTTTGCTTGTCTTTTTCAATTATTTTTTTTAATTCAGTTTTCATTTTATCTTATATTCAGTGCTGAAATAGCCTGAAAATAAATTTCTTCTGCTCTAAGAAGAGTATTTTTGGCAATTTCTTCTTTTGTGATTACCAATCCTTCTGGAATATTTGCTGCTTCTATGTGGGCTAATTCTTTTGATGTATGGTATAGAAGGTATCTATACTGGCTATTTTCATCTTTTAAACTTCTAAGATAATCCTCATGAATACTGCTAATATAAATTGCAGGCTCCCCTAATTTAGTATCAAACTTGCTTCTTAGATGAGATTCCTCTTCTGAAAAACGAGATAGTATAGGGCATTCAATTATAGTTTTAGTTTTTGGTGCTACTTTTTTTTCTTCTCCTCCTTCATCAGGCTCGTACAATCCGCCTTTTTTTCCTTTTACTTTGTTTTTTCTTCTTGGCTTTCCTTTAGAAGGATCATCATTAATCTTGTCTTTTTGTTTATTATCAGTAGTACCTATTGATGGTGATACTCCCCTAACTCTTCTTAACACACCTTTATTTCCTGCTCTTACGTATAATTGGGTATCATACAGTGGTGTAAGATTTTTTAAAGTATCTGTAATTGCATCCCATACTCTCTTGACTCTTTCATCCTGCTTATGTTTATCTTTTGGCTCTCTTGAAATTCTATCTGCTACTGTTTTTCCAAGTTGTTCTTCAATCTGATCGATTCCACCAAGCCAAATTCTAAATTCCCTTGATTGAGTATCTATATCTTTTCTTGCTAATTTAAGGTCTACAAATTCATCATTTACATAACCACTAAGCTTCCCGCAACCCCAAAATTTGTTCTTTTCAAAACCTGGAATTAAAGTTACTGAATTATTTACTAATACATTTCTTGAATATACAGCTACTTTGCTTGTATCTGCCTTTGGGTTAAAAAGCAAAAGACATTCTAGTTTTAGATTTTTATCTTGTCCAATTTTCTTATCCATGTCCTGAAATTCCAATTCAGTTTCTAAAAGAATATCACCTTTGTACTCTATTGGTTCAACCTGCTTTGCATTTGTTTTTCTGCCGCTTAATAAATCTTTTTTTCTTTCTACAAGAATAGATATATCTTGTTTTCTTAAGGCTGGTGTGTATAATCTTGATAGTAAGTTTACCAGATTTGCCTGGCCAAATGTTCCTGAACCAAAACTTTGTCTTCCTTTTCTTTTTTCAAAATGATATGGGTCTATTAAGTCAATTATTATTCTTGTTCCAAAATCAAAATACCCTCCTAACTGGTCTAACTTATCCATATCTAATTCTTCAGCCTCAGAAAATGCCTTAATTATATTGCTTTTATTTATAAACTGCATATATCCATAAACTTGATTTGGATTTCCTGCTTCTCTTGAGACTATATGCACCATGTCACCTACAGATGCAAAAGATAGTATTCCTAAACCTTTGTTTCCCCTTAAATCTTCTCTCTCCACTTTATCTGATTCACCAATTCTTGACCTTAATGATGTTAGTTTTTCAAGGCTCATTCCACAGCCATTATCACTGAATATTAATCTTTTTTGTTCAGGAATTACACTTACTCTTGCATTTAAAAGAAGTCCTTCTATTGCAGCATCATATGAATTTGTAAGATATTCTCTGACAACACTCTCAGCATCATAAAGTTTAGCTATCTGAAGAAGAGCCCTGCTAGCTCCTTTTTCTCCAAACTTTACATCTTCATATTTTGGCATTTTATTTTGTTAGTTTATCTGGGAGTAATTTAAGTATGGGTCTAACATGCTCTGGTTTTTCTTGGTCATATGCTCCAACTGCCCTGACTATGGTCATATATACTTCCCTGTTTTCCTTTAATTTATCCATTAAAATTTGAATTTCATTGTTACTTGCTGTATTAAAAGATAATATTAATCCTGCTGCATCCTTAAATAATTCAACAATATCAGATGCTCTTTGTTTTGCAGTTATCTGCTTAACTCTCTCTGGATAATTCTGGGAAAGTATTTTCTCAATTTGAGATAATTCACTGACAGCTGCTGAAAACTTTTCCATTAACTGCTCATAACCTCCAACTTCACTGTAAGGCTTAGAGTCTTCTTCTAATGGTGCTCCAGTTCTGAAAACATCTAATCCTGTGATTCTGTATAATAAATCTTTTCTTTTATCAGCTACTCTCTTAAGATTAGTTGCTTTTTTATTGAGATAATCACTAAGAGTAGACCTAGGAATTCCAGTTGCTTCTGCTAATTCTTTAATTGTTGCATAATCTTTCTGGCTATCATACCATTTAATAAGCTGGTCATTCCAATCAGTAGTAGATGTCATTGTTTTAATATAACTTTAATATTTATAAATCTTTCTGTATGTAGCCTCTAGATAGTAGTTATAAAATCTTTAATAAAGTGTTTTTTCTTATGTATTAATGGAAAAATTAGATAATTTTAAAAATAAGATTTATGCATATGCTATTGAAAATGCCACCTCATATGGAAAAGCCAGAGAAGACAAGGTTTTGGGAAGATTATTTAAAGAGGGCCTGAAGAAAGAACAAATTAAAGAGATTATGCCCTTGATTAAAGAGAGTGTTAAGCAAGTTAATTCCTTGAATAAAGAAAAACTTGAATCTGAACTTGAAAAAATCAAAGACCTGCTTGTAAAGCCTGAAAAAAAAGACAAGGAACTTGCACCATTGCCTGATGCTGTTAAAGGAAAGATAGTTCTGAGGCTGGCACCGTTTCCTTCAGGGGACTTGCATATTGGAAATGCCAAAACTTATTTGCTAAATGCAATTTATGGTGAAGCTTACAAGGGAAAAACTATTTTTGTATTTGATGACACAATTGGAAGTGATGCAAAAGGGCTGCATAAAGATGCATACAATCTTATTCAGGAATCATTTAAGTGGCTTGGAGTTAAATATGACAAAAAAATTATTTACAAGTCTTCTAGGCTGAAAACTTATTATAAATATGCTGAGGAATTAATTAAAAAAGGAAAAGCCTATGTTTGCAGCTGTCCTCAAGCAGAACTTAGAGAAAACCGAGCAAAAGGAGTAGAGTGCAGCTGCCGACAGTTTCCAGTTAGTGAGCAGAAAAAAAGGTGGAAGAAAATGTTTAAAGCTAAGCAGGGGGATTTTACCTTAAGAATAAAAACTGATATGCAGAATCCAAATCCAGCATTTCGGGACAGGGTTATTTTCAGGATTTCTGACAAGGAGCATCCGAGAGTTGGAAAAAAATATAGAGTCTGGCCGATGCTGGAATTTTCCTGGGCAGTAGATGACCATTTGCTTAAAATTACCCATATTATCAGGGGAAAGGACCTTATGATTGAAACTGAAATGGAAAAATACATTTGGGAAATATTTAAGTGGAAATCACCGGTAATAATTCATACAGGATTAGTTCAATTAGAAGGAGTTGGCGCAAAGATATCTAAGAGCAAGGCTCAGAAAGAGGTTGAAAGCGGGAAATTCATGGGATGGGATGACCCAAGAACCTGGAGCATTCACTCTTTAAAGAACAGGGGGATTTTTGCAGAATCAATAAGGGAGTTTGTTGAAAGCATAGGATTAAATGAAAATGATATAATTGTGCCAGTTGACTCGCTTTATGCTATAAACAGGAAAAAACTTGACCCTGTAGTGTATAGATATTATTTTGTTCCTGACCCTATTGAGATAAAGCTAAATAAAGAGCTGGGAAAAATTGGAATAAGCAGCGTGGATATAAAGGTTCATCCTGAAAAAGAAGAGACTCGGACTGTAAAAATCAGCAAGATTTTTATTTCGCGGGAGGATTTTGAAAAATTCAAAGGACAGGAAATTAGATTAATGCATCTTTTTAATATTAAGCTTGGAAAAAAAATTGAAAAAGACGGCAAGCTGGAAGCAAAGTTCAAGGGCACTGACAGAAAAGATATTCAAAAAATTCAGTGGGTTTCAGAAGGAGTAAATGCCAAGATTCTGATGCCTGAAGGCAACTGGGTGGAGGGGCTGGCTGAATCTGGAATTTCCATACTAAAGAGTGAAGATATTATCCAGTTTGAAAGAGTTGGATTCTGCAAGCTTAATAATAAAGACAGAAATGAGTTTTGGTTTGGTCATAGGTGAAAATAAACTTCCATTGAGATAGTAAAGTTTATATAGTATAAATTCAAATTATTAATAATAAAAAGAGGCATTAAATATGAATAAAAAAGGTGTTAGCGAGATTGTTACTGTTATCTTAATTATACTTCTATCAATAACTGCAGTAATTATTATCTGGCAAGTAATTAGCCCTTTGATTCAGAGAACTGAAACTGGAACCTTATCTGCTGACTGCTTTACTCTTAGTATGGATATAACGAGCGCTCAAAATAATGGGGTTGATGCTAATATAACTGTTAAGAGAGGTGTTGGAGAGGGCAGACTTTACAAGATTGTTGTAATAAAGAGTTCAGGCGGAAGTGACAGTATAGTGAATAATGGAACTGTTTCAGATGATTTAGATATATTTGAGACAAAGACAATAGTGCTGTCAGGAGTACAGCTTGCAGCTGGAGAGTTTGTTAAGATTGCTCCTATAATCAAAGACCCTGACGGAACAGATGTATTTCAGTGTGATATAATGGACAGTTACGAAGTTCCTTAATTTTATTTTTTTCTTGTAATTTTTTAAATTGTCTGATTAAGTTAAAATTTATAAAGAAATGAATTTATTTAACTAATATGATTAGCTCGAATATAATAAGAGGTATTATTAATATAGTTATTGGACTGGCAATAATAATTTTTAGAAGTTACTTTTCTAAATCTCATACCATAACAATTCCCAAGGGGTTTAAAGGCAAGAGTTTTGAAGAAAAATTGGGAAAAAATAAGGGAAGAAAATTAATGCTTGCTATTGGAATATTTTTATTAGTAATAGGTGGCATATTCTTAATAGCCGAAATTTTAGGCATAAATTTAGAATAATAATAGAAATTATTAAACTATCTCCTTAAACATATATTCATCTTTTAGTTTGTAGCCTAACTTGCGATAATACTCGCGGACTCCCACTCCTGAAATAATATACAAATCTTTAATTTTAGCTTTTTTAACTAGCTCTTCTGCTGTTTTTAGCAGAGACTTGCCAATACCTGTATGCTGTATTTTTCCTTTCTTACCAATTTCTGCAGATTTACCATAAATATGAAGCTCTCGAATAAAAGCTCTATCTCTAAGAATTCTTAACCTAAGCAAGCCAAAAATAATATTATCCTTATTAACTGCCTGAATAAATATTTCCTTTCCACCACTAGCATTATAATTTATAGTTTTGATTTGGATTTTCCTGTCTTTTGAGCCAGAAAATCCAATTTCCCTAAAGCGAATTTCTTTGAGTTTGATATTTTTCTTTCTTAGATAGGCTTCTACATCTTTTCGCAAATCAATTCTAATTGTTCCGGCTTTTAAAAATACCGGGGGAATTTCCCTCATAACTCTCATAACTCGGGTATATTCTGGAATAACTTTAAACATCTGAATCAGCAATTTTTCTGTTTGAGTTTTTGTATAAGGCTTGTATTTTCCCTGCAAGTACATAGATTCCAGAGCTGAACCTTTAATGACCTGACAGGGATATATTTTAAGCTGGTCTGGACGATAGTTTTCATCTGAAAAAAGCTCTTTAAACATTTTTAGGTCTAGTTTAGGATTACTTGAAGGAAGGCCAGGCATTATATGATAGCCTACTTTAAAACCTGAATCTTTGAGAAGTTTAGTGGCAAGGATTACATCTTTGACTGTATGACCTCTATTTACTTTTTTATAAATTTTATCTGAAATAGCCTGAACGCCAAGCTCAACTCTTGTAACTCCGAACTTTAACATTTGCTTTACAAGTTTATTGGTGCAGTAATCTGGACGAGTCTCCATAGCTAGGGCAACACAGCGATGCTTTGCTTTTTCATTTAGCTTTTTTGATTGAGCTAGATTGTGAGATTTTTTCGAGTTTAAAGCGTCGTAGCATTGCTTAATAAAATTTTCCTGATACTTGTAAGGAAATGCCAGAAAAGTTCCGCCCATTATTATTAGCTCGATTTTTTCTGTTGGATGATTCATGAGCTTAAAGGCCTTTAGCCTAGAGCAAACTTGCTCGTAAGGATTATAATTAAGCATCTTAGCTCTGATTACAGGAGGAGATAAAGGCGTATAAGATTGGGGAACTTCTAGCGAAGGACAGTATAAGCAGGTTCCGTGAGAGCATTTTCTAGGCTTGGACATAACTGCAATTGGAGTTACTCCTGAAAGTGTCTTTGTCGGCTTTCTTATTTGATTTTTATGAGGGATTTTCATTTTAATTCTATATACTGAAGAAAAATAATGTATTTAAAGCTAAAGTTTTAGTGTAGAATAAGACTAAGATGAAAATTGGAATTATTGGGGGTAGTGGACTTGAGGACCCTAAATTAGTTGAGAATTATGAGGAAAAAGAAATTATAACTCCATATGGCAAGCCTTCAAGCTGTTTGGTTTGTGGAAAAATATCTGGAACTGAGGTTTGTATTCTCTCAAGACACGGCAAGAATCATGAGATTACTCCAACTAAAGTTAATAACAGGGCTAATATTTTTGCGCTAGCTAAAGAAGGTTGCTCGCATATTATTGCAACAACTGCGGTAGGAAGCTTAAAACAAGAAATTCAGAGAGAGGATTTTGTTATTCTTTCTGACTTAATTGATTTTACCAGACATAGGGAAATAACTTTTTATGATGACTTTCAAAAAGGAATAAATCATGTAAGTCTTGCTGAACCTTTTTCTAAAGAGATTAGGGAGCAGATTATAGCTGCATGCGAAGAACTTGGAATTAAACACCATAAAGTTGGAACTGTAGTTACAATTGAAGGGCCAAGATTTTCAACAAGAGCTGAAAGCAATATATTCAGACAGTGGGGTGCAGATGTAATTAATATGTCAACTAGTCCTGAAGCTATTCTTGCAAAAGAAACTGGGATTGAATATGGTGTAATTGCAATGTCAACTGACTATGACTGCTGGAAACAAGATGAAGCTCCAGTATCTTGGGAAGAAATTATGAAGATAATGAATTCTAATTCAGAAAAAGTTAAAAAATTAATTATAAAAAGCATAGAAAAACTTTCGGGAAAAGACCAGGATTTTTTGAAAAGCAGGATAAGAACAATTCCTAACTGGCCTAAACAAGGAGTTATGTTTCGCGACATAACTACTTTACTAAAAGACCCTGAAGGGCTAAAGAGGGTAACTGAAATTTTTTACCAGAGATACAAAAATAAGCAGATTGGCGTTGTAGCTGCAATTGAGTCAAGAGGTTTTATATTTGGGGGAATGCTGGCTGAGAAGCTTGGTGTAGGATTTGTTCCGCTAAGAAAACCCGGCAAGCTTCCTAGTGAGGTTGAGAGACAGGAGTATGTCTTAGAGTATGGAACTGACTCTATTGAGGTTCATAAGGATGCTATCAAGCCCGGGCAGAGAGTCCTGCTTGTTGATGATTTAATTGCTACTGGAGGAACTGCACAAGCTGCGTGCAAGCTAATTGAGAGACTGGGCGGGGAAATTGTGGAAATTGCGTTTATTATTGAGCTTCCAGAGCTAAAAGGAAGGGAAAAACTTAAGGAATATTCTATTTTTAAGATGATAGAATTTGCAGGTGAGTGATTAGTGAAGTTTTCTGATTAACTCTGGAAGTATGGAATTTCCAATAAGTCTTCCTTTTGCTATTGGTGCAGAAGACTGCAATGGCTTATCAGATATCAAGGCTAGAAATCCAACTTTATTAGAAATAAGATGGAAAAACTCTGCGAGAGGACGATTATACATTAATTCTCCACTGTATAGGGCATCATGAGTTGCTTTGGCTTCTTTTTCACGATATAATGGGAGAAGAATAGGCTCTTGTCTTCCATAGTATTCTTTTGCTTCAGCGACTATCTTTCCTAGCTTCCCCATATTATGAGTTACTTCTGAAGTAAATAATAGACTTGAAAAGCTTGCTCTTCTATCTATATACTGGTACTCTACAAGATTTGCTTGGTCTAAAAGCACAGCTAAAGCTACTCTGCAATTATCATGTTTAATAACTCTGCTGCATTTATCTCCTGATAGCCAAAAATAGCTATCTCTTAATCTTTGCTCGTTGCAATAACCTAGTACGTCTAAAGTAAAATCTTTTAGAGCTCGAACAAAAACTGAATCTAGAACACTGCTATTTTCTTTAGGTGCAAGAAAGGTTTTGTCAATATCAGAAGCTACTATGGTTGACTTAGAAATCTGCACTTCATCAAGGACATTGACTATTTCTTCAAGGCTAAATCTCGGAATCATTACAGTACGACAAGTTTTTCCAGTCAATTCTCTTAGATTATCTGTGAATTTTAGATCCATATCACTATCTCCAAAATAAAGAAAAGTATCCCATCCTAAATAAGCTTCATCAAATACTTTACTAAAAAATTCAGCGCATTCTGGCTCGCTTTTCCTTGGAACTTTCTTAAATGATTCAACTTGCTTATCTCTTGCTTCTGAATTAAATCTTACTAAATCCTCTTCAGTTACAGGAAAAAATTCAGTTCTTAAGCCAAGGTATCTATGAAAAGCATACTTAAGATTATCTAACTTATCAACTCCTCTTGGAGTTAGAACATCTACAAAACCTCTTAAATCCCTTAAAAAAACTGTAGCCTGAAAGTCCAGAAGACTTGCTTTATCAAATCCATCATGATAAGCAGTGCATCCTGCAATCTTATTATTTTCAACATCAAGATAAACTGCTGAGGGGCTATCATTTAAGTCCCCCAGACAGGCTTCTTCTGGAATTTCACACCCTTTTATTATTTCAAGAATATTTGAGATATTTGGGCAATAAACTCCTCTTCTAATATCTCTTGAAGGGTCTAGCTCAAGAACTCTAAGACTAGAAGCTACTTGAATTGAATTTCCGGCAAGAACAAAATCTGAATTTAATAATTCATCTGATGATGGATAATCTATAACTTCAACTTTGAAAACCATTAATTTCCTGATAGAAAGAGTATATTTAAATCTTACTTGACCTTTTTGATGAAGTCCATTAAATTAGCTTTTTCAAATTTAAGGACAGATTCATCAGAATCATCAATATTAACTTTTATCAGGCCAAGACCGTCAGTTATGCAGTTAAGAACCCAGGTTTTCTTGCCGTCTACGTTTTGTATTACTGCAATTATTTTTTTGATTTCATGAGTTACTGTACGATTATGCATCTCATCTTCAACTATCCCCTTTAGCTGCTCTAAGTCCAGTTTTATATTATTATCAAGCACTTTTGGCTTTTTTTTCATAACTCCTTTTGAAACATGAAAATCAATTCCTTCGTGTAAATTAAAAGTAGCTATTTTTTTATTAGTAGGAATATAAAAATCAATCTGGTGCATGTTCTTCCCAGACTCAAAATCTAGGACAAAGAAACCTGCGCACAGGTATGCTTTTTCATGTTTACCTTTGAATTTTTTAAATTCACTGCTTTCTTGTGCACGATTTAAATAGTGGTCAAATTTCACCTTTTTTTCTCCTTATTATTTCCTCTCTTTTATTTCTAAGCTTATGTCTTTTATAAAATTATCTATACTCAAGGTAGATATTTTCTTGCTTCCATGGGATCTTAGTGCTATTTTCTTGGATTTCTGCTCTTTATCTCCTGCTACTATAATATAGGGTATTTTCTGAATTTCAGCTTCTCTTACTTTACTTGAGACTGTTTTATCTTCGACATCTAAATCGACCCTAATTCCAGCTTCAAGCAACTTGCCAGCGACTTGCCTTGTATATTTCTCATTTCTGGAAGTGAAGCTTAATACTCGAACCTGAATTGGAGCTAGCCAGGCAGGAAGATTGCCATTTGTATGCTCTAATAATATCCCTATAAATCTCTCTAAACTCCCATAAATAGTTCGATGAATCATTATTGGGCGATGCTCTTTATTGTCCTCTCCAGTGTAATTTAAGTCAAAACGTTCTGGTATTGCAAAATCCAGCTGGATTGTTCCTAACTGCCAGTTTCTTTCAAGAGAGTCCTTTATATGATAATCTATTTTAGGGCCGTAAAAAGCTCCATCACCTTTATTGACTTTAAATGGAATTTTTTTCTTTTTTAAAACTTTTTCAAGAGTTTTTTCTGCAAGGTCCCAGATAGCATCACTTCCAATTCTTTTTTCCGGGCGAGTAGACAGCTCAATATGGTCTACCTTCAGCTTGAATTTCTTATAAATTTCAAGAGTTAAATCAATAATTTTGCCAATTTCTGATTCTACCTGGCTTTCATTTGTACAGTAAATATGGGCATCATCTTGTGTTATTTTAATAACTCTAAATAATCCTGCAAGAGTTCCAGATAATTCCTGCCTGTGAACAACTCCAAGTTCAGCTACTCTCAATGGAAAATCCCGATAAGATTTTGGATTAGACTTAAAGACTAGAATTCCGCCCGGGCAGTTCATTGGCTTGACTGCAAACTGACGCTTTTCATATTCAGTTAGAAATATATTTTCATGGTATTTTTCCCAGTGCCCTGAAATCTGCCATAATTTTTTGTCCAGTATAAAAGGGGTGGATATTTCTCTGTATTGGGATTTCCTATGCATTTCTCTCCAGTATTTAATTAGTTCATTATAAATTATCAGTCCCTTGTCATGCAAAAAAACTGCTCCTGGGGCTGAGTCATGAAAGCTAAATAAGTCCAGCTTCTGCCCTAAAATTCTGTGGTCATTTTCCTTTAGCTTGGAAGTATCTAGCTTAGCTTTTGAAAGCTCTCTTAAAAGCTGTTTAACATCATATTTTTCTTTGACTTTTCCTTCACTAGTTATCGTGCGAGACAGTTCGCTAAGAGGATGGCCCTTGCATTTTAACTCAAATTCCTTATAGTAGCCAAAAGGAGCCCGCTCAACTGAAAATTCCTTTCCAAGTTTTTTCTCTGCATCTTTCATAATGCTAACTGCCAAATCTGGATTAGAAAGATTTGAAGATAAATGTGCATAAGGATAAAGGACAATATTCTTTGCCTTAACTTGCGAGGCAATATCTTTTATTTCCTTAATATATAAATCAGTAGTTTTTTCAGTATCGCCTTTCTCAACTGCAGTTAAGACTACAAGGCACTCACTCACTTTTTTTTCATTATTATCAACTTCTTCAGCTGACTTCAATGCCTTTTTCAAAGGCTTGAATTTAATATAGTCACAATGCAAAGTTATAATTTTCATATTCTGACAACCTATGGTTTTCTTTTGCTTTCCCTTAAATTGTTTAATTTAATTTTTCTTATCATATTTGACTTAATCTTAGGTAATTTTTAAATTTATCTGATTGACAATAATATTTGTTCTATATAAAACTAGACTAAACTATACTTAAGAAAAATATTTAAAAAAATAAAAAAATAAATTTAAGGTGCTACTTCGCCTTTGATTGAACCAGATGCTGTTTGTGAAATTGAACCACCAGATTTCATGTAAGTGATATTTATATCTCCTCTGAAAAGTTCACCTGCTGTTAATGCTGTTCCGCATGTAATTGTCAAAGTTGTTCCACTAACAAGCTGCCCATCTTGTACAATCCATCCTGCTGCACTATTATCTTCAGAACCACAACCCATAACATCAATACTTGCAATATCAACAGTATTACCATATCCATTTCTTACAACTAGCTGAATTCCTGATGTTTCAGTTATTCCGTATTCTTCACAGCTAAAAGGCGCAGAAATTACACAAGCACTAGGTGCGAGATTTCCAAGATTAAATACACCAAACCATGCAAGCACTGCAATTACTACTATAGCTGCCAGAATGGCCCAACCATAGGTCATCAAAAATTCCATTGCTGCCTGTCCTTTTTTAGACATTATCATTTTTTACCTCCTTTTTTAATCAGTATATAATATTATTTTGAATGTGGACTTTATAAATGTATCGCTGAATTATAATTAAGTATACTTTTCATCGTCATGATTTGAGTCAATAATAAACCAACTCCAACCAGCAGGAATTCCTGTTCCTGAAATTTGAGAGCCACCTGTAAACCCTGAAGAAAAATAAACATGGTCAACAACACTTTTTCCGTCAAAAACTTGAACACCCTGGTCTTCATACAAGCTCAAATCTGGAATATATAATAATCTCTCAATTCCATTTGGGCTTGAATCTGAAATTTTCCCCTCTAATCTCTGCAAGTAACTAGGGGCATCTGGATTTTCTGCATAAAGGCCATAAATAACATGACTGGTAAGATTGGAGCGATCTCCTGCAGAGTTGTAATTCCCATCATATAAAGTTTTATTTATTTTTGACTTATCTAATAAAAATGATTTTGTCTTGACTATATAAACAGGCTCTCCAAATCCTTCAATAGGAATATAGGATTTTATCACTTCTGTCTTATTCCAGTATGCAAGGCCAGCTTTATCGCGCATTGTCAGGTTTGCCTGGAAAATAACAACCACGTGCCAGGGATCTTCCTGAGCCACAGAAATATTTATATCAGTCAGCAAGATTTCAACATTTATTTTTGAAGAGGCTTTGTTAATTTTTGAAAGGATATAAGGATAGTTTGCGCCTGAAATTAGTTCAGTATAATTTTTTTCGTAAACTGTTTCATTGTAAAAAGTTAGATTGAAAAATTCATTTACATCAGGAATATACTCTCCTTTTGTTGAAACATAATCTTCAGCTATGATTAGTGATCTAAAACCATAAATATACAGCTGCCTTTCGAGATCTTGCTCTATGGATGAAAGAAAACTATCCATAGTAGTGACTCTTATTTTTATTGCCTTTCTATCCTGGGCTAAAGTATAGACACTATAAGATACAAAAAGCAGAATAAGAATTGATATTGCAAACATTGTAAACATCTGGGCTTTTGAATTCATTTTACCTCCACACTCTCACCTGAGCTTCAGTAGACCAGGCAAATGGCACTCCTTTTAGCCTATTGGTTGTAACTTCCAAGTCCTGCTCTGTAAATTTAGTATCTATTATTCCGTCTGAATTAATATCCATTTTTTCTAGTAAAGCATAAGTAGCTTCATCTATTGCATCATTAGTGTTGTAGACTGATTCATTATAATAGCACAGGCGAGTTCCAGTATAGTACTGTGGAACTTTTATAGAAGATTCCTGCCCATCATTAAATTTTAAAATCCAGATACATCCGTCTGCTTTTGGTTTAATTGGGGAAAATGAAGTACGCTCTTTTAATATAGTATAGATTATTTTACTCTTATTAGAACCACCAGTATAGTTTGTTGGAGATAACCCTAACTGAACTCTAACTTTATTTTCTCCATTCTCAGCTAAATCAATGGGAATATTTATAACATAAGGGTCGCCAAGCTGCAGATAATCAGAGCCATAGTCAGCTAGATTAAAAACTTTTTTCCAGTTTGTATTAAAAATTGAGACATTTGAGGTCCACCAGCTTCTTGAATAAGATATGAGATTTGCTTCTAATAATTCAGCGTCTTCAGGAACACTAAAGTTTCCTTCAGCTATATTATTATTAAACTCATTAGTTTCAATATTTAGCAATAATCCGGTTGAAACTGAGGGTGCAGAATAATTAAAAATAATATACGAGCTTGGGTCTAAAGTAGTGTTAATCCCCCCAGTAGTTACTATTCTTTGCTCTTGAAAAGTTGCTTCAAGAATATAACGAGCTAACTGCATATAAACATCTACAATATCTTCAACTGTCCCTGAGCTAAAGCTTCCGTTTCCACATTGAGCTATTAGCTGCAAGGTGTCATCATCTGCATCTGAACCAAAAGCAACAGCGTGGACAGTTATACTGTAGTTTTTAAATGCATCACAAGCTGCATCTATTGCCTGGTCTTGGGGGTCTTCAGTAGTATCGCTGTCACCATCATAATCCAAAGCAGTATTTCCACAAACACGATTAGCAAGACCATCACTCATTACAATCATTGTCCTGTGCTTGTTTTCAGTTGCGCAAGTATTATAAGAAATGCAATCAGAACTGCAGTTTTTAGTTCCAACTTCACTTCCTGAATTGCATCCTAAAAAGTTTCCATCGCAAACCTCTCCTACTTGAATGCGATTATCACCACAGACAGGAACATTATTTGCAAGTTGTTGAATTTCTGTAAGATTTAAAGCACGATTATGCATCCTGAATTCATCAATTGTGCCATCTAAATATCTCTGACCGCTGATATCACTGGAATCAAAGCTAACTCTTCCAATTTCATTATCTCCAGTAAAACCTATATCCTGCCCACCAGAAGTGCTTCTGTCTAAGACGCCATTTATATAAATTTGCATAGTATTACTATTCCATACAAATGCTAAATGATACCAAGTATCAGCATCCCATGTTCTTCTATTTGAATAAGCATAATCATCACCACCCCCTTCCCCTGCCATTTCCATTTTTGCCAGGATTGCACCTGACCTACCAGCACTGGTTAAATCATTTCCCCGCAAGACAATAAAGGCATTATTATTGTTATTCATATATTTTCCCCAAATTGGTTGAGTTGTTGCTGAATACCTGTCAAAATCACTTTCGAGCTTAAACCAGAATGAGATTGCTCCAGAGCGCGTATAATAAAGATTATCATCATGGGCATTTACATAGTCATCAACACCATCAAATTTTAAAGCAGTATTATCCACTCCTGAAACATATGAAGGACTGCCAACAATTGCTGCGTCATTTCCGTTTCCTGACTGATCATTGACATTGTCATCAAAATTGTAATATATTTCCTCTTTTCCAATAAAGTTTCCAATTACTTTATTTATACCACAACAAATACATGTGTATCCTTCAGCAACCCATTGGTTTACTTTATTTATTAAAGAATTATTGTTTTTCGTGAGAGGGTGAAAATCATCTTGTGATGCTGAATACTCATATCCTACTAATCCTAAACGATTTTCATTATCAGGTATACTTTCATTAAGTATTGCACTAATAAGTGCCTTATTAGCACTTTTAGCAGCAGAAATTTTAGAACCATCCATACTTCCGCTTAAGTCAGTTACTGAGAATACATCTGCATTTGATTTTGAAGATGAAGAGTAAGAAACATTCCACAAGCCAAACCTTAGCGGAATTGTCTCATTAGTAAGAGAATTATAATTTAACCCCAGTGAAAGCAAGTCAGAATTAGATAAACTGATTGGTGTATTAAAAGTATTAGTTTGATTTACAATTGTGATATTTCCAAGATTTAAAAATGCTGTATAATTACTTGAATAATTTAAGTAAATACTCATATAATTTAAAGTACCTGGAACATAAAAGCTATCATAAAGATTTATTACTCCTTGGATTCCCGGGAAATTATATCTTTTATATCTTGAAAAAGGAGAAGTTACATTTTCGTAAGATAATTTTACAAATCCTCCTGAAATATAAAAATCATTTGAATTAAATTTGACATAATTCACCCCAGGAGTGAAATAGTTTTGGGCTGGTTCAATATTTATTTTAGTTATCTGTCCTGCACTACCAGTATAAGTTCCTGCTGGAGTTTCAACTCCTGCTGAATTAATTACTGAAAGGTCAAATGTTCCAACAAGCTCTCCTTCTATAGATGCATTCTTAATGCTACCCTGATATTCCACTTTCTTTTTAATAATTCCATCACCAACATAACCTCCAAAGTAATAATAACTCTGCCTGCTTGTAGAACTTAGGGAAGCAGTAGCAGTAAAACCAGTGACATTTGTTCCATTTTGAATTCCAGATATTAGCTGGCGAGAAGTCCAGACCTGGTAAGTATTATTATAAATAGAGGAATTAGCTATCATCCTATTATCAAACCATAATCCAATTTTATCTTTTGCGCCCAGATGATTTATGATATCTTGAGTAAGCTTATTTGACCTTGAGCCAGGAAGGCCATCATCATAAGAGTAAAATGCCCCTATTTGGTCTAACAAAGTCAGATTTTGATTAGTGACATAATTATTAGGAATCCAGTCATTATACACATAAGGATAAGCAGTTTCATTTATTTCCCCTATTTTTAAGCTAGTTAAAACTAGCAAGAGGTCTTCCTGAAGGTACATATCTGAAGTAACCTGCCTGATTGGAGGCCTGACTGTAACAATAACTGTAAAAATTATAATTAATGCAATTAAAGCATCAATGCTAAAATAATATCCTTTTTTCCTCATTTTAATCATCCCAAATAAAAATATCTATCCTTACAGGTTTATTTTGGTAAATTGTAAATCGAGAAACTTTTACTATATCCCGAGGTGAATAATCAAGAGGGTCACGGCCTATTCCTTTCTGATATGCTCCTGAAATGTACATTGGCTCTGAAAAGTTAAAGAAGAGCTCATAATTAGTATTTAGACGGCGCTGAATCTCATCATAATTCAGCGAATTAAAATTATCAAGCTTTGTCTGATTTATTTTATTTTCTGAAAGAATCCCAGGGGTTACTACATCAGATACAGTCCAGTCTTCTGGATAGCCAGGAGAAAGCAAGATTTCTCCGACATTATTTCCATCATAAAACAGAACTTCCAGCTTGTCTTCTGTCTCCTGAGTGTAGTTAAGAGCATAAAAATACATCATTGTAATTCCAATTAAAAAAATTACAATAGCTATTGCTAAGTCTATACTCCAGACCTGGGCTTTTCTAGTTAAGATACACGATTCCATCCTCTTTTCTTATAGTATTTGAACCTTTTTGTATAAATCCTGTCACATTTTGAACAGGCAGTGAAATTGCATTTTTATCTGTTTTAATAATTATCCTGCTTTCAATTACACTAATTAAATAATCCTTGCCAATTATATTATCAGCAATAAAAAACTCCCGATAGTATCCATTGCTTGCTTCTGAAGCAAGATTTATTTCATCCTGCACAGATTTGGCAAGATTTGAAACAATTATTGTTTCTTTCTCACGATTTTTATCAGCAATGTTCTCATTAATTACTAAAAAAATTAGTGTAAAAAAAAATAAAGCTGAACCTAAAACAATCATAAACTCAATAGCAGTTTGGGATTTTTTTGACAGTTCCATATTAGTTTATCTGTACATAATTTTCGTGAGCTTCCATTACTATAGTCTTTATTCCGTTTGATGCAGAAATTGTACCATTAATAGGCACTTTTGAGTCAAAAGCTCTTACTATCTGCCCAGAACTTGTCGACATACTTACAACTAGATAATAATCATTTTCAGGTATAGATATACTATATACTCCTTCTGGAACATATATTGAAAACGTTGATTTTGAAGGTTCACCAGCAAAAAAGACTGCTTCTGCTGAATTTATGATTTTCTGCGAGAAAATTTCCAGTTGATTAACTCTTATTCTGTCCCTTGCAACACCTGAATAGTAGAAAGCCACAACAAGAATTGACATTACTGCAAAAGTGACAAATCCTATAACAATAAGATACTCTACGCTACTTTGTGATCTTTTAACAAACATGGAATACTCCTCTTTTTATACAGTAAGGTTTATAAAATTAGATATGATAATAAGTTTATAAACATTATCAAAATGGAAGGAGAAAAAAGGGGATTTGTGATTGTGATTGGAATAGTGATTCTATTAGCTGTCATAAATATTTTTTTATATTTGACAGGTGCTTTTTCATTTACTGGACTTGCAATTGGTGAAGATTTTGAGGGTGCGCTTGATTTTTCAAAAATTGCATTTATAGCACAATGGTTAATAATTCTCCTTATTGTTTATTTTGCTTATGTCAGGCATCTTAAAAAAACTAAAACTGAAAAAATACAAATAAGTTATTCTAGTCTTGAAAAAAGAAAAGGCAAGGCAGGAACAGATATTGACCTTCTTTACAGCTTGTTAAAAGATGGTAAAAAATTAAGAGTTTCTGTTGTAGCTGAAATTTTTAATATTGACAGGGAAAGGGCACTTGAGTGGATGAGAATACTTGAAGATCATAATCTTGCATTGATAAATTACCCTGCGTTTTCGGAACCAGAGGTAGAATTATATGAAGAAAAAGAAGAAAAAGAGGATGAAGATGAAAAAGCTGCAGAAAAAGAGGTTAAAGAAAAAGAGCCAGAAAAGAGCAAAGACAGTAAAGCCGAAAAGAGTGAAAAAAAGCTCAGTAAGAAAAGTAAGGGCAAAAAAAAGTAAAAGTGTGTCTAGTCATGCAGCTAATTTAATCCCACATTTAAGAAAAGCTCTTAAACAGGGTTATAAAAAAGAAAACTTGAGGAGAGCTCTTTTAGAAAGGGGGTGGCCTTCTAAAGAAATTGAAGATGCATTTAAGCTAGTTGGCGATTCAGCTGAAAACTCTAAAGTAAAAAAATTGGGAGTACCTAAAAAGCTACTGAAGAAAAAAGCAGTTGTTGAGAAGGTAGTTAGGAAAGATGTAGTTGAAACCTATAATGTTTCAGTTGACAAAGCTAATATTACTATTAGTATTGAGAGGGGATTGGAAGGACTAAGCTATAATCTTTACATGCCAACAATTGAAATTGGTACAAGGGCCTTGCTTGATGATATAAGGAATGAGCTTGTAGCAGTTACTGCAATTGCGATTGGGGAGACAGTGGACCAGGAAGCAATTATTAAGATGAAGAAAAGATTTATGGAAGAGGCATCAAAAATTATTACAGATAAAGTCCCGCATATTGAGGATAAAACCAAAGATTTTCTTATTGGCACTCTGATGCAGGAAATGCTTGGATTAGGTAAAATGGAATTCTTAATTAATGACCCTAATTTGGAGGAAATAGTAGTTGTAAGTGAAACTGAACCAATTAGAGTTTATCACAAAAAATATGGATGGCTTTCAAGTAATGTAAGAATACGAAGAGAAGAAGAGATAAATAATTATGCAAATATTATTGCAAGAAGAGTTGGGAGGCAGATTAACATACTTTCACCACTTCTTGATGCCCACATAGTTACTGGGGACAGAGCAAATGCTGTATTGTATCCAATAGCCACAAAAGGAAATACAATTACATTGAGAAAATTTGCACGAGACCCTTGGACTATGATTGATTTAATTATGAATAGTACAGTAAGTCTTGATGTAGCTGCATTATTATGGCTTGCAGTGGAGTATGAGATGAATGTCCTAATTTCTGGAGGAACTGCTTCAGGAAAAACAGTATTTTTAAATGCGTGCATGCCTTTTATTCCACCAAACCACAGGATTATCAGCATTGAGGATACTCGTGAGCTAATGCTCCCTAATTTCTTATACTGGTGCCCTCTTGTTACGAGAACCCCTAATCCAGAAGGCAAAGGAGAGGTTTCTATGCTAGATCTTCTTGTAAATAGCTTGAGAATGAGGCCTGACAGGATAGTTCTTGGAGAAATGAGAAGGCAGAAAGAGGCTGAAGTATTATTTGAGGCAATGCATACCGGACATTCAGTTTATGCAACTGTACATGCAGATACTGCTGGAGAAACTATAAATAGGCTTACTCATCCACCAATAAACGTGCCTGTTAATTTATTGAAAGCAGTAAACTTAAATATAGTGATGTTCAGAGACAGAAGAAAAGGGGTTAGAAGAGTATTTCAGGTTGCTGAATTTATTGTAACTAAAGATGATGCTAATCCTAATATATTGTATAGGTATGTACCTGAAAAAGACCAGATTTTGAAGCATAGCGAAAGCCTTTCTTTTTATGAGGAATTAAACAGGCATACTGGAATGTCACAAAGCGAGATAAACAGCTATCTTAAAGAGAAAAAAGATATCTTGGAATGGCTTATTAAAAACAGAATAAGAAGCCTTAATGAAATGGGAAAAGTTATGAGCCTATACTATACTAATCGAGAAAGGCTTTTTGAAATTATTAAACACAACAGATTCGAAGAAATTAAATCCAAGTCTCCGATCACAACTGAAGAAAAAACCTCAATAAAAGAGGATAAAGATTTAGTGAAATCTGCTCCAATAAAAAAGAAATCAAAATTAAGAAAAAAGAAAAAATAATCCTAGAAACAAATGAAGAAATTTAAAGTCCCATATACTTTCTCAAGCAGTGAAATTTTAAGAAGAAAGACAAAACCTTACTTAAGATTTGTAAAAGCAAGAAGAGGCTCTTTTCGTAATTTAGAAAAATATCTCAGATATTCTGAATCTGATTTTAATAAACAGGAATTTATAGCTTTAGTTATAAGAAGCTTTGTAATTTTCTTTTTGATTTTTTCCACTGTTTTCGCTTCTATATTATTTCTTATTCTTAAAACAAGATACTTTTATTATTATGGCATAGGCATTGCAATTATTTTTTCTTTTTTCATACTTTTAAGCCAAATGATGTATCCGAGAATATATTCATTTAAAAAAATTAAAGACATAGAAAAAAATATTATTCCTTCACTCCAAGACATTCAGGTTCAACTAAGTTCTGGGGTTCCAATGTTCCAGATAATCAGCAACATTGCAAGCTCAGACTACGGACAGTTAAGTTCTGAATTTAAAAAAGCTGTAAAAGAGATAAGTGCTGGAAAGCCACAAATAGAGGTTTTGGATAAAATTGGCAATGAAAATGTTTCTGTTTATTTTAGAAGAATAGTCTGGCAGATAAGCAATGGAATGAGGTCAGGAAGTGACATGAGTATGGTTATAAAAGACAGCATTGACCATATGACTAAAGAACAGGCAATACAAATACAGAGTTATGGAAGCAAGCTAAATCCCATGGTTATGTTCTATCTGCTTATAGGGGTTATTGTTCCGGCACTGGGGCTGACATTCCTAACTATTATTGCATCAATGGTGGGTATGGAAAGCAAGATGTTGAAATTAATGTATATTGGTATTCTCGCCATAGTTACGATAATACAAATAATGTTTTTAGGAATTATAAAATCAAGGAGGCCAAGCTTGTTATGAAAATTCTTAAAATTTATCCAAGAATCTTTAGGAATAAATTACTTAGTCTTAGCACAAAAGCTGGAATAGAAAATCCTGAAAGATACCAGTCAAACCTAATTGTTGGAAGCCTGCTAATTTCTTTAGTAATTTCAAGCCTGATATTTTTGCTTGATATTATTGGGAGGGCTGTATTTGAGGGAAACTTATTCATAAATGTAATTTTAACTTTTTTTGTAAGTTATATTTTAATAAATGTTTTCTTTTACTTTAAAGTTTTCTTGCAAGCTGACGCAAGAATCAAGAAAATGGAATTTATATTTCCAGATGTAGTGCAGCTTATGTCTAGTAATTTAAGAGCTGGCTTGACTATTGACAGGGCTTTTTTGCTTTCAGCCAGACCTGAATTTGCCCCTTTGGACCAAGAAATGAGCAAAGCTGGAAGAGATGTTACTACTGGAAAAGATGTTGGAAGTGCAATGATGGATATGTCAAAAAGAATAGGTTCAGAAAAAATCCACAAGACTATTATGCTTATTATTTCTGGAATAAAAGCTGGAGGAAATATTTCCACTTTGCTTGAAGAAACCGCAAACAATATGCGTGAAAAAGAGTTTATTGAGAAAAGAGCTGCTTCAAATATTGTGATGTATGTAATATTTATTTTCTTTGCAGCTTCAATCGGAGCTCCAATATTATTTGGCTTAAGCTCTATTCTTGTGCAGGTAATAATTGAGATAATAGGAAGCTTTCCTGAAACAGCTACAACTGCTGCCACTTCTGTGAAGACTCCTTTCCAGTTTAATGCTCTTGATATTTCAATTAGTTTTATTATCTGGTTTTCAGTAATATTTATGATTATCACAGATGTGCTAGCTAGTTTAATAATAGGGCTTGTAAATAAAGGTGATGAAAAAGAGGGCTTAAGATATTTGCTGCCAATGCTAGCATTAAGCCTGGCAATATTCTTCATGATAAGAACTGTCTTATTCAAGTTTGTAGCTTCAAGTTTTTCAATGGTAAAGTAAGGTTTATAAGCTAATTCTTTTTTAGTATACTATGAAAAAGGGGAAAAAGAAATCTCATAAAAAGAGTTCTAAAACTAAACCTAAAAAGAGCTCCAAATCCAGGGTAAAAAGAGCGAAAAAAAGTTCCGGATCTGGAAGCAACAACCAGCTAGTCCCTTATATTAAAGATGCTTTAGCTAAAGGTTACAGCAAGAGTGACATTAAGAAAGCACTGCTGGCTAAAGAGTGGGATGGAAAGGATATTGATACTGCTTTTAAGTTTGCTGAAAGGCCTGTTAAAAAAGAGGTTAAAAGCAAAAAATCTGGGAAAAAAATTAAGGAAAATAAACCTGTTAAATTGCGAAGAGTTCCTTCTGGCATTCATGGATTTGACAGGATTATTGGGGGAGGATTTGAAGAAAATTCTGTGAATCTAGTTGTGGGAAATAGTGGAGGCGGAAAAACTATTTTTGCAATGCAATTTTTAATTGAAGGTATAAAAAATAATGAAAATTGCTTGTACATTACTTTTGAAGAAAAAAAGGAAGAGTTCTTTAGGAATATGCTTAAATTTGGCTGGGACTTGGATAAACTAGAGAAAGAAGGGAAATTTGTATTTTTAGAGTATTCTCCTGAAAAAATAAGAGTCATGCTTGAAGAGGGGGGAGGCACTGTAGAAAGCATAATTTTAAAGCATAAAATTACAAGACTTGTAATTGACTCTGTTTCTAGTTTTGCTTTGCTTTTTAAGGATGAGCTGACAAAAAGAGAGGCGGCTCTGCAATTATTTGATATAATAAGGAATTGGGAGTGCACCTCTTTATTGACTTTGCAAGAAGACCCAGTATATAGGGAAGAGGGCTCTTCAACAAGCTTGGAGTTTGAAGCTGACAGTATTATTCTGCTTTATTTTATAAGGCTAAAAAACAGGAGAAGAAGATTAATTGAGGTGCTTAAAATGAGGGGAACTAACCATTCAACTGAAATATTTTCATTTGAAATTACTAAAGCAGGAGTGCATGTTGGTGGAAAAGTGGCTGTTGACGGAAAAATCAGATAATCAACCCAACAGAGTAGCTCACTGATGTTTCGCTACTCTGTGCCCCAAAAATGCAAGAATGAACACGCATTTTTGCGGTTTAGGAGGTTGCCAACTGTCGTGCTTATCAGCACAACGCATTAACTTCCTACAGGAGTTAGTTAATAGATAATCAAGCTTTAATCATTTAAATATAAATTTATCAATCTGTTTTTCTGCTAATTTTCTTTTTTTCTGATGTTCCTTAAGAAATGCGTTTACTTTTTCTATTAAAATCTCCTTTAATTCAGAAGTAAGCATTTTTCCAGACTTGTAATCTTGGTAAATCTTGGCCAGCTTCTGGTCAGAAGGCTCGAAAAACATCCTCAAATACTGGAAAGAGACATCAATATCTGGGTTGCCTCCCTTTTTCCTGTGCTCCTCAATAGTGGCTTGCCCTCCTGAGAAAGCATATTTTTTTATTTTTCTTTCAACTTCTTTTTCTGTATCTGTAGTCCAAATTGAAGCATCAACTGCTCCTGAAGCAGCCATCTTACCTCCAATTCCTGTTAATGGTGGCAGAAAAACATTATGAATAATCGCTGGTTTATAATGCCCTAATTTAGGCATAACATCCCTTGATATTCTAAAATGAGTATCTTGATCAATTCCTAAAGGAATTAAACAGGGAATTTTCTTTCCTTTTAATACAGATGGAAGAAAGGCAGGAACAGCCTGCATTGCGGTATAAAAAATGCTCCCTATATTATTAGTATCATTAAATCCAAAACTGGCTTTGATAGTTGAGAAAGTTATTTTTTTGGCGACTTTGCAAGCTTCTGGATACATAATTCCCGCGTGTTTAGTGTCAATTAGAAAATTTGTCTTTTTTGAATCAAAACCAAGAGCAATAACATCAAGCATATCTTCTCTTGTTGCTTTTTCTGTGTCTTCTAAGGTTACATCTTGTTTATACAGGAATTTTTCCTCATCTGGAAACTGAAACCAGAAATCAACATCAAACTTTTCTTGCAGCCACTTGCACATCATCCAGGGCATTAAGTGGCCTATATGGACCTTACTACCTTTTGATGAGGCTCTACCAGTATAAAGAAAGAACTTATTACCTTTTTCATATTCATCTAAAAGCCAGTTTAAGTCTCTATGTGCAAAAAATACCCCCCTCCTTAAAAATAAGTGCATCTCTCCAGCGTGTTTCTCAATTCTTTTAAGAGTTTTATCATCTAATTTAGAAACCCCAAACTGTTTAATCAGTTTTCCATAATCAACCTCTCCTTGAACCTCATAAGGCGTTACTTTAAAACCTCTTGACATAGATATTTTTATCACTGAGTATTTATAAAATTATGCTTTGAAAAACTTTAAATAGCTACGAATATCTATTAATCACATAAGATAAAAATGGGGAAATCAATTATTTTTATTTTCACGGCAGTATTAATAGCATTATTAGTTTATTCGGCAGCTGCAGAAGTTATGCTTTCTCAACCTGACTCTTTGTATAGTCTTGGAGATAATATTGAGCTTAATGTTGCTGTAAAAGCTTTAAGCACTACTGATGATATTTTAAGGCTAACTTTAGTATGTGAAAATAAAAGCAAGGAATTTTATGTTCTTCCTTTAACTCTTAGTGCAGGAAGTGAAGAGACAATTGATATTGGATTATCTTTATCAAAGTCTTTTTTAGGAGACATCAAAGGAAGCTGTAATATTGAAGCAAGATATAAAGATGACTTTGATGCAACTTCTTCTTTTTTAATTAGTGATAAAATTGATGTTGTGGCTAATCTTGACAGCATAGAAATAACTGCAGGAACTCAGACAGTTGTCAAGGGAACTGCAATAAAAGCTAATGGGCAGCCTTTAGAAGGATTTGTTGAGATAGTGGTTGAAAATAGCGACATAAAGATAACAAGATCTGTTACTGGTGGAAATTTCCAAGCGAATTTTTCACTGCCAAAAACTCTCAGCTCAGGAAATTATATTATAAATATTAGGGCTTATGAAAAAATTGACGGAGAAATAGCCAACCAAGGCTCAGCAAGCACAGGAATAAATTTAAGGCAGACTGCCAGCGGATTAGAAATTGCAATGAATACCCAGACTTTAAAGCCTGGGGAGAATGTTAGCTTTAAAATCACTATTTATGACCAAGCGAGCAATAAACTTACTGGAGATATTAGTATCAAGATTTTAGATATATGGGATGATGTTGTTTTTGAAAAACTTGCCAAAAATGAAGATATGATTGTCTACAGCACAGATAAAAATACAAGCGCAGGATACTGGAAAATAATTGCTTCTTCAAAAGACCTGAAAAAAGAGAGATTATTTTATATTGAAGAGTATGAAGATGCTGAATTTAAAATTATTAATGATACCTTAATTGTTACTAATATGGGCAATGTTCCTTATAGGAAAGCTGTTCAAATTGCAATTGGAAATGATGTTGAAATAAGGGAACTTGATTTAGATATTGGTGAAAGCAGAAGATTCAGACTTGTGGCTCCTGATGGCAATTATCAGGTTAGTGTGACTGATGGAAGCTCCTCAATTGACTTGAGCCAGGTTACTTTAACTGGAAATATTATAGGGGTAATGGATATAAGAAAGCAGGCTGGACTGATTAACAGGTATCCTATAGTCTGGCTGTTTTTAGTAGTAGTTGTAGGATTGTTTATGCTGATGATGATTGAGAGAGTCACTAAAAAAAGATTTCATGCTTATCTGCCTAACAGAGGCTCAGGCAGTTTGAAAAAAGCTGAAAAAGTGGAGGGGAAAAAGCAAATGCAGGCAAGTAAATCGGAGAAAGAAGATTATTCTAGTCTAGTTATTCCCCATGCTCATAAAGAAGCTGAGCACTCACTTGTTCATGGAGGAAACAAGGAAAAAGCAAGCATATTAAACCTGAAGATTAAAAATTTAAACGAGCTTTCAAAAAGCAAAGGAAATGCATTTCAAAATATAATCAAGAGTCTGGAGCATATAACCAGCAAAAAGGGAAGTGTGTATAAATCTGGTGATAATATCTTTGGAATATTTACACCAAGCCTAACTAGAACTTTTAAAAATGAAATCATAGCTTCTAAAGTAGCCAGGGAAATGGCATCTGAACTTAATGAGCATAATAGCAAATTTAAGGAAAAGATTGATTTTGGAATTGGAGTTCATGCAGGAGATATAATTGCCAAGAAAGACAAGAATAAGCTACAGTTTACAAGCTTAGGAAATACTATTGGACTAAGCAAGAAGATTTCCCAGCTTGCTGAAAGTGATGTTCTATTGTCTGAAGAAGTGAGAAACAGGGTAATGAGCGAGATTAAAACTGAAATGAAACACCAAGGAGATACCAAGACTTTCGCGATTAAAGATATAAGGGACAGAGATGAACATAATAAGTTTATTAGAGAATTCTTAAATAGAAGCAAGAAATAAAATAGGATGATTAAGCTAGTAATTTTTGACTTTGATGGTACAATTGTAGATAGCAAGGCAATATATTATAATTCTTTTAAGAAAAATATAACTAATTTATCAGTTAAGCAGATTGATGAGCTAGTGAATAAAGGCGGACAATTAGAACATTTTCTTAATGAGCTTGGTTTTAGCAAGTTGAAAAAATGGCTTGTTAAAAGGAAAATTATGAAAGATGTTTTTAAGAATCTTGATAATGTAAGAAAATGCAGAGATGCTGATGCAATTGGAAAAGTAAAGACTGAGAAGATTTTAATTTCAAATTCAACACTTGATTTTATCATCCCTATAGTCAACAGACTAAAGCTTATGAAATATTTTTCTGAAATTTATGGAGGTGATAATTTTAGTGACAAGCAGGATTTTATCTCTGATTACTTGAAAAAAAACAAGCTAAAAAAAGATGAAGTTATGTATGTTGGAGACAGGATAGCTGATATTAAGCTTGCCAGGAATCTGGGAATTATTGGTGCAGTTGTAAGCGGAAAGTGCGCGTGGAATTCAAGAAAAGAGTTAATTGAAGCTGAGCCTGATTTTATTGTTGAGGATATTGTTGATATTAATCAGATTCTTTAACTCTAGCTTCTAAAGCTTTTGCTAATCTTTTTGATAAGCTTCTTCTTAATAGCCTATTCAATATACCTTTTTTTGGTATAATAATCATTGGGGACTCATCAGATATATAATCAACTTCAGCTCCTTTAACAGAAAGACTTTTCTCATGAAGATAAGCAACTCTCATTTCATTGGTTGGTTGATTATCAGTATCAGTTGGGTTTGCAACAAAAACATGCCCGAAAGGATGGTTTCCACAATATATCCATTCATGACCTACTACATCAAGATAACTGAAACTTCCTGGATAAGAATTAAAAGATACTTTAATATCATAATTCTGACCTAATTTTAAATCTAATCCTGACATGGAAATGAATTAAATCAGGAGTTTATAAGAATTATTATTCTTAATTGATTACTT
This sequence comes from archaeon, assembly GCA_043810775.1. GTDB lineage: Archaea > Nanobdellota > Nanobdellia > Pacearchaeales > GW2011-AR1 > JBDRJD01. Next base: position 2,765 of record JBDRNU010000007.1, on the reverse strand, counting down.
TAAATCCCTTAATTTTATGCTTAGAATATTTCTGAATTAGCCTGCGAGCTTCAATTTCAAGCTCCTTTCTTTTAATAAAAGCAGTAGGTCCTGGCTGAATAGGAATTAGCTTTATTCCTGGAAGCTTTTCAAGAGATTCATTTTCAGCCTGATTTTTTCCTAAAATTATTTCAGAATTGTGAAAATGGCGTCCAATTTTAAGCAACTCAATATCCTGAAATTTTAAATTATCCTTTAAAAAAGGCTTTAGCTTTTTTACAAAATCCTTTTCACAAAGAAGACAGCCACCTGCTGGCTGTGGATAGGACATATTATACTTAAGAGCCAGGGCAATTTGCTTATTTCTTTTTCTGCCTTCAATGTCTAAAAGCTTGTTTCTATCTATTAATCCTTTTTTCTCAGCTTCGGTTTCTTCAAGCAACTTTGCAGAAAGAGGGCGCAATAACCTGCCTGTTAATCCTGCTTCTTGTTCAACTAATAGGAGAGCTTTTTTATGCTGGCTTAGGGGACGCTCGCCTAGAACTTCGCCAGTTGCGATAATCTTGATATTATTCTTATCTGCATATTTTTTAGCTAGCTTAATGATAAATGCGTGACAGTCAATACAGGGATTTAAGCTAGAACCTCGCTTGTATTTTGGCTTTCTGATAAGATTTAGATAATCTTGAAAATTTTTTCCCTTAGTAAAATCTTTAGTTATCAGCTGGAAGTTTTGCTTCCTGGCAAAGTTCTTGATTTCTTTAGTATTATCTTTTTGTGAAAATGGAAGCTTGACGTGAAATAAAATTACTTGAGACTGAGCTTGCATTATCATAGCAGCTAGCCTGCTATCTAATCCTCCTGAAAATAATACTAAGGATTTTAGTTTCATACACTAAAGATAAAAATAGAGATTATAAAATTATCTAAATCAAGGCACATGCTATAAAAAAAGTGGCATAAAGATGCATAGGAAAATTAAACTATCCCTAACTTTTCTGCATCTTTATAATAGCCACCATGCTCAAAATCAAAATTAAATAAAGCCATAAACTCTTCCAAGACCTCCTGAGATACTTTAATCTCTTTTAATTTATAATATATTACCTCGGTAAAGCAGTAAGGGCAGAGGAAAGTTCTATTTTGATTACATGCAACACATTGCACAGAATTCGAGAACTTTCTTGCCCTTAGGACTCGTTTAATTTCATTTGCTACAACACGCCTCACAGTTGTAGTTTTATTTTCCAGCCATGCCTCTACACCTTCTGCTAGGCAAAAGGGACAAAGAGGATTATAAATAGCTTCTTTACATTCAATACATGTGATATCATTATTTATTAACATTTTAGAAATATTCTCCTTCTAAACTTCAACCAAGAGAAAAATGGTGTAGCTTAGAAGGTCATTGGTTTAAATTTATTTGCACCGCAGACATTATATCCACTAGTTAAAAGTGAAGAATTCCATCTCACGCTCTTTTGTATGTCTGCGTTCATGCATTAATCAAGGCAAATGTATTTAAATAGTTTGTGTATATATTTCTGTTATTGTTTTTTTCCGAGATAAGAACGAGCTAAATCTGTAAATTCCAATGCGTAACTCATTCCTTCAAGAGGACATCCTTTAGCTGAAATTTCAAATAATTTTTCTCCATCAGCTGTAGTTACTGTTTTAGGAAACCATCCAGAAAACCAAGAATCATTTGCAGGACAAGGAGTAAGCTCTACTTCTTGCTCCAGTAAAATCTGAGCTGCTTCTTCAGGCTCCACTCCATCTGGAAGCCCTTTAGGAAATATTGGATGATTTAAACTTTCTTGAATAAAATCTTTCAGTTTATAAACCATAAAAACCAAGATTAAATCAGCTTTATAAATATTACTTAAAATGGTTAAGCTTTAAATATAGACTTTAATTAATACAATTATGGCAGATAAAGAAAAGATTTGTTGCTATGATGTGCTAATTTTAGGAGCCGGGCCTGCAGGATTATCAGCTGCTATTTATGCAGGAAGATATGGCTTAAAGGCATTAGTTATTGGAAAAATTATCGGCGGAATGCCTTCTACTTACGGCAAAATTGATAATTATCCTGGCTTTGAAGGCAATGCTTATGATTTGATGAAAAAAATGCATCAACAAGCTGGAAAGTTTGGGGCTGAATTCATCGATGATGAAATAAAAATTATTTATCAAGATAAAAAAAACTTCATAGTTGAAACAAATAAAAAGAAAATCCAGGGGAAAACTGTTATAGTTGCGCTGGGCTTAGAAAGAAATAAACTTAGCATTCCGGGTGAAAAAAAGTTTACAGGAAAGGGAGTTAGCTATTGTGCAACTTGTGACGGGCTATTTTTCAAGGATAAAACTACTGCAGTTATTGGGGGGGCAAATTCAGCTTGCGAGGCTGCACTGATGCTTTTAGAATACAGCAAAAAAGTTTATATTATATACCGGAAAGACAAATTAAGAGCAGACCAGATTTTAATTGATAAGATTAATAAAAGCAAAAAAATTGAAGTTCTTTTTAATTCGCTTCCAATTGAAATTAAAGGGAAGGAAATGGTAGACAGTTTAGTAATTAAGCAAAATAACAAAAACAAAACACTTAGACTTGAAGGTGTTTTTATTGAAATTGGAAGCTCTCCACTAAATATAATCACACATAGCTTAGGATTGAAGGCTGATGAGAATAATTATATTATTGCAGATGATTCAATGCAAACTAGCTTAAAAGGAGTGTTTGCTGCAGGTGATGTTATAAAAAGCAAGATGAAGCAGGTAGT
>JBDRNU010000006.1:0-33239 GCA_043810775.1 archaeon | reverse complement strand
AGCTATGTTAGAAGTAATGCTTACAGCGGAGAAACATCAATAGAGCTTGACAGCGAAAGTTTCCTTGAGCAGATTGTATAATTTTTTCTTCTTTTAAAATCAAATCTAATTTAACTATTTGGAAATAAAATTAAATGCGCCGGCCGGGGCTCGAACCCGGATCAATTGCTTGGAAGGCAATGATACTAGCCATTATACTACCAGCGCTCAAAAGCACCTAACGGTTCTTTTGTATCTCCCTTGAGTATGCTTCAAGAGTGATGGTAGTATAAATTTTCTAGTGTTTTAAAGTTTTTGCTTACCTACCAAGATATCTTTCAATAATTTCTTTAGTAGTTTTAGCTAGATTTAAACTCTTAACCTCTTCTAATGAAAACCACTTAATTGATTCATGCTCTTCAATCCTAGGTTTTAGATTGCCTTTGAGATATTTTGCTAAAAATACATAGATAAGAATGTCAGAATGCTCTGCTTTAATATCAAATAGATATTTAACTACCTTAATTTCTATTGAAGCTTCTTCCATCAGCTCCCTATGCAGTGCTTGTTCGGGAGTTTCGCCTTTTTCAAGCTTTCCTCCAAGAAGTCGCCATTTACCTTTAATAGGGCTATCTTTAGATTCTAAGCCAAGAAGATATTTGCCATCTTTTTCTATGATAGCCACTACACCTTCAATTTTTTTATTCATTTTAACCTCCTTCATAATTTTATTTGTCAGAATTAACTAATCAATTCTTACTTTCTTTTTTTTCGATAATTCAAAGAAGAATTATAAGTTTATATATTTTGCTATAATTTCAAAATGCGCCCGATAGGCTCAAAAAATCAAAGATTTTCTGGGACTCAAACTCTCACGAGTTTAAGTATTTGAACCTACGACACCAAGGTTAGGAAAACGTCCCCGGCAGGATTTGAACCTGCAACCTACAGCTTAGGAAGCTGTCGCGCTATCCAGTTACGCTACGGGGACTTGATTTAACCAATTCTTATACTTTAAAAAATGTTTTGAGTTACTTGACCCTATCTCGTTCATCCACTTATTTAATTGTTTACTTCCTTTTAAGGTTATTCTACTTTGCCCTTCCTTACTATTCTTACAAATTTTATAAGTTACTTTAAAATTATTATTAGTAAGAAGATAATATAATTGCTTTATTAAAACTGGAGCTTTCATCTGAATAGATAAACAAGGATAAGGTCTTCCTACTGGAGTTTTATCAAAATATAAGCATCCATCTGTATCGAATATTCCCCTTATTACATATTTTATCCTATCCCACTCCTTGGGAATTTTTTTGTTAATTTTTAAATTAAATTTCTTGCCTACTGGAAATCCTAATTCTTTATTAAAAAAAAGAATTAAGTGTTTATGGGAAAAAAGTATCTCCATTCCTTGGGAATTTTTTTTATACTTTATGATGATTTTTCTATTAAATAATTTTTCAGCAATTTTTTTAATAAACATTAAATATTCTTTATCTAGCTTAGAATGACCACTTATTCCCACCCACCATAAATTTTTTTTTGATTTGTAATTATATGATAATGAACTCAACCACCCATCACCTAACAAAGCGCCGTAAAATTCTAAAAATAAAGGATTATTAATATCAATTTTAAGATTTTCTCTTAATTTTTGATTTCTTATTGCCAAACTATTTTTGCCACCTTTTGATTGTCTTTTTTTGATTTCATTTATACCATATTTTTTCATTAATATTTGATAAGTTTTCTTACCACCTTTAATTTTTCCCCAATTATCTGACTTTTTATCTAATATTTTTAATTTAAGTTCTTCAGGAACAATATTTAAAGGAATATACCTATAATCATTATAAAACCACTTATCCAGAGTGCTTGAAGATATTTTTAATTTTTTAGAAAGCTCTTTTTTTGTAAAAACATTGTTCTTCTCTTTAAGGAAATTGAATAATTCTAATTTTGAATCTTTAGAAATTAAAACCCTCATCTAAATTTTAACATTAAAAAGTATTTAAATTTTGCTCTATCCAAGCTGAGCTACGGGCGCATTATTATTTTAACTTTCTTAAAACATAAGTGATATTAACTATTTGATCATTGCCCTCTAAGTAAAAGTCTATAATCTTGTCAACTACCTTATAATCTATAATCTTGCTACCTTATAATCTATAATCTTGCTACCTTTATGAATATGGACAATTTCACCTTTAGAAAGAGGCATTCCTCCAATTAAATCATCTTCTTTAATTTTATTTCCATCTTCAAAAATAACTTTAGTTTTCTTTTTAATCATTTTCCAAATGGCCAGAATCTTCTTTTCTTTGGCTTTTCAAGTTTAGGGCGAAGAAAAATTACAGGAATATTATAAGCCTGAGCTGATTTTGCCTGAACTAGGTCAGAAGTTATTAGAGTTGCATTATTCTCGCGGGCAATTTCCCTGATTAAAGCATCTATCTCGCCGGATTTTGCATATTTTATATGGTTTTCCTGAGGGCGTATTCCTTCAAAAAATATAGTTATTTTATATTTTTCTTTTAGATTATGAAGATTTACAACTTCATCTAGACCGATAAACCCCCATTCAAATCCCTTATTGGCCTGGCTTTCTAGCTCAGCCATAACTGCATTGGGAATAATTATTCTTCCGCTTAGCCCTTTTTTTATAAGTCCTGGCAGAAATCTGTGGATAATCGCTGAAGTATCAACTACATAATTATCTTTTTCTCTTGAAAACTTGCTAGAAAGATTTCTTCTAGCTTTTCTTTTTATTCTCTGGCTTCTGGTTTGATTTTTTATTCTTGCCAACATTTTAACTCAAATTCTTAATTTTATTTATAGAGACAATAATTGCTCCCCTACAAGGCTCTCCTTTATTTATTGGAAGTTTCTTAATTATTTCAGAGTATTTCCCTTTTGAATAAAATTTTGCCTTTCCAAGTAGCTCGTAACCAATACAATTTTTCTTCCAGTTTTTATTCCATACAACAAGAGAGACATTTGGATTTTTCTTAATATATTTTAAAGTAAATACAATATAATTAACTGAAATTAAAATTTTATTACCTTCAATTACCTTAACATATCCGAGGGCAATATTGTGGGGATTTCCTTTTTCATCTACTGAAGCAAGAGCTAAAGCATTTTCTTCAATTAGTTTTTTAAGCTGTTTTGTGATTTTCATTTTAACTCCTAGATGAGGATAGGGATTGGGCGCATTCCTATCAAGGAATGCGGGAGAAAGGATTTGAACCTTTGCAGGCACTAAGCCAATAGATCTTGAGTCTATCCCGTTTGACCGCTCCGGCACTCCCGCATAAAGACAACCTAACGGTTTTCTTTATCAAACTTTCCCTTGAAGTAAAAGAAATAGAGGTTATTAAAATTTATCCAAAGCAAGAAAGATGGGCAGAATGAGTCAGTGCTGGAATCTCTGACGAGACTCTGTACAGAAGACACCGAAGTGTCTGACTGCTACACTGATTACTCCTGCCTGTTATAATAAAGCAATAAGGATATTTATAATTTCCTTTCTTGAGAAAACCAGCTTGCAAATTTAGTAGAATAAGAAAATTTAGAGCGATAAGCTCTCCACTCTTTGAATTCTTCATCATCAAGTTCGGCAACAGTTTTTTCATATGATTCTGGAATAAATATGAGGTCAAGATTAGACCAAGATTCTCCTCTTATTTTTCCTCTTCTTTCTGGGATAAGAATTCCTTTAGACTCTGATTCAAAAAACATTGGATTGGAAAGAGATGAATCAAGATAGGCCAGACAGTTTCTAAATTCACACCCCCTTGGCTTTCCCTCTAGTAATTTAAGGATTCCTTCAATTTTTATTGTCTCTAAGGCATATTTAACATAAGTATTGGGAAATCCTTCTAAAGAATAAATAAAAAGAGCTGAGTCTTGGGCAATGCAGGGTTTTTTTAGTTTGCCAATTGCAAATCTTACTTTTTCTCCAGAAATTACTTTCAGATCTTCACTTTGAAGCTCAGGAAGCTTTAAGTCAGCTCTTATTAAAGAAATATTATGTTCCTTGAGATCTTTCTGCAATGTGATGAACTTACCAAGATTAGTAGTTGCATAATAAACTTGATTCATAGATTATTATTTTAGTTATAAAATATAAACATTATTGTGATTAAACCTTATTATGCAAAAGCTTAAATAGGCTAGAATTAGATTAATTTTGAAGACGGCCATAGTAGGTTGGAAACACCTGGTCTCATTCCGAACCCAGAAGTTAAGCTTCCTACGTTCATTCTTGTACTCTCCCACAAGAGGGGAAGGCTTGAAGCTGTCTTCATCTATACTTTTTTATATTATTATTTCTTAAATAGTATATGAAAAAAGAAAAGCTATCAAAAAAAGAAGTTATTGATTTAATTAACAAGGCGAGAACTGAAAAAGATTTTAAGAAAATTAAAAGAAATGCAATGCACTCAAATATTAAGCTAGGAAGCTTGAGAAAAAAGTTCTGCAAAAAATGTTTCTCACCTAAATTAAAAGTAAAAAGCATAAAAAAAGGTATAAAAAGAGTTGCATGCAGAAATTGCGGATATATTTCCAGGTGGAAAATCAAATGAATGTGATAATGATACATGGCTCTTATGGAAATCCTGAAGAAAACTGGTTTCCCTGGCTGAAAAAAGAGCTGGAAAAAATAGGATGCAAAGTATTTATCCCAAAATTTCCCACCCCAAAAAATCAATCACTGAATAACTGGATGAAAGTGCTTGAAAGTTATAAGCAATATTTAGATGAAAGTTCAATAATTATAGGGCATAGCTTAGGCCCTGCTTTTATATTGACTGTTCTTGAAAAATTAGATAAAAGAATTAAGGCCTCATTTTTCGTGGCAGGATTTGTTAGCTGGCTTGGTAATGAAGATTTTGATAAAATAAATAAAACCTTTGTAAACAAGAAATTTGAATGGGATAAAATAAAAAAGAACTGTGGAAAATTTATATTATACAGTTCGGATAATGACCCTTATGTACCTTTGAAAAAAAGTCAAGAAATAGCAGATAAAGTTGGAGTTAGCATAAATATAATAAGAGGAGCAGGACATTTTAATAAAAATTCAAGATATACTAAATTTAATAAATTATTAGAAGATATTAAGAACATCAAAACTAAATAGAAGCTCAAATAGCTATTTCTTAGACCTAAGAAAGGGCGTTGATATTTTTAAAAATGGATAAGTGACTTCTAACTCCAAGTTTCTTCTTATTGCATAATTTAGGAGATATTGTGTTGCTTCTCCTATTGAACGAAATTCCATCCCATCATACTCTGCCCTTTGCTCATCCTCCCCACCACCCAGTAACCCAGATTCTAACACAAATTTACTTCTAAGAAATTTTTTATTTAGAACTATTTCATCTATAAGTATATCTTGTCCGTCTAACCTTGGATCATTTTTTGATATTATTTTATAACTAGCTGAATATCTCATAAAAAATGATTTGCTTACATATTTAAGAATATTTGTATAATAGGGAAGATATTGAAGAAATCAAAACTTCTTAAGCCACTAAAATAATCAGAATTTTTTAAACTTACTCACTTCTTCAATTAAATCTACCTGTCCTAAGAAAACAGCCCTGCAACAGTATCTTTCCAGTCCAAGCTCATCTAGGACTTTTCCTGGATTTTCTCCTGAAGCTACTCGCTTTTTGTATTCTCCCCATAGGTGAGCAATTGGCTTGCCACATGAAAAGCATCTCATTGGGATTATCATGAAAATAGCAATTAGAGGAGGTTTTTAAATCTTATGCAATGATTAAATATTTAAATAGATAATTTCTGGAAAAAGAATGGGATTAAGGGAAACAGAATTGCTAGAAGATGAAGATAAGGCTTATGAAAAAGGGACTAAGAAAGATAGAGATATTTATGTTGAAGATGGAGTAAAAGCTTACCTTAGAAATATAGGAAGAACTCCTTTATTAAAAAAAGAAGATGAAGTGGCTCTTGCCCAAATTTTAGAAGGAGAAAAAAGAGTTGCTCATTTAAGTTATGGGGCAAAAATTAGTGGGAAGGAAGAGGCAAGAAATATTTTTATTAAATCTAACCTGAGATTAGTTGTAAGCATAGCTAATAAATATGCAAATCACGGAATTCCTTTACTAGATCTTGTAGATGAAGGGAGTATTGGGCTGATGAAAGCTGTAGATAAGTTTGATTATAAAAGAGGATTCAAGTTTTCAACTCACGCTAGTAACTGGATTAAACAATCAATAACAAGATATATTGCTAATCAGGGTGCTGAAATAAGAATTCCAGTTCATGCATACGAATTAACAAAAAAAGTAGATGCTTTTAAATCAAGATTTTTTAAAAATTGCGGGAGAGCGCCTACAGTGGAGGAAATTGCAGAAGAAACTGGTTTAGATTATGAAAAAGTTGAAAAGTTAGAAAAAATGGCAAGAGTTACCAGCTCACTTGATTCTGATTTAAGCCCAGAAGATGGGGGAACTTTAGGAGATTTGGTTGAAGACAAGAGAGTGGTGGGGGCAGATGAAATTGCAGATTATAATTTTAGGATTGAAAAAGTTGGAAGATTCTTAAAAGATATTTTGGATGAAAGAGAGGAGATAATTATTCGGATGAGATTTGGTTTTGAAGGAAAGTCATATAGCTTAGAAGCAGTTGGAGAGGTAATTGGAGTTACAAGAGAAAGAACAAGGCAAATACAAAACAATGCTTTATTAAAATTAAGGAGAGCTAGGAATAGCATACTATTAGAAGAATATGATTAATAATTCAAATGAAAAATTATTTAAATGTTCAATCAAAGACAATTAATTAAGATGAAACACTCAAAAGTTAAAGAAATTGAAAGTCCTTTCTTGTATGCAAAAGGGAATATGAGGGGAATAAGGATGAAAGAACCTACTAGTTTAGATGAAACAGGTTATATTGATGAATTTGGAATGACAAGAGATATGAAATGGGCTATGGGAACTTTTGGAAGCGAACTGATATGCTTTGATAAATTTATAGGAATATATCAAAACAGAGATAATGAAACAAGAAAAATAGCAGATAAGATGATTCCTGAAATATACACAATTCCAGTTGAAGAGTATGAAGAGAGAGCTGAAGCTGTGGATAGATGGGAAGCTGTTAGAAAAGAAGTTGAAGAGGAATTGTTAATAACTGATAAAGATAATTATATTGCCTTGTCTAAAAGATGGATGATGATTGATGATTGTGATGCGACTTTAATAGCAGTAGGATATGATCTTAAAAAATTAACAGAAGAAATAGTAAGAAATGCTTATTTAGGAGAAGCTTCTGCTGAAAGAATTAAGATTTTTCCTTTTGGCAAAATGCCTGATTTTAGTAAAAAAAATCTAAATGATTTTTTAGATATACCTCAGAGACAGGCAGATGAATTAGAAGAACAAGGAAGATTAAGTGATTCAAGGCAAATGTTTTATTTAGAAGCAGGAAAAGAACTGCTTGAAAGATGGAGAGAAGAATTTGGATTAACAAGAATAGAATATTGTTCTTTATTAAATTCTGGAAGAAGAATAGAATCAATTAAGTATGGGAGAGTTGGAGCTCCAATAATTAGTGGGAGGCAGGCCATTGCAATGTATAGGTCCTTACCTGACGCAAAAAATATTAAAGCTTGGAGAGCTTATGAAAATGCAGAGAGAAGAAGAGACTAACCTAAATTTATAAGGGTAACTACTATCATCTAAAGATTATTAAAATGGCAGAAAATATAATTCAGCTTAAGAAAGTATGCAAGTATTATGAGATGGGTGAAGAGACAATAAAAGCTATATGTGAAGTAAACCTTGAGATTAAAAAAGGTGATTTTATAGCAATTGTGGGACCTTCGGGCTCTGGTAAAAGCACAATGATGAATCTAGTGGGAGCACTAGACCTTGCTAGTGAAGGGGATATTTTTCTTGATAATATAGATATAGAGCATTTAAGTGAGTCTGACTTAGCTCAGATAAGAGGGAAAAAGATAGGATTTATATTCCAGACATTTAACTTAATACCTACTTTAAATGCACTGGAAAATGTAATGCTTCCAATGATATTTCAGGGAATTTCCCAGGATGAGAGGGAAGAAAAAGCTGAAAGACTCTTGGGAGAGTTAGGATTAGGGCACAGGCTTTTTCATGTGCCCGGCGAACTATCAGGAGGAGAACGGCAGAGAGTGGCAATTGCAAGAGCTCTGGCAAATGACCCTGAAGTAATACTGGCTGATGAACCAACTGGAAATCTTGACACTAAAACTGGAAATGATGTAATGGATATCTTAAAAAAGCTAAACAAACAGGGAAAGACTATTATAATGGTTACTCATGACATGGAAAAAGCCAAACAAGCTAATAAGATAATAAGACTGAGGGATGGAGAGGTTGATAAAAGGAAAAACTTATAAAGTTTAAAAATTTGCAAGAGTGAGAGGTGGTGGCATATCAGAGGCCTTATTCTGAGTATATAAAATGAAAAATCAAATTATAATTACAATTTTTGCTTTATTATTAGTAGCTGGAATGACTGGCATAACTGCTCTTGACTTAAAAAATATTCAATCAGCTCCTAGTGAAGTTAAACCAGGAGAGCAAGTTAAGATAAGTATGAATATAGAAAATAATTTTGATACTGCAGTGCAAAACGTAAGAGTTTCGCTAGATTTAAGAGACTTGCCATTTGCCCCATCAAGCTCAGGAGTTGACAGAACATTTGATGAGATAAATGATAATAATGAAAAAAGTATAAGTTTCAATTTAGAAGCACTGCCAGATGCAAAAGCAGGAGTATATAAGATTCCTGTAATAATAGGTTATACTTTAAATGATATTGAAAAACAAGATTCAAGCTTAATAAGCTTGACAATTACCTCACTACCAGAATTAAGAGTTGAATATGAAGACAGCTTAATTAAAGGACAGGAAAACAAGCTAACTATAAAAATAGTGAATTCAGGATTAGGAGATGCAAAATTTTTAATTGTAAACATTAATAATGCTCCAGGAATAAGAGTTATTGGCTCAAGCTCAGCATATATAGGGGATATTGATAGTGATGATTTCCAGTCAGCAGATTTTAGCATATTTATAGATTCTAGTGCTGCCAAAACAATAAGCCTTCCAATAACTATAGAGTATAAAGACTCTAGCAATAAAAATCAGTTTCAGGATGAAAATATAATTTTAACTGCATATACTCAGCAAGAAGCAATACAGCTTGGGTTAATACCTAAGAGTAACACTGGGGCTTATGTGAGTATTGCAGTGCTACTAATTTTAGTTTATATTGTTTATAGAATATTTAAAGCTAGGAAAAAAAGGAATAAGTTAAAACAAACAGGGAGATAGACCCATGCTAGCTGACTACTTCTTATTATCATTAAAAAGCCTGAGAAGAAGGAGACTAAGAAGCTGGCTTACTATGATTGGCATATTCATTGGGATTGCTGCTGTAGTCTCGCTGATAACATTAGGGCAAGGCTTGAGAACAGCGGTAACAGGACAGTTTCAATCTTTATCTACAGATATTTTAACAGTAACTGGGGCAGATACTGGCTTCTCACCTCCAGGAAGCACGGCTGTAAGAAAGCTTAATGAACATGATGTTAATGTAATTGAAAAAGTTTCTGGAATAAAGCAAATTGTACCCAGGTTACTGAGAGCTGTGAAGGTAGAGTATAATAAAAATTTAAGATTTAGTTACATAGTAAGTATGCCAGAAGACAGGGATAAGATTGATTTTATCTATAAAGAGATGAATGTTGATACTGCCCAAGGCAAGAAACTTGGAGAGCAAGATAAAGGAAAAGTGCTTCTTGGAGATGATTTTTCAAGTAATATAGATTTTGGAAAAAGGCTTGGTGTTGGCTCAAAAATCCTGATTCAAGGCAGGGAATTTGAAGTTATTGGAATTATGCAAAGAAGCTCTACTTTTACTATTAATTCTGCAATGGTGATACTTGAAAGTGATATGAAGGACTTGCTTGATATAGATGATGAAATTGATTTAATTGCTATTCAGGTAGAAAATCAGGATGAAATTGAAAAGGTTGCAGAAAATATTAAAAAAGAGATGCGAAGAGATAGGGATGAAAAAGTGGGTGAAGAAGACTTTAAAGTGCAGACTCCTGTAGAAGGATTACAGGCAGTAGATACTATTTTGAATATAGTTAATATAATTGTAATTGGGATAGCAGTTATTTCTCTGATTGTCGGGGGAATAGGAATTGCCAATACAATGTACACTGGTGTTCTTGAAAGGACAAAGGAAATAGGCACAATGAAGGCTGTAGGAGCTAGGAATTCTGATATTCTTTTTGTTTTCTTGATTGAGTCTGGATTGCTGGGATTAATTGGAGGGATTATAGGGGTTATTCTGGGGCTGGGAATGGCTTACAGTGCATCAAGTGGGGCAAATGCTTTTTTTGGAAATAATATATTCGACTTTGAAATTTCCTGGCCACTGGTAATTGGCTCCGTGGTTTTTTCATTTTTAGTTGGAATACTTTCTGGATTACTTCCAGCTTTACAAGCAAGTAAACTAAGGCCAGTTGATGCGCTGCGAGGATGAGATGAATTTAGAAGAATTTTTAGAAGCTCTTGAAAACTGCCCTGATGAAGACTTAAGAGAAAAATACAATTTATGGAGCAATTATGAGATATATATGGAAATTCATTATAAAAGATTAATAGAAAATTTAGAAAAAACAGGCAAATATGAACCTCATATACATGGAGAAAATCATGATTTAGTTTGGCATGAAGGGAATATAACCATTCAAATTGAAAAAAATGAAAATCCTGGCGAACCTGAAGTAATGAAAGAACTTTTGAATATGCCTGATGAAATATATAATCATTATTTAAGAATAAGAAGATATAAAACAGTAGTGCGCCTTCATTCACATTCAATAAAAAAAGATTATGAAAGAGATACACTTAGATCAATGGCTAATGTAATAAAAGACCTTGCAGAATATGTTAAAGCAAACAATATTGATTCTTGTTTTACTGAATTAGATTTTAATGATCTTGATAAACTTAAAAAAATGACTTATTATCCGGATAATTCCAGAAAATGATAAAAGATTATTTTACACTAGCTTTGAAGAATACAAGGAGAAGAAGACTAAGAAGCTGGCTAACTATAGTTGGAATTTTAATGTCAGTTGCAATTATATTTGTTCTGGTAAGCTTGTCGGTTGGGCTTGAAAATGCTGTAAAGGAACAGTTCAGGCAGTTGGGAAGTGATAAATTTTTCATAATGGCTGCAGGGCAGTTTGGACCTCCAGGAAGCGGGGGAGCTGCTGAACTAACTATCAGGGATGTGGATAGTGTAGAAAGAGTCAGCGGTGTAAAAGCTGTTTCTTATGTAACAATTGGAAATGGGAAAATTGAGTTTGGCGATGAACAAAGATTTAGAATGATTTTAGGAATACCAATGGATAAGGTGAGTGTGTATGAATCAATTTATGAAGCAATGTCAATAAAAGCAGAAGAGGGAAGACTAATACGGGGGGGAGATAAAAATAATATTATGATAGGATATGATTATAAGTATGGAGATTTTTTTTCAAAGCCAGTAGGAGCTGGAGATAAGCTAGTGATTCAAAATAAAGAGTTTAAGGTTGTTGGAATTTTGGAAAGCATGGGAAACTCTGAAGATGACAGAAATATTTATATTCCTTTAGAGGGCTTTAAGGAAATTTTTCCAGAAGCTGGAGACAGGGTTGATGAGATTATTGTGCAGATTCAGCCTGGGGAAGATGTTAAAGATATATCTGAAAAGGTGGAAAAAAAACTAATTAAAGACAGGGGGTTGACTGAGAAAACAAAAGATTTTTCAGTATTAACTCCTGAAGAAATTTTGAGAAGTTTTGGAGATATATTAAATATTATTACTGGATTTTTAGTAGGAATTGCCACTATCAGCTTGGTTGTGGGAGCAATAGGGATTATGAACACAATGTACACCAGTGTTATTGAGAGGACAAAGGAAATAGGCACAATGAAGGCTGTAGGAGCAAGAAATTCTGATATTTTGAAAATATTTGTAATTGAGTCTGGATATTTGGGATTAATTGGAGGGATTATAGGGGTTATTCTTGGGATAGTAATAGGGCAGATAATTGAGTATATTGCAATAAATCAGCTGGGCACTAACTTACTTCAAGTAAGCTATCCTTTATGGCTAGTTTTAGGAAGCCTGGCTTTTGCTTTTGTGATTGGAAGTGCTTCTGGATTTCTGCCAGCATTGCAGGCAAGTAAATTAAGGCCAGTTGATGCGCTGAGGTATGAATAAAATGGAAAGTTATATAGCTGACCCAAGAAGCGATGAAGAGCAATTTAGAGAAATTATAAGCCCACATCCAAAATATGTAGTTAACAGCGTCGAAGATTTTCAAAGTTATAGAAGTGCTGTTAACTTAATTACAGAAAAAGTTGATAATGGAAATCCTGAAGAAAGAAGCAAAATACGAGAGCAGATATGGAGTGTTGGAGGCAACTGGTATTTTATTTGCAGTGAGGTGATTGATTTAGAAAGATTAAGGCAAGAGGGCTTAGATATTGAGCTATTTGAAGATTCAATTTTTAATTAAAATGGAAGAAGAAAAATTTGAACAAAGTGCCCTTACAACTTAGATAAATTTAAATAATTCTTAAATTTTATTATATGATGGTATTAAGAAAATCAGCTCTATGGACAGAAGAAAAATCAAGGGGGTGGGAAGATTATATGCAAGCTGAACATGGAAGGGGTGAAGGCGGTGATTATTATGGTTTTCATTTATTGGCACAAGCAATAAGGGAAGTTTGTGATGGAGATTCTGGAAAACTTGTAGATTTAGTTGAAGTGGCTTTTGAAAAAGACAAAACTCATTCTACAGAATAAAAAAACTAAAATATCTAACTTAACTAAGTGAATTTTCTAATCTGCTCACTAAATCTTCATTTATCATTGCTGTTTCTTTCATTAGTGAATGACTACCATAACTAGCTTCAGGACACCTGCGCAGATTAAGAAAAGAAAATTTTCTGTTTTTTGAATTATTATCAACACGAACAGCATAACCAATTTCAGATATCCCTCTATCAAACACATGATGCTCTCTGCTTAGCTGAACACTTCCAATTGCATCATGAAAGCCTTCATTAGCTGCAGCCTGAGCAGTTGTAAATTCTGCTTCAAGTTCAAAATAAACTTTATCTTGAAACCCAAGAGTTGAATGAGGGTTAGCTTTTTTCACAAAAGAAGGAAAATTGGCAAAACTTCCAAAATCTTTTTCTGCCCCATACATATCAGCTTGTTTTTCTAGCAGGGATTCTACTTCACTATGCATTGCTTCTCTGATTTTATCTAGTGAATCTCTTGAAAGTGTAAATCCTTTTTTATACCTAAATTTCACTGAATCAGAAACACTAGTCATTAACTTAACTAAATCTTTTTGAGAAAGTTGAGATTTATAAAAAGAAATAGCTGGACCAAAAGGAAGGTCAGACTGAAAATAGTAATTTATGCTTACAGGGCAGGCAATAACTAGTTGGGCTTCTTTATTTAAATTATTTACAGATAAAAGCATTGAAGGTTTTATGATATTATTCCTATCCAGATAAAAACCTATATCTCTTAACTCGTTTATCTCTATACCTAAATTTTCTGCAAGAACATGAAGAGGAGGAATATCCTTTCCAGCATTTGATAATTTGGCTAGAACTAATTTAGTTAACTCAGGGTCAGAAGACGCATTTACAATAGCATCAACTTCTTGTTCATTGTACTTCACCCCAACTTCAGTTGGCATGCCTAAATTCAAACTTTAGAATATATAAAGATTTCTATATCCAAATTAACCACAGATAAATTTAAAAACTAGCTAGAAATAAATAATAAATGACAAAGAGGTGCGTATATTGCAAGGGACTAATTGAAGATGACAGAGCAGTAGATGTATGCGACAGGTGCGGAATAGGAGTATGGGGAGATAGGATGTTTAAGGCAATAATAGACAATATGAATGGGGCTAGAGAAAAAGGGGATCTTGATCAGGGGCTTGTAAATGAAGAACTAAAAAGAAGCTGTCTGGATAGTGATTTTAGGCGGGCAAAAAGCAATTTAAACGACAAAAACCCAAATAATAAGGTTTAAAAAGCAAAAAACTCTTTCTGTAAATAATAGATAATATGGCAAACATAAAGACTATGGGGCAGCTATTACTGTCTGGATTTGACCTAGAACCAGCAGAAAAAGCCATAGTAGACAATATTATAAGAAACTATGATCATAAGATAAGTTTAAAATGCACTTATGATTACTTGCAACTGAAACTGAAAAAGTCAAGACGAGGAAAGGCTTTTTTGCACCAAGTTAATGGCAGCTTAAAAACAAGTAACAGGATATTCAGTTCAGAAGCTTCAGAGTATAACTTATTTGCTGCACTGGCTGAAGTAATGGAAAAACTGCTTCATGAAATAGAGCATAAAGTCCACAAAAACAAAACAAAATGAGAATCAAGAAAAATATCAGGCAAAAAGGAAAAATACGCCTTAGTGAGTACTTTAAGGAGCTAAATGAAGGAGATAGAGTAGCTGTAGTAAAAGAGCCAAGCTTGAGAGCAGGGTTTCCTTTAAGAATAAGAGGAGATTCAGGAGTAATAGAAGGCAAGAAAGGAAAAGCTTATATTGTCAAACTTAAAGATAATAACCAGGTGAAAAGGTTTATAATAAATGCTATACATTTAAAGAAATTAAAATGATAAAAGAAAGCACTCCATTAAGTTTAGCAGAAGTCAAAGAGATACTTGAAAGTAAAGAAGAAAAGGAAATTATAAATTATGTGAAAAAGTTCTGTAAGACAAAGGCTTCATTGGCCCACAAAATCAGAGCAGAGATACAAAAACTTGAGAATATAAAGATAAAAGAAGAGCATATAGTTAAAATTGTTGATCTTATGCCAGAAGACAGTCAAGATATAAATAAAATATTTGTAGATGCTAGCTTAGATGAGAATGAAATCAAAAGTATACTTGAGATCATTAAAAAATCTAAATAAAGAAAATGGAAAAGGAAGAATATGTAATTATATTAGATTACCTCCCATATGGGTATCCTTTGGAGGGGAAAATGATTCCAATAGCTCAGGCTATAGGAGTTCAGAACTTAACACTCTTACAATTAGTTCCAAGAAAGGGAGTTGCCCTTAAAGTAAATGAAAAAGTTTATATAGGTCCGGGCAAGAGGGATAAGATATACTATATCTTAGGAAGATTGCCAAAGGAAAAGATAACTGAGAATTCTAAGATGCAGCTTAATGATTTTGTTGAAAATCTTCTTAAAGAACAGGAGAAAAGATTTGTTGAATTCTTCAACAAAGCAGATGCTATAAATACCAGATTACATCAAATAGAACTGCTTCCTGGATTTGGAAAGAAGCACACCAAAGAAATACTAGAAGCAAGAAAAGAAAAGGAATTTTTAGATTTTGAAGAGATAAAGAAAAGAATTCCAAGTCTTCCTGACCCAAGGAGGGCAATTGAGAAAAGAATAATGGAAGAGCTATTGGAAGAAAGAAGAAATAATTTATTTGTGAGTTAAAATGCAAAAACCCATACAAAAAGACAGAAAGGATGTGCACTTAATTAGAATCCTCTCCACTGATATTCCAAGTGATAAAAATATTTACGCAGGGCTTACTAAAATAAAGGGTGTTTCATGGAGTTTTTCCAATGCCTTATGCAACTCTCTAAAGATAGATAAAAACAAAAAAGTTTATGAATTAAGCCCAGAGGATATAAAAAATATTTCTGATTTTATCAAAAAACCAAAACTGCCTGCTCATTTATTGAACAGGAGAAAAGATCTCGATGAAGGAAGCAACCTGCACTTAAGCACATCTGACTTGGAATTGAGAAAAGAGTTTGATATAAAGAGGTTGAAGAAAATTAGAAGTTACAGAGGGTTAAGACATGCTACTGGACAGCCTGTAAGAGGACAGAGCACAAGAGCTCATTTTAGAAAAAATAAATCTGTTGGTGTATTAAAGAAAGGAAAGAAAGGAAAGAAAGGATAAAATGGGAAAAATGAAAATCTTTCTGCTTTTTACATTCCTTATGGAGATTTAAAATGACTTGGATAAGAAAAAAGAAAAAATTTAGCAAACCTAAGAAAATGTTTGATAAACTTAGGATTGAAGAGGAAAATGTTCTAGTTAAAAAATATGGGTTGAAAAGCAAAAGAGAAATATGGAAGGCTGAGGCTCAAATTGATAAAATTAGAAGGCGAGCAAAAGAATCTATCACTGCTAGTGAGAAAGAGCATGCAAAAATATTCAATAAGTTGAATAAAATTGGAATAAAGGTTGAAAAAATTTCAGATGTTTTAAGCCTTGATAAAGAAAGTTGGTTGAAAAGAAGACTGCAAAGCGTGCTTGTTTCCAAAAAAATGGCAAAGACTCCAAGAGAAGCAAGGCAGTTAATAGTTCATAAAAATGTTAAGATAAATGGTAATGTGGTAAATATTCCAGGATATATAGTAAAGGTTGTTGAAGAAGATAAAATTAATGTTTTGAGAAAAATAAACGTAGCAAATAAAAATGGCGGAAAAAAGCAAAAGTGAAGAAACTGGAGTAGCTTATATCTTTACTTCATTTAATAATACAATTGTACATATAACAGACTTAGCAGGAAATACAATCTCAAGAATTTCAGGAGGCCAGATTACAAAACATGATAGATTAAAGGCAAATCCAACTGTTGCAATGTTTGTGGCAAAAAAAGCTGCAGAAGTCGCCAAAGATTCTGGAATAAAAAATCTTTATGTAAGGATAAAGGCTAAGACTGGAAGCTCTGCACCTGGCCCTGGAGCTCATGCTGCAATTAAAAGCTTGGGTAGAGAGGGGCTTAGGGTAATTAGTATAGTTGATACTACTAGTGTGGCAAGAGGAGGCCCTAAGAAGAAGGGTGGCAAGAGGGGTAGAAGGGTTTAAAAAATAAAAAAAATTAACTAATCTAGATAAAAATGAAAATCTTACAAAAAAGCAAAGAAAAAATGATAATTGAAGATGAGATGGATGAATCATTAGCTAATGCTATAAGACGTTCTGCCCTTGAAATACCTATTCTTGCTGTTAATGAAGTTGAAATTTATAAAAATGACTCAGCACTTTATGATGAAATAATTGCCCATAGGCTTGGATTAATACCTTTAGTAACTGATAAAACTTTTACAGAGCAGGATAAATGCACTTGTAAGGGTAAGGGCTGTGCCAAATGCAGTGTCCAGTTGAAAATATCAACTAAGGGAAAAATCAGTGTTTTTTCAGGTGATTTGAAGGGAAAAGCTAAGGTAGTTTATGATAAGATGCCAATAGTTATCCTTGCTGAAGGGCAGGAGTTAGAATTAGTTGCAACTGCTACTCTTGGAAAAGGAATAAATCATACAAAGTATTCTCCAGGATTAATTTATTACAGAAATCTAGCTGAAATTGAGATAAACAAAGATTGTGATGCATGCAAAAAATGCATTGAAGTATGCCCTTATAGTTTGATTAAAGTTGATAAAAAAGCTGTAATTGATAATAAAGAACTATGGAAATGTGATTTGTGTGAGGCTTGTGTGGAAACTTGCAAGAATCATGGGAAAAATGCGATTAAAGTTAAACCTGGTAAGGATATTATATTTTTTGTTGAATCCTGGGGACAGCTAGAGGCTAAGGAAGTTTTTACCAAGGCTATTGATAGTTTGAAGGATAATCTTAAAGTCTTTAAAAAGTAAAAATTTTAATAGAGTAGTATTCTCGTAATTTTAAGCGGGAATGCCGGAGCGGTCAAACGGGTATGGCTAAGGTCATAAAGATAGAAACCATATGGCTTAGTGCCTGCGAAGGTTCGAATCCTTCTTCCCGCATCTTGGGGAGATGCGCTCAAATTAAACTTTATAATTTAAAATGAAAGCAAGTAAAACTAAAATTGACAGGAAATTGGAAAAGAAAACATCTCCAGAGTTAGTTGAAACTATTTTGAAACTCAAGAAAAATGATTTCTGGACTCAAGTTGCGAATATGATTTCTGGACCTACTAGAAAACAAGCTAGCCTAAACCTAGATCAGATAGACAGAAACACTAAAGAAGGAGATACTATTCTTGTTCCTGGAAAAATTCTTGGGCAAGGGGAAGTTACTAAAAAAATAAGGGCAGTTGCATTGTATTTTTCAGCCAGTGCAATTGTAAAGTTAAAAGATAAAAAGTGTGAAATAGTTAATATTTTAGAAGAGTTTAAAGTAAATCCTAAATTTCAGGGAGTGAAAATACTAAGATGAAGCTTATAATTGATGGGGAGAATGCAACCTTGGGGAGATTGTCAAGCTTTATAGCCAAACAGGCATTGCTTGGAAAAGAGATTGCTGTTGTAAATTCTGAAAAAGTAATAATTACTGGAACAAAAGAAAATATACTTGAAAAATATTCAATTCTGGTAAAAAAAGGAGGAAGCAGTCAAAAAGGGCCTAAGATAATAAGAACTCCTGAAAGAATATTAAAAAGGACTATCAGAGGGATGCTTTCACACAAAAAAGGAAGGGGAAGCGAAGCATTTGATAGAATAAGATGCTATAACAAGATTCCTGAAGAGTATAAGGATTCAAAAAAAATTAAATCAGGAAGGAAAAATAAAGGGATGACTTTAAGAGAGCTTACAAAATTATTAAAAGGTGGGAAATAAAATGGCTTTAAAAGGAATAATTGTTTCAGGCAAGAAAAAAGCTGCTGTAGCTAAAGCTATGATTAAGGAAGGGGATGGGAAAGTTACAATAAATAAAAAATCTTATGAACATCTTGATTTTACGAAAAGGCTTGAAATTGAAGAGCCATTAAGAATAGCTAAAGATGTTTTAAAGGGTCTAAAGTATGATATTTCTGTAAAGGTTAAAGGTGGAGGCAATGAGAGCCAGATTGAAGCTGCCAGACTTGCAATTGCAAGAGCATTGGTAGAAGCTTCAAAATCAGCAGAGTTGAAGAAAGCCTTCTTAGCTTATGACAGGAACTTGCTAGTTGCAGATACTCGAAGAAAAGAGCCTTGCAAACCAGGAGACAGCAAGGCAAGGGCAAGAAGGCAGAAGAGTTATAGATAAATTTTTCTAATCCAGCATGAAAAAATTTGACACTAGTGATACATATATGGACAGTGAATTACCCAGAGCATATTATTTAATTAGTGTTAACTTGCAGGAAATAAAACCAAACCATAGAGAAATACTAAATAGTAAATTTTTTCATGGGGTTGATTACACTTATTTTAAAAGTCAAGAAGCAGATGAATTAAACTATCTGGTAGCTCAAAATAGACTCCAGGACTTCCTTGAAGCTATAATGGAAAAGAAGATTGGTTCAAAAGTAGTGGTGAGAGTGCCTGAAATTAAGGATTTTGCTAGAAAATTAGATGTTGAACAAGGAACTTTTAGTGATTCTTAAATTCTATATATGTTTTCTAGAATAATTAATATTAAAAAATAATATACTTACAGAAGATTATGAATTATCCTAATAATAAGATTCTACCAATGATAGATCTTGAAATTTCAGGAGAGTGCAATCTTCAATGTCCTACATGCTGGGGTACACCACATTATATGAAACAAGAATATAGCCTTTCTAAATGGTTACATTTACTGAAAGATTTGAAAGAACTTTTTGGTTTAACAGGTGTAGCATTATCAGGGGGAGAACCATTACTAGTTGAGGGTATTGATGATTTTATAATTGAAACTAAAAGTTCTTTAGAATTGAATGTTAATTTGCTGACTAATACCCTTAATTTACCTAAATATTTTAGCAGAATTAAACCTTTCTTAAGCACAATATCAATTCCATTAGATAGTTCAAGTGAAGAAAATAGCAGAGAACTCAGAGGAGAGGAATGCCACAGAAGTGCACTAAAATGGATTGCTTATTTAAATAATGAACATTTAGACCTTCCTTTAAAAGTTGGAAGTGTTGTATCTTCACTAAATATAGAAGATATTCCTGATATTGGAGAACTTTTATTGGGGTGTGGAATGCAGAGAAGATATCCTGAAAAAGATGTATGGAAATTATACCAGGCAACTGCGTTTGGCGCAGAGCAAAATAATCCTCTATGGCAAGAATTAAGAATTACAGAAAATGTTTTTAAAAAGGCAGTTCAAAAAACTAGAAAAAGATATGAAGGGAAGATTAATTTAACAGAGCTTGCAACAAGTGAAACAGGAGGATACTGTATAATTATCAGGCCAAATGGTAGTGTAGTTACTAACTCAAAAGAAGATGGTAGAGAGTACAGACTTTTTGAGAATATATTTGAAGATCTTGACGGCGCGATGGAAGCCATCAAAAAATATCATGAGGTTGGAAGGGGAGTGGAGAGATTGAAGAGTTCTTATTTTAGCCAGGGGCTGGAGAAATTATGACATGAAAGATACACTTTATCAGATACTCGGCCTGTTCCTAAAGATAATACTAATTATGTTTATTTAAATGAGGGAAGTATTTTCAGAAGTTATCTTGCAAGGGCAAGTGTAGTTGAAAGGCTAGCTGAGGAACTAATTGGCAGAGAAAACATGGATAAGGTTGAAATCCAAATTCCTAGTCCTGCATTAATATAAATATTTCACATGCAAAAAGCAGCAGCAGAAACAGATGAAGAGATGAATTCATAAACTATCAAACGGATTTTTGACTTTCTTAATCTGGTCTTGGGAAATATGAGTATATATCTGGGTAGTCTGCAGATTTTCGTGGCCTAGCAGAGTCTGGATAACTCGTATATCTACTCCTGACTCCAAGAGATGAGTAGCAAAGCTATGCCTTAGAGTATGAGGTGTTACTTTTTTATGAATAGGAACTTTCTTTGAAGTGCTCTGGATTATTTTTTGTATATTGCGAGTAGTTAGAGGTTTTAATTTTGAGAATAAATAGGTATTTTCAGGAATTACTGAAATATAATTTTTAATTTCCTTAACTAGAGTTTCAGAGATTGAAAATAACCTATCTTTCCCCCCTTTTCCTTTTCTCACCCACCCTAAATTCTCGCCAAAATCAATATCTTCTTTTTTCAAATTAACTAGCTCAGATACTCTCAATCCAGATGAATAAAGAAGAGATAAAATTAATTTAGATTTTCTTGTGTCAGTAGACTCAACTAATTTTTTAACTTCTTCTCTAGTAAGGACTACTGGAAGCTTTTTTTCTTTTTTGGGCAAGACAATCTGCCCTATTTGTTTTCCTAATAAATTATAAAAAAATCTAATTGAAGAGGCTACTAGAGAAAGAGTTGCACGTGACTTGCTATCAATTAAAGAAGCTAGATAGGATTTTGCATCTTCTTCATTAAGCTCTTCTATAGATTTTGAAGAACTGGAAAGAAACTTCTCAATAAAATAAGAATAATTTTTTACAGTTAGCGGTGAAAACCCCTTTAGTTTTAGCTCGGTTTTAAGCTTTTCAATTGCTTCCTCTTTGTTCATCATAAAATTAAAACGAACTTGTTTATAAACTTTGAGATTCCACAAAATATAAAAAGCTAAAAAACCCTTATTAACAAGTAAAAAGAGGCCACATGACTGTTGATTTAGTTGATGAAGAAGAAACTGGTGTCTGCCCTATTTATGGCGATGAGCTAAAATGTAGTTATTGCCCGAGAAAGCCTGAAATAGGAGTAGCTGGAATTCTTGGAGATATGCGGAGGGATTTAGCAACAGAAGAAAGAAATTTTATCTTGCAAGGAAATATCTCATCTAATTTAGTGGCAAAGTATTTTGGATTTGTACTTAATTGCATGCCCTGGACAGAAGAAGATAGCAGCAAAAGAGACAGAGCTGAATTTAACAGAATGCTTGATAGACATAGTGAATTAATAAGGCTCGGTGATTCTAGGCAAAAAGAGGGGCTGACTGCAGTTTTTACCTAAGCTAAAAAGTCAATTATGCTTTCTGAACTTTCTCTAGGCTGAGGATTTTTTTCTGAAGAAAGATTATTTCTTAACTTGTCGGTATGCTCTGTTTGATCAACTTTATCTATCCTTTTAACAGACATAACTAGAGAATAAGCTGTTCTTGCTAGATAGTAATCATAATTTGTATTTAATTGACATAAATATCTGGCAGATTTGGAATTTATAAAGCTATGTAAAGCTTTTTAAAAGGTTAAGATATAAAGTTTAAAATGTGGCCTTTTAAAAGAAATGAAACTGGACAAAAAAATAGCGAAGAATATACTAGAGAAAAATCTATTTTAGCGCTAAAACCTAAAGTAGACAAAGCTATAAAAGATGGGAAAAATCCAGACCAAATTAGAGCATTTCTCAAATCAAAGAAAGTACATCCTGAAATTATAGAAGGAGTATTAGCAGATTATACGCCTAAAACAAAGATTTCTACGCAAATTTCATATACTAATCCCTCAAAAACTCGTCAAGTTTCAGCAGCTGCTCCAAGTAAATCAGTCTCAGAAAAAGATGCAGAAACACGCCAAGAAACAAGAAGTAAGATTCAAGAAGCTAGAAAAAACGAAAATTGGATTGTTTTTTCAATA
Organism: archaeon; assembly: GCA_043810775.1. Classification (GTDB taxonomy): domain Archaea; phylum Nanobdellota; class Nanobdellia; order Pacearchaeales; family GW2011-AR1; genus JBDRJD01. The sequence goes on along the minus strand of JBDRNU010000006.1, from coordinate 10,690 downwards.
AGTTACCAAAATGCAAATAATGAGTTTTTTACTGAACATTATGGGAGTGTAAATGAATTTAAGAATAGATATGAACAAGTTAGGGGGAATGGATTAACCGGAGCTGGGATATATTCTATTTCTCAAAAAGAAGAATATAATCTTATTTTAGATGTAGTTTACAGGAATTTAGAGGGTTTGGAAAATGTTGTTGGAAGCTAGAGTTCTAAGAAGATAGTTTTTTATAGTTATTCGGCTTAAAGATTAGTAAGAGGTTGGCATGGATTTGTTTGGGTATTGGTTCTGGTTTTTTTGGCTTTTTATAATTGTATTTACAATAACATGGCTGTTAGTAGAGTTATCTAGATACAGGAAGAGAGCAAAAGATATTTATAATATAAGAACTGATAAGTACAAGATGATTTTAAAGCCACATGTTGAAACTGCCTTAAAAAGAGGGACAAGCAAAGAAGAGCTACGAGCAAAACTGATTGAAAAAAAGTGGCCCATAGGTATTATTAATTCTGTATTAAGCGAGTTTTAGCAAGCTTTTTAAACCCTGACTCTATAATTCCTCCAATGGAAGAACAAGATAGATTAGGAGAAACATTTGGACCATTTGAAGAAAGGGGGAGATTTGAGTATGCATTTGGGCCATTTGAGGCTGTGAGAACTGCTGACTTCATGGGAGTATGGAGACTTGGAGATTTAGTTGAGCTTCCAAAATTTGTTGAAGAAAAAAGACTTGATATTAATGACTCTAATAGACTGGCTGTTGAAGAAAGGTATGTTGGAATATATAGTAGTTTGGGCTACAAGATAAATAGTCTTATAGCTAATCTTGAAGAAAATGTAAGAGAAAAAGGTGAAATATTAAAACAAGGGCATTACAGAGACTCACTTAAAAACAGAATTTCAAATAAATTAATATTATTATATGAATTTTGCAAAGAGAATTTAAGAGAAAACTATGGCATTGAGGATATATTTACAACAGGAATGATAGCTTTAGGTTATGTTCCTGGAGAAACTGATGAAGAGAGCATAAGAGATAAATTTAGCAGAAAAGGCATAGAGAGAATAAAAGTTTTTTCACTTAGTGATATTCCTGATTTTTTTGACAAGAAGAAGAAAATTAGAAGTTCTATTTCTAAATTTTTAAAAGAAGCTATAGAAAAACGAAAAATATCTGGAGATAATAATTTAGTATATCCTATAAATTACAGGAAAGATGAAATGGGAGAATACTTAAGAGAAAAGTTTCAAGAGGTAAAAGACCAGTTAGATATGTTTGGACTTTCAAGAGATGAGTATTTAAATTTATGTGCAGATGGAATGTTTATTGAGTGTGTTGACAAGGGAGAGATTATTCCAGCTCTAGGTGCTATCTTAAATTTAGATATATCTGAATTTGTAGAAAGTGATATTCCTAGAGGCGAGTTTTAGCAAGCTTTTTAAATATTAACCCTGTAACACTAACCAATGCATTTATAAAGCTACTTTTTATTAAATTTGTACGAGGAAATCACATGAAAGGAAAAGTTAAATTTTTTAATGAAATGAAAGCATTTGGATTTATAACTGCTGAAGACGGAAAAGACTACTTTGTTCACGAATCTGGACTTAAGAATGGAATAAGTCTTAGTGAAGGGGACTCAGTAAAATTTGATGTTGAAAAAGGCGATAGAGGTCCAAAAGCTGTAAACGTTGAATTAGATAAATCTAAGTAAAATAGATAAAAATATTTCTGTATTTTTAAGACTAAGGAGTAGTATGAATCATGGAAAGAAGAAATGTTAAAATCAGGGGATATATGTGCCCTGAAAAGCACCCTGTATATGAAGAGGTAATAGAACGTCTTCAAACTCTAGATGGAACTGTGCATGAAGTTTATGGATGCATGGGAGCTTTTTTCAAAAACGGACATCCACAGACACTTGGAGAAGAGTGCAATGAGTGCTTGCATCATGAATCTACAGTTGAAGCAATGCTGAAAGAGTATCGTGAAAAAGCAACTGAATTCAATGTTGACAAAAAGAGGGAGAAGGTTGTAAAGTAGAAAACATTAAAAATATTGAATCTTAAGTTTAACTATGGCTGAAAAGTTATCATTATACAAGTTTTGTGCTCTCTGCAATTCTAAATGCTGTAAAGATGTTGGAGGAATTGGCTCTCCAATTTTAACAAAAGAGGAAAGAGATGAATATGAAAAAGTGAGGGAAGAGAGTACAAAAAAAATTAAATGCTCTGGTGGAGAGTACTTTCTCTTAAAAACAAAAAATGGGACAAATCAGTGTATATTCTTATCAGATAATGGGAAATGTGAAATCCAAGAAATTAAACCTATGGATTGCGCATGCTACCCTATTAAGGCAATTTATAAAAATAATGAGATTATATTCATCTTAGATTCAGACTGTCTTGCTTCTGCGCACTTGTCAGAAGAATTTATTGAAAAAGCAAAAAAAGTTGCACTTGAATCAGTAAAAAGATTTGATAAAAAAATATTTCAGCACTGGCTTGATAATTATATTGGGTGGGTAACTTCAACAGGGGAGAAAATGAAATGATGTGGAAAGGGTGCATAATAAAAGAGAGATTAGAGGATATAAAGATACTTGAAAAAAGTAGAAGTGGAAAAAGTAAGAGTGACAGATGATGAACCCAATGAGAACTGGCATATCTATAATTCTTTAGTTACAGATGAAGAGATAGAGGAGATTCATAAGCAACTGAATTAAAAGCAAAGATTTAGATATTTTGTGAAAAGATTTTGGAAAAATTATCTGCGCTTTTTCTGAAAATTACTGCTATATTGCCTTTTACCTTGAGATGAAAATCTCCTATTAGAGCTATAAGGCCTGTCAAATCTCCTAAAAGCTACTTCCTGAATTCTTGGAAGTTTCTGCTCAATAATTTTTATAGATTCATCTTTAAGAACATTGCTAAGATTGTCGTAATCTCTGCTTGAAACTATATTAATAACTTTTCCATTTTTTCCAGCTCGAGCGGTTCTTCCAATTCTATGAATATATTCTTCACTAGTCTTGGGCATGTCATAATTATATATATGGGATATTCCTTTAATGTCCAGACCACGAGCAGCAACATCAGTGCATACTAAAACCTGGATATTCTTTTTATGAAACTCACTTAAAGTATAACTCCTCTTATTCTGTGAAAAACCTCCGTGAATTGCAAGTGACTGTATTTTCTGAAACCTTAAATTTTTAGCTACAAAATCTGTATTGTGCCTAGTGTTGCAAAAGACCATTACTAAGTCTGATTTTTCTTCCTTAAGAAGCTGGACAAAAAGAGCAAATTTAAGATGTGAGGGAACATCATAATAAATCTGCTCGAGATGCTCAGCTGAAACATAGGATTCTGCAGATACTTCAACTGGATTACTCATATATTTCTGAGATATATGGACTACATCTTGGTCAATTGTGGCTGAAAACAGTAAAGTCTGTCTTTTTTTAGGGCAGGCTTTAATTATCTCCTTCATATCATCTATAAATCCCATGTCAAGCATTCTGTCAGCTTCATCTAAAACAAGAATTTTAAGATTATCCAGCAAGAGTGTTTCTCTTCTAAGATGGTCTAAGATTCGTCCTGGGGTGCCTATTACAATATCAGCAGTTTTAACCTGCTTAATCTGGGGAATAATTGAAACTCCTCCATAAATTGAGATTATATTCATTGGCTTGTACTTTGAAAATATTCTTAGTGCCTGGGTAATCTGTTCAGAAAGCTCACGAGTGGGCGTTATAATCAGCGCCTGAACCTTTTTAGCTGGTTTTAAATTCTGAATAATGCCAGAGGCAAAAATAAGAGTTTTGCCAGAACCAGTAGCACTGCCTGCAATAATATCTTTTCCTTGTAAGACTAGGGGAATTGATTTTTCCTGAATTTCGCTTGGTTTATCAAAATTTAACTCGGCAACTACTTTCAAAATCTCGTCGGTCAAACCGAGCTCTTTAAAATCTTTCATGTTTAAAAGAAACAAGTAATATGATTTACTTTATTTTCCTCATTTTTACAATGAATTTTTAGTTTAAAAACCTAACTCCTGACTTCCAATAATCTTATATTACAAATAATCATAGATTATTATGGGATTTTGGGATATTTTCAGGCAAAAAAGGCAACTAGAAAAGGAGAGTGTAAAAATTAGTGAGCTGGATAGCTGGATAAAAGCAAGGAAAAAAGAGACTGAAGAAAAAGAAAAAGTTTTCTTAAACAAAATAAAGACAAAAATAATCCAATTAGTTAAGGAGCTTGAAGATGAAAAAAATACACTGGAGAAGATAGATGTAAATAAGATAAAGGAGCGGGAAAAAGTCCAGCTAATTGTAAAAGAAAACTTAAATAATTATATTATCTATCTTGAAAAGCTAGTTGAAAGCCTGAAAAGTTTAAATTATGAAAATCCAGAAGCACTTATAGAAAGAGTAAATTTAGTTATTTATAATTTTGAAAAAAAATCCTCTATTAGCTTTCAAAAAGCCACATACCTTATAGGGAAAGAGCTTGGTGAAGTTAAAAAAAGCCTGTCTAGCTTTTTTAAATCACTTGAAGAGATAAGAAGTGAGAATAAAGAGCTTGAAAAAGAATCAAAGACAGTTAACTTGCTGGACAGTAAAATAGGGGAAATGGCTAATCTTGATAAGCTAAAAAAAGATTTTGATGGAAAAATCTTAAACCATGAACAAGAAATTAGTAATCTCAATAAAAAAATTGAAAATAAGAATCAAGAAAAGGAAAAGGTAAGTAAAACTGGAAAGTATCAGGAGCACTTAAAGAAAAAGGAACAGCTTAATCAAGAGAATATTAGACTAAAAAGAGAAATATTTGAACTTAAGGAAATGTTTGATTTTAAGCAGATGGCTGGAATCTTTCATTCTGATGAGAAAAAAATGAGGTCCTTGAAAAAATGCAGAGAAGACTTTAATGAGATTGTTGAGAAAAATAATGGAAAGGAGATAATTGAACTGTTAAATGAAACTAGTCTTGATAAAACAAAGGTACTTGAAAAGTTAAAAATAATAAACACCAAAAAGTCTGATATTGAAAAAATTAGTATAGGCAAGGATGAGTTAGAAAAAATAGAAGAGGATATAAAATTATTAAAAGAGGATATTAATGAGATAGAAGTCAAAAGATATAAAGACGAAAAGAAGCGGGAAAAACTAGGGGAAAGCAAAAAAGAAGCTCTAGGAGTAATTGCCAAGAAGCTATCTGAAATTGAAGTTGATATGGTTCAGTAAGTATTAAATAGCTCTAAAATATAAAAAATAATGACTAAAGAAGATGTGGATTTATTTTTAGATTGGATAAAAGAGCAGGAGCTAGACTTGACTGTGAATCCTGAAAATTTTGGATATGATAATCCTAACTTAATTTTAATTGATGCTGTACTATCAATTAATAGACAGTATGATTCTTTTGCAAAGCCAAGAATAGAAAAACTCAGAGTAGACTTGAAGAACACTGATAAACTAAAAGATCTGCATGAATTAGTTGCAAAAAAACAAAATTATTTCATAAAACTATGGAATTATAAACACACTCAAAGAGCAGAACTTTTAAGAAAGCTTACTGAATTTTTTATCAGATACAGGCAACAAAATAGATTTGGCTCGGATATTAAAGCTATGAAGCACTGGGCTGAAAATTCTGGCAAAATTCCCGTAAAAGGAATTGGATTTAAAACAACACAGTATATTCGCATGCTATTGGGAGTTTCAACTGTAAAACCAGATGTGCATTTACATAGAGCAGTAGAAAAGGTTTTGGGAAAGAAAGTTTCAGATGAAGAGGTGGTAAAAATTGTTGAAGATAGTGCAAAAAAACTTGGGCTTGAAGCAACTACTTTAGACCATGGAATCTGGAAGCTTAAGTCAGCTACATTATAGAATAGTGATAACTTTAAATAATTAAAACTTCTTTTTAAGCTATGGAAAAACAAGAGGTGATTAAACTCAAAAAGGTAGCTAAATACTATCAGATGGGAGATAGTATTGTCAGAGCGGTTGATGGGGTTGATATTGCGGTAAAAAAAGGGGATTTTATTGCAGTAATGGGCCCTTCTGGTTCTGGTAAAAGCACTTGCATGAACTTGATAGGAAGTTTAGATGTTCCCACAAAAGGTGCTATTTTTCTTGATGGAGAGGATATTTCTTATCTTAGTGAATCAGACCTTGCTGAACTAAGAGGAAATAAGGTGGGATTTATTTTTCAGCAGTTTAATTTAATTCCTAATTTAACTGTTAAAGAAAATGTTATGCTTCCCATGGATTTTCAGGGAATCTCTAACAAAGAGATGGAAGAAGTAGCTGAAGAAATCCTGGACAAAGTTGGATTAAAAGACAGGATGGATTTTTATCCTGGACAGCTTTCAGGAGGGCAGCAACAAAGAGTGGCAATTGCAAGAGCTCTGGCAAATGACCCTGAAGTAATACTGGCTGATGAGCCAACTGGAAATCTTGACACTAAAACCGGGGAAAGAGTTATGGATTTTCTTAAAGCACTAAATAAAGAGGGGAAAACTGTGATTATGGTTACTCATGATCCCGATATAGCAAAACACGCTGAAATAATTTACTGGCTTAAAGATGGGAAGGTAGAGAAAGTAACTAAAAAAAGAGCATAAAATGGTTCATTATTTTTCTATGTCATTTAAAAATTTAAAAAGAAGAGGTCTTAGAAGCTGGCTGACTCTTCTTGGAGTTTTTATTGGAATTATGGCTGTAATTGCTTTAATTACACTGGGTAATGGGCTAAAAGCAGCTGTTAATGCGCAGTTTGGAGCAGACACAACACAAGCTATAACTGTTCAGGCAGGAGGGCTTGCTTATGGATCTCCAGGCTCTACTGTTGTTAATCCCCTAACTAAAGCTGATGCAGAGGCAATTGGAAGGTTATCTACAGTTGAATTTGTCTCTCCGAGAAATTTGGAATTTTTAAAGCAAGAATACAATAACCAGCTGGAATTTGGTTATATATTGAGCATGGATGTTGGAAGTGAAGAGGAGATGTATGAAGTGATGGGATTAAAAGCTGAAAGGGGAAGATTATTGCAGCCTGGTGACTTGGGAAAAGTAGTTATTGGAAGCAATAAAGAAAATGAAGATAAAAATGGCTTTGATAAGGAACTTGGAATTGGAAGAACATTTATAATAGAAAACAAATCTTTCATAGTTATAGGAGTTTTAGAAAGACAGGGAAGCTTTATACTTGATAATGCTATCTTAATGTATGATACTGACCTTGAGAAATTAGTTGATTTAGGAGATACAGTAGATATCATAGGAGTAAAAGTCAAGAGTCCTGACTTAATGGAGAAGGCTAAGGAAGATATTGAGAAATTACTTAGAGAGAGGAGGGATGTAAAAAAAGGGGAAGAAAACTTTGTAGTTTCTACGCCTGATGCATTATTAAATCAGGTAAATAGTGTTTTAAATGCAATTCAGATTTTCATAATACTAATAGCTTCAATTTCTATTTTTGTGGGAGCAATTGGAATAGTCAATACAATGGCTACTTCTGTAGTAGAAAGAAAAAAGGAAATTGGAATAATGAAGTCAATTGGAGCCAGAAACAGCCAGATTTTTATGATGTTCCTGATTGAGTCAGGATTTTTAGGCTTGATTGGGGGAATCTTAGGAATTATCTTTGGTTTGATAATTGGCTATTTTGGAGTTCTTGGAATTAACAGCTTTGTCGGAAGCACATCAACTCCTGAAATTAATTTTTTACTGATATTATTTACCTTAATTGGAAGCTTTTTAATCGGAGCAATTGCAGGAATTGTTCCTGCAATGAATGCAGCTAGAGAAAATCCAGTGGAGGCTCTGCGAGGATGAAAATAAAATTAGTGAATCTAAAAAAATATGGATTTATTTTAGATAATAGAAAGAGGAGGAATTATACAAAAGCAAAAAATATGTTTGCAAGAGAATCAGTAGCAAAAGCCTTAGTAAAATCTAAAGAATCTTTGCCAAAGAAATATAATTTTAAAATCTTAGATGCAAAAAGATCGATTGCTGACCAAAAGAGAATTATAGACATATGCGCAAAAGACTTCAAAAATAGAGATGCAGAAAATTGGAAAAAAATGCTCATAAAATTCACAGGAGGATACCAAGTTTTAAAACAGAAAACCCCAATGAATACCCACAGACACGGTGGAGCAGTTGATTTAACAATAATTGATGAAAAAGGGAAAGAACTAGACATGGGGGGAGAGAAATTCGATGAAAGAGATTCTTTAAATTATTATGAAAATAAAAAAAGCCTCACAAAGCGAGAAAAGAAAATAAGAGACAATAGAAGACTCTTGAAAAAAGTTATGAAAAAAGCTGGATTCAAACCATATTTTCCAGAATGGACTCATTGGGGTTATTTAAAATGAAAATAGGAAATTATTTTATTATAGGTGCAGAGGGTGTTGGTAAAAGTAGTGTATTGGAAAAAATTAAAAAAGCATTTCCTAAAATAGATACTCATGATTTTGATGAATTAGGTGTTCCTTTAAATCCAACTATTCAATGGAGATTAAATACCACTTTGTATTGGCTGAAAAAGGCAATTGAAAATCAGAAAAAAGATATTCAAACTTGCATTATTGGATTATGTTTTCCAAAAGAAATTAAAAATATGGTTGAATTTAAAAAACTAGAAAAAATTACTTTTTGTTTATTAGATGTTAATGAAAAAGAAAGGGGGAAACGACTAGCTAATAGGGGGTCTTCTCAAGATGTTATTGAAGATTTAGAAAATTTGATGGAATTAAGAAAACAAATTAAGCAAGTTAGAGGAAGAGTTATTGATACTTCTGATTTACCTATTGAAGAAGTGCTTAAAGAAATAGTTAAATTTATTGGGGAAGAAAACAAAAGATGATCTCAAAACAAACAGTAAAATACTCGCTAAGAAACTTGAAACAAAGAAAAGCGAGAAGTTTTTTTACAGTCTTATCTATTTTTCTGGGAATTACAACAATTTTTATATTTATTAGTTTTGGCCTCGGGCTTTACACTTACATAGAAGAGCTCACTCAGGGAAGCTCTGCAGATAAGCTTATAATCCAGGCTAAAGGGGGCACTTTTGCACTGTTTGAAAGCAATGTTCATTTTGGGGATGATGACATAAGAGCTATTGAAAGAGTCGCAGGAGTTTATGAAGTAACTGGTAATTATTTTAGAACTATTGAAGTCAAGGCTCAGGAAAAAAGATTGTATACTTTATTGATTAGTTATGACTCTAAAAGTCCACTAGTGATGGAGGTTTCAAATATTGATATTTTAAAGGGCAGGCAATTTAACCAGGGAAAGAGAGAGGTTGTTCTAGGATATAATTATATGGTTGATGACAAAATATTTCCAAAAGCAATAAGGCTAAACCAGAATATTGAGATTAATGGGCAGGATGTTAAGGTAGTGGGATTTTTTGAAAAAGTTGGAAGTGCTCCTGATGACGCTCAAGTGTATATGGATAATGATTATATGGAAGAGTTTTATGCAGAAGAAAATCTTTCTTATGGATATATCATTGCAAGAGTTGATGTAGATGATATTGATAATGCAGTTGAAAGAATTGAAAAGGCGTTGAGGGCTGAAAGAAACTTAGATGTTGGGAAGGAGGATTTTTTTGTCCAGTCTTTTGATGATATGATTGAGGGCTTTTCTTCAGCTTTGAACATTGCTATTGGCTTTATAGTGCTAATTGCACTAATTTCTGTGCTAGTATCTGCAGTCAATACTGCAAATACTATGATTACCTCTGTGCTGGAAAGAGTAAAAGAAATTGGAATTATAAAAAGCATTGGAGCAAGAAATTCTGATGTGCTTGGAATATTTTTATTTGAATCTGCATTTTTAGGATTTATTGCTGGTGTGGTGGGAGTGCTGGTTGGATTTTCAGCAAGTTACGCTGGGGGAAGAATTTTAGATGGCTTGGGATATGGATTTTTAGAGCCGGCGTTTCCTTTTTCATTGTTTATAGGCTGCATTCTTTTCGCAACAATAACTGGTGCAGTTTCAGGAGTGTTTCCAGCTGTAAGAGCTTCAAGAATAAATCCCGTAGATGCTCTGAGGTATGAGTAAAAGATTAGCTGATTACTCTAATTTTAATTCCTTATATATATAGTTTTCTAGGAATTCTCTAAATCTTTCACTTGTTACTAATCTATTTAATTTTTCTTTTTTCATAAGTTTGAATCCTAATTTATCATATATTTCATTTGCTCTTTTTTCATTAGATTCTTTAGAGGTGTATAATCTTATATATTTTTTATTGTCCTGTTTTGCTTTATTTATAGCAAAATCAAGAAGTGCCTTGCCAATTCCTTTTCCCCTGGATTTATCATCAACACAGTACCAACCAATCCAGTAAGCCTCATTTTCATCATATAAGAGAGTGTATAATCCAATAACCCCTAGAACTTCCTTATTTACTAGTGCTACCCAGTATCTTGAACTTGTCACATCAAATTCTTGATGAATTTTTTTGTTTTTCTCAAAATCTAAACTAGCTTTAAACCATTTTGGGGGATAATCCTCATCCTTGACTTTACTTTCAAAAACATTCATTGCTAGCTTGCTTGTTTTATCCAAGGTTGAGTGAGATAGAGGCTCAATTCTTATCTTTTCCATATTAACATTATATATTTCTTCCTAAAAAACCTTTCTAAAGAATAAGATGATTA
>JBDRNU010000005.1:0-22347 GCA_043810775.1 archaeon | reverse complement strand
CTTGATTAGGACTACAACCTAGAATAAGTCCAGCTGTTCCTAATGCAACCTTCCCTAAAAATTGCCTTCTATTCATTTTAACTCTTATCAGAACTCTTTACCCAAGGATAGAATTAGCACTAATTAAGGATATTTAAGCTTAACTATCCAATAAGTTTAAATTGCAAGAAAATTTAGTATTTAGATGAACACTTCAAAAAAGAAGAGGATTATTAGTTACTTTTTTGACAGCTCCAAAAATTCATTAATTTTTGGTAGTCATCGAAAATTTAATTTTCGAGATCGTCAGAAATTCAAATATTTGAGAATTTCTGAGAAAAGAGGCCTTAATGAAGAGCATAAACTTATCATAGAGATTTTAATTGGAATAGTTGTACTTTTAGCTTTTTTAGCAGGAGTCTATTTAATGTTTAAAAAAATGGGTGCTAGCTGATGAAACTAAGAAAATTAGGAACAAAAAGGGGAGGAGTTCAGCTTACTATGAATGAGCTGATAGCTTTGATTATTGTGATTATTAGCTTTCTGGTATTGCTTGGATTTTGGTATTTTCTTGGCTTTGAGCACCAAATAAATGGATGGTGGTGTCATTTTTCTGTTATCTTAAGGGGAACTTTAAATCAAATTGATTTTTTGACTGGAAATGCTGGAAAGTATATTCCAATATCCTGCCAGACAGAAAAAGTCTGCATTGGAATGGGGGGTGGTGGATGCAAGGGGATGATTGGCACTAGTAAAAATCCTATTAAAGAAGTGAAAGTTAGCGGTGATGATGTGCAAGTTCAGGGAAAGATACTTGAGAAAATTGCAGAATCAATGTATGAGTGCAATTCGGCTTTGGGGGAGGGAAAGGTGAATTGGGGCGAGGGGAAAATATCTAGCCAGAATTATTGTGTTATTTGTTCCAGGATTGGATTTGACAGCGAGGTTCAGGATAAGATAGACAATATTCCCTATAGCCAGATATTTTATACATTACAAGAAAAAAAAGACTCTAGAGAAAATAGTTACTTGAGCCAGATTTATCCAGGAGTTAACAGCTGGCTTGAGACTAAGCAATCTCAACAAAAGATTATAGAAGAAAACTCTGAATATAAGAACTCTCTTAAAGATGAGAATAATGATGGAAAAATTGATGTTGATGATTGGATGATTGACTTAGATAATGAAAATGGTTATGTTATTGTTTCCCAATTAGCTAAACCTGGTTATATTAAAGAATTAGTTGGTACAGTAGCAGTTACTGGTTTAGCTTTAACTGTGGTTGGAGCTCCAGTAGCAGTATTAGCTGCTGGAGGAATTGCTATTTGGTATAATAATAAAATTGGTAATTCAGAGTATAGCTACCAGCCACCAGCTTTAGTAAAATTTGATATTAAAGAACTAAATAATTTAAAATGCACTGAGTTTGCGTCTATTCCTTAATTACTCATAAGAAAGCTGGTACTTAATTATTGCATGTTCATTATTTGCATTCCATCCAATTCCAACTGCCTCTGTGTCAGAAATAATTACAGGATTTCCGTCTGGTATGAATTGGTTTCTCATCGCTTTTTCTAAATCTTCAACTTTTTCTCTGAATAATAAGCTATTATTTCCTTGCAAGTCAGAAACTATTATAGAGTACCATTTGTCTCCTCCACTGACTAGTTGTTGGGAGTAAGTGAATCGTTCACTATCATATGCCCATTTAGGTTCTTCACGATCTAAAGGGGCATTTGCCATAAAATCAAGAGTCCTTCCTGTTTCTGAATCATAAAGGGAGAATTGAGGATTAGCTTGATAGCCAAATATTATTTTCTTCCTATCTGGAGATTCTATCATATAAGCTATTTGCTCATCTACTTTAGTAGTAGGTAATTTATGACCTTTGAAATAGTATTCGAAATTCCTTTCTACATTTTTTCTATCAATATCTTCTGGATGAGCTTGTTGTGCTGCCCAGTTTGTGTCACTTATTTTTCTTGTGGCTCCTGAATTCAAATCATATTCAAATAAGTCATATGCGCTTATACCTGGGATTGAAGCAGGTTGTCCTGAAGTTGGAATATAGGTTGAGATAACTTTATTTCCTCCTGGAAGAAGAAATGTTGTTACTCCTCCTTTATGATAAGGAATTAATTTTATAAGATTAAGATCTCTATCTAAGACTGAACGGTCAGCTAAATTATATTTAATATCACTTCCAGTTACTAAAAATCTTCCTGATTGAGGATCATAATTTAGTATAAGATACATATTACTTATACCAATATCCTCCTCAGTTTTCACTCCAACCATTCTCATCTTCATTCCCTTGACTTTTGACTTGCCTTCAGGAGGAGCTGAAGATGAAAGCTGAATATCTAATGCTTTAATTGCTTCTTTATTCTTCTCAATAATCTCTGAAGTGCCAATTGGAATAAGCTCAACTAGCTCGGCTTGACTTGACTTGTGAGGTGGTGTAAATGAGGCTTTTATTAAAGCGTAGGCTGGAGCGTCACCTAGCTCGCCCAGATAATTAACTTTAATTACTTCCTGGACACTGTTTCCTAGAGTGAGATTCATTTTCTCGTCAAGCTCGCGGATTTCACCAAAAAGGAATCTTTCGTAAGCTGTATTATTTCCACATTTTTCCATTGTATCTTCAATTATAAATTCCAGGTCTTGAGCTCCCCATAGCTCCCGCTGTTCTTTGTACTGGCGAAGTCTAGATTCCCATGAAGATAAGCGAGGAACATCAAGCTCGCTTTTTCCCATCATTAAAAGCATTTCACTAAGAGCTATTGGATAGGGTTGAGAGGCTAGCTCGTACCATTGCGGCTCGCCTAGCATACCAAAAGCACGGAGATTTTGAAATAGACGCGCTGATTGCAAATGCATACTAGTTGGAGTTACTAAATCCAGCTTAGTAAATTTATTTACCCTTACTTTTTGCTCTTGGTCTAGAGGTTTTAAAGAGATATACATTGCCTTATTGTCAATTCCGCTTGAAACCTGCACTGGTATTTTCTCGCCAGTAGGATTGCCGAGCATGTTTCTGACTTCAAGGTCAAAAACTTCAGAATAACTTGGTTCAAATTTTACAGCTTTTAAAGTCTCTTCTTGCGAGGCTTTTACAGTTGAAGGAATTAAGATTCCGCCTGCTGTCATTAAATAAGCTGTTCCTAATGCAGCTTTCCCTAAAAATTGCCTTCTATTCATTTTAACTCATATCAGAACTCTTTACCCAAGGATAGAATTAGCATTATTCTAGGATATTTAAGCTTTATGATAGAGTTAAATTTAAATTGCAAGGAAATTTAGTATATTAATGAAAAGAGGGAGCAGTGAGGATTTATTATATAGGATTATATTCTTAATACTGGTAGCTTTGTTTTTAGGAGTATTATTTTATTTTATGGCAGGAGCTTTTTCTGGAGCCTTGACATTGGAAAAAAGCTATGCAAAGCAAATAGCCTTAATTATTGATTCTGCTGAGCCAGGAGCTGAATTTTCAATTAATTTTGAAAAAGGAAATTACCTAGCGAGAGCAAGAGGAATTGAGCCTGAAATTAGTATTATTGGAAATAAGGTAAATGTTAAGCTGAGCAATGGCAAGGGATATAGTTATGATTTTTTTAATGATGTCAAGGCTGAGCTGACTTACAAAGATAGAAGCAAGTATTATCTGAAGCTAAGTGTTGCTAATAGGGAGTTTGACCCTAATTTATTAGCTCAGCAGAGTAGTGTTGAAGTGCCTAGTGCTAGTGAGGTGCAAGCTGATGAGAGTGTTTTTAAGCTAGGAGCAGGAAACAAAGCTTATGGAACTGGTTTTTTTGTTAATAGCGAAGATGGAATTAAGATAGTAAGCGCGTGGCATGTAGCTGAGAAAAGCCTTTATGAGTTTTATTATATTGAAGATGGTGGAGATTTAGATAATGGAATCTTAATAGGGAATATTGAGAAATATAACCAAGAAAAAGACAGTGTTCTTATTGACAATGGAAGAATTTCAGGGAAAGCTTTGGAATTAGGCAATTCAAGGGACTTGCAGGTTGGAAATGATGTTTATATTTTAGGAACTCCTGAATATTCAACAACTATAAGCAGGATTGATGGTAAGATAACTGGGGTTGGAAATGTAAATGTTATAATTGGAGAACAGGGAATAGAAAAAGAGATGTATATTATCAGCACTAGTATTCCTATAAATGAGGGATATAGTGGTTCGCCATTGTTTAAGGAAGATAAAGTAGTTGGAATGGTTTTTGGCAAGCAGAGAGACACTAACAGAGCTTATGCTATTCCAATTAATGATATTAAATCTGATTTTAAATTGAAAGATGATTAGAGAAATTATTCGCGATAAGAGAGCTGAGGATATTACTATTATCTGGTGGTTTATAATGTTTGTATTGGTGGCATTTTTTTTAGTTGCGGGAGTTTTTATTGTAAGGAGCAAGGAAATTGACAGTAGAGGATTGGAGGCGCAGATTCTTTCTTTGAAAATCTATGACTGTTTAGTTGATAATGGAAAGCTAACTGGCAAGTTGGATAGGTTAGCTAGCCAGGATTTAGTATTGCTAAGAAAAGAGTGCGGGATTATTATAGATTCTGAATATTATATTAAGATTATTTCCCCTAGTGGTGAGATTATTTATGGGGATGAGGGGGGAGGAGTTTACTGTGAGCTGCAGCAAGAAAGCAAAAGAAAGAAATTTGCTGGAATTCAAATTGGTGAGAGCCATGAGAAGCTACCTCAGTGCTTTAGATATAAATTAAATGATATTGAAATTATTTCAGGAGTTTATAAGACTGAACAAAATGTTAAGACATAAAAGAGCGCAGATTGAAAGTTTGATAACTTGGATACCTTCAATAATTATAATCTTAGCAGTTGGATTTATTTTTATTGCATTGGTTTTAGCTTTGAATATAGGTGGAGGCGACAGGGAGGAGATTTCTTATTTTTTCCTTTCTTACACTTTAGATAGCTTGCTGAGAACTAGTGTGCAGTATGATATTAATGGTGATGGTGTAAGTGAGAATGTGCTAGTAAAAGACATGTTAATTCTTAATGCTATTCCTTATACTGACTCAACACTAAAGCAAGAGGCTATTCAAAGTCTTCAGACTGATATTTCTGATATGAATAATATTTTTAAGCTGGGAATATGGAATGAAAGGCAACTTTCCTCAATTGGAGTAAATAAAGATGACTTATTTAGAGTAGTTACTCCAATAAGGAGCTTGATAGATGATGAGTGCAGAGAGTATTATATTAAGACTCCTACTGCTCATTTTTACAAAATAGGAAAACAAGGACTTGCTACTTCAAATAATGTTGGAGAGATTTTTACTTATAGATTAGATAATGGAGATCCAGAAGTGCAGGCTTTGCCTGAATTAGTCAGGTTTTATAATGAGGTGCCTTCTGCAATTGCTGAGCTTGATTATAATGGAAATAAAATTAAAATAGAGTATAAAGAAAGATGGGTTTGTTAAGAGATAAGAGGGGACTTGAAATTGTAATTATGATTTTTACAGTTGGGGTTCTTCTTGTATTTTTTTCAGCTTTGTTTATTTTTATTACTCAGGGAAGCAAGCTTGAAGACAGGACTTTTAATTATGGGGTTTTGACAAGTGTTTTTGCACAAGAACAGAATTTTGCTTTATCTCTTGATTTTTTATCTGAACAGGCAGTTATTGATGCTTATAAGAGTATGGTTGGAGATAATTTTTATGCTCAAGGAAATGCACAAGATATAGGATATATTATTTTTGAAAATTTAAACAGCAATATTAATGAAGAGTTTAGGGCAAGGATTGAGTCTAGCTTGAATAAGCCTGATGCTGTTTTATATGGCCTGGACAGCTATAACTTGGAGTATACTGTTGATGGAAATAGCATTATTGTAAGGGCTGATGGGGGAAAGTTTGAGGGTTATATTAGTGATAGTCAGGGAGTAAAAATAGACTGGAGCAATTATCCTCTTAATGTCAGGGTTGGGATTAGCTTGAGTGAAATGGGATTAGCTAGTTTTCAGGATATTTATTATGCTTGCAAGGGATGCATTAGTGAGAGTGATAGAGGAGGATGTATTTCTTCTAAGCTAGATAATTTTAATGTAAAAGTTAAGCCAGTTTCTGCTGGCAGGAATTTAGTTGAGCTTACTAGCAAGAAGAAATTTATAATTAATGGCAAGTATGAGTCTGTTAAATTGAGTTTTGTGATGTAGATGTAGAAAGGTTTATAAATAATATTTTGTTATTCCTTAAATGAATAAAAGAGGCGCAGAGATGACTATTAGTACGCTAGTGGTAATAGTGTTAGCTATAATTGTTCTTGTTGTTATTGCCTTGGGTTTTGGGACTGGGTGGGGGAATTTATGGGGCAAGATTTCCGGATATTTTTCACCTGTAAATGTTGATTCAGTTAAGCAGGCTTGTTCTTATGCTTGCACTACTTCAGGAAAGTACACTTATTGTTGCACATCAAGAGAAGTTAGATTTTCAAAAGAAGCAGATCCTATCACTGCAACATGCGTTTCTGATGACCGAGTTCGTCCTACTGACTGTTCCTTTACATGTAATTATCAAAATGATTGTGGAGATGAAGTTAAGTGTACTGGAGAAACAGCAAAAAAAGGCAGTTGCCCTTCAGGAACAACTGAAGATAATACTAAGGTATTTGATAAAAATTGGGGAATAATTTCTTATAATTATGTTTGTTGTGTTGGAACTGCAGCTACTATAGTTTCAGCTTGTGCATTTACAGACGGTTCAGCTGCAAATACAGCATTGCCTTGTAAGTGCGAAACAGCTCAGTGTGATACTGCCAATCCAAAATGTACAATTACTCCAGCTGTTGGAACTACTTCTGCTAGTGGTGCTTGTTCAGCTTAAACTTTAAAAACTCTTAATTCTTAATTTAGTTATGATAAATAGCTCGCTGACCCGCTCGCTATTGAAAAAGAGGTAAAATGAAAAAGAATGTCTCGCGAATCAGCTCGAGAGGTATGGAAATTGCAATATCAACTCTAGTTATAATTATTCTAGGAATATTTGTACTAATTGCACTAGTTTTATTTTTTACAGGGGGATTTGAAAGATTTTCTGGAAACTTGGAAGAGACTTCACCTTCTGATACTCAAGTTACAATTTCTGCATGCAAGGCTGCTTGTGATTCTGGATTAAAGTATGATTTTTGTGAAAGGCTTAGAGAGGTAGATGGATTTGTAAATGTAACTTGTAGAAGTGAGATAATTGATGTTAAATGTGATAGTATTACTTGCTAAAATGGATTATGGATTTCCTGAGAGAAGAAAAACAAAACGAGACAAAAAGAAAAAGCGCCTTTATAGAGTTTACAAGAAAGGCGGAAAATTTAGAAGCCAAGAAATAGAAAAAAAGGAAGAAAAATGATTTTTCTGATTATATTGGCAGCTATATGGATAGTAGCTGCGAGTATTAGCGATGTAAGAAAGCGAGAGGTTCCTAATTGGCTCAACTTTTCACTAGTAGCTGTAGCATTATCCTATCGTGTAATGAAAAGCCTGATTGAGGCTGATGCCTCATTTCTAGTGCAGGGGTTAATAGGATTTGCCATATTTTTTGCCCTAGGTTATATTTTCTATTATGGAAAGATTTTTGCAGGCGGTGACGCTAAATTATTAATTGCTTTAGGTCCTGTACTGCCTTTTTCAAGCTCGTTTGCAATTAATTTAAGCATATTTTTAGTATTTGTTTTCTTATTATTGCTAGCTGGCAGTGTATATGGATTACTATATAGTTTTGTGCTAACTTTCAAATTTAGAAAGAAATTTGCAAAAGAGTTTAAAGTACAGTTTATTAAAAATAAGTTTGCTTTTATTTTTGCTTTAGTTGTTTTTATAATTATTCTGATTACAGCTTCATATTTTAGTGAAAAATTTATATTATTTTTAGGAGTCTTAATTTTTATTTTTCCTTTTCTTTATACTTATGCAAGGTCAATTGAAGAGAGCTGTATGGTTAAGAAAGTAAAGCCCAGCAAGTTAGTTGAGGGAGACTGGCTTTACAAGGAAGTCAGAATTGGAATAAACTTAATAAAACCTAACTGGCAGGGGCTTACAATCAGAGATTTAAAAATCCTAAAGAAGTCAAGAAAAAGTATATATGTTAAAGAGGGAATTCCCTTTGTACCTGCATTTTTAATTGCCTTTATAATACTAGTAGTAGCTTGGTTTTATTATGGCGGATTTTTTGAAGTATTTGGCTTATTTTAAGGAATTCTTCTTGGAGCCCGATAAATTACTTTCTCTTCTGGTTCTTCAATAATCTCTTGTTTTTCTGAAGCTTCTTCTGCAAGAAGCTCTTTTTGAAGTGATTCTAGCTCTTCTTTAGAAGCCTGCTTTTTCTCAAGCTTAGCTCCAGAGTAGCTAGGAATAATATTAAGTATCCCGTGGCCCAGGAATTCTGATTCAGAAATTTCAACTTTTTCAGAATTAAACTTTTTCTTTAATTTTTCTGAAAGTGAGTCAGCTAGTTCATAGGATGATTTTGGAATCTCGTTTTTAGCCAAATGTTTTTTTGGGATTATTATAATATGGCCTTTTGAAAGAGGATTCAGCTCAAGAACTGCAATAGATTCAGCATTTTCATCTATTTTGAAGCTTGGGACACTTCCTCCTGTAATTTCACAGAAAATGCATTTCCCATTTTCACCATCTTTTATCAACTTATTTTGAATGAGAAACTGCTCAAGCTGTTCAGGATTCATTGCTTCAATCTGGGCTTTTACAGTTTCTCTCTGCTCAGCAGGAAATGACTCAAGCTGATTTAAGAGTTCTTTTTTTATATTATCTGCTTGTTCTTTACTCAACATTTTATCCGAAAGCTCGTCTATAGTCAATAATCTGGACTGAGCTTACATTTTCTATTGAAGAAAGAGAGTCTTCTAGGATTGAGCTTTCTTTTGTCTCTAACCATGCAAGAGTAACTATAACTGCCTTTAAACCAAAAGCTATAGGCTCTTCTTCAATATTATTTATTTTGCCTTCTTCTGCTTCAATTTTTTCAGTAATTTTAGATTTGATTTCTTCTAAATCTATATCTGGTGAAGAGGGCATTATTTTAACTTTAACTGCTACGAAACTCATTTTATTTATTATCTATTATTAAATTTATTTTTGATTCTGACTGTCTTGAGTTGCGTTCTATTTTTGAAAAATCTGACAAAGACTCAATACCTTTTGATAGCATTACTGCAAGGCTGACAATAACTGCTGTATATAATGCAGGATTAATTATATATTTATCCACCCAATTATTTTCCATATATAAATTAGTCATAATAAGGCGAGAGAAAAGCGGTTTATAAATTTAATTATGTCCTTATTCACAACAATCCTTTTAAACTAAGTTAGGTTTGCAGTAAAATGAAGAAAATTAAAAATTTTCTACCTCTTAAACTCAAGAGAGATTTAAAATGATTCAGGATTATGAGACGCTAGTTGACAGAATTATGAAAGCTAGCGGATTAGGAAGGGAGGAGATTGACAGGAGAGTGGAAGCTAAGAGAGCCAAGCTTTCTGGATTAATAAGCAAAGAGGGAGCTATTCAGATTATTTCAGCTGAGCTGGGAATAAATTTTGACAAGCAGAAAGTCAAGATTAATGAGATTATGCCTGGAATGAGAAAAATTAACCTGACTGGAAAGATAATCCAGATGTTTCCTGTAAGAGAGTATAAGAAGGGTGAACGTGAAGGAAAGATAGGAAGCTTTATTCTTGCTGATGAAACTGCGAATGTAAAAGTAGTTTTATGGGATACTAACCATATTAAACTAATTGAAGACGGAAGCATAAAAAAAGATAATATTATTGATGTTTCAAATGCAAGCCTGAGAAATAATGAGATTCACCTGACTGGATTTTCTGACATTAAATTAAGCTCTGAAAAATTAGACAATGTAAAGACTGAGAGGTCTTTTTTTGAGAGAAAATTAGATGAAGTTAAGATTGGTGAGTCTATGAAATCAAGAGCTGTAATTATGCAGATTTTTGAGCCAAGGTTTTTTTATGTATGCCCTGAGTGCAGTAAAAAAGCTACACCAGTGCAAGATGGATATACCTGCGAGGCGCACGGAAAGGTGGTTCCTGAAAGAAGAGTTTTGATAACCTTAGTTTTAGATGATGGCACTGAGAATATCAGGGCAGTATTATTCTCTGAGCAGATTAATCAACTTGGATTTAAGGAGCTAGAAGGAGAGGGTTTTTTAAGGGAAAAGGAGATTATGCTTGGAAAAGAGGCAATGTTTTCTGGAAGTTTGAGGCAAAACAAACTTTTTAATACTAAGGAATTATTTATAGATAAGATAGAAGACCTTGATATTGAGAAGCTTATTGAGGCTTTAGAAAACAAGAGGTGAAAATGGTTTTTGTGAATACTTTACCTTATATTAGTAATCCTATTGAAGAATTTTCTAATTTTAAGTTTGTTAGCTGGGAAAAGGAAATTTATCCTAAATTTAAGGGTGGAGCTAAGAAAGAAGAAACTGAATTTTTTACTAATCTTATAAGGAAAAACAAGTTAAAAAGTGTAATTGATTTTGGGGTGGGTGGAGGCACTGAATTAAGCGGAATTATAGAATTTCTTAGAAAAGAAAAATATCCTTTACAGGGTGCTGAAGCAAATGAGGTTGACGAGAATTTTATTCAACAAGCAAGCGAACTTTTTAAGAAGAAAAAACAGGAAGTAATTATCCATAAATCAAATTGGCTAGATTTACCAAAAGCCAATCCTGAATATACTCACTTGTTTGATTTTGGGTTTTTAACAGGAAATTCATTAACTTATATTGGTGGAGGAACTAGAGAATATACTAAAAATGCCCAGCAGAGTATTGTCAGCAAGTTTGCCCAGTTAATCAAAAAAGGAGGATATTTATTTATTGATTCAAGAGATTATGATTACATTCGCTCGCTAATGAATTTGCCAAAAGAAAAAATATTTGATAATTTTACTTTTGATTATACAGTGTATTATCATGGCTTTCAGAATAAGGTCCTTGTTTTTCCAGCTTATATTAGTGATACTGTTATTGTTTTGCATTACTATGACAAAGAAGCAAAGAAATGGAGTAAATTAGATTTATATCCTATTTACCAGAAAGATATGGTGGAAATTTTAAGCAAGGATTTTGTTATTGAGAAAATATATTATGATTTCCAAGAAAAGAAAAAGAATAAAAACCTATTTATCCAATACTTAGCTAGGAGAAAATAAAAGATGCTATTAAGAACACATTTGGCAATAAGCGTATTTTTTATTTTACTGCTATTGCCACATATTCAGAATGTGAATGATTGGATATTCATAGCAGTTGTATTATTTGCTACCTTACTGCCTGATGTTGATTCTGGAGCTAGTACTATAAGCCATAAAAAAGGTTTTGGATTTTTTAAGTATATAAGCAAGCATAGGGGGGTTTTTCATAGCCTGACTATAGCTTTTTTTATCTCAATATTGCTGGCTTTTTTCCTTCCTTCAGTAAGCCTGGCTTTTTTCCTAGGATATGGCCTACATATTTTTGCTGATGCGTTTACGGTTGAGGGAGTTCAGCCTTTTTGGCCTTATGAAAAAAGAAGCCACTGGCATTTCAAAACAGGAACTGTCACTGAGACTAGCTTGTTTGTATTTTTAGTTTTTTTTGACTTGCTATTTTTTATTTTAATTTTTGTTTAAAATGAAAGGAAAGAAAATTAAGGAAGAGCCAATGTCTGAATCTGCTCCAATGTATGTTTATGCTACTGAGATGATAAGCAGTTATTATCCCATGCTTGGACTAAAAAATAAAAAGGTTTTAACTGTCTGTGGTTCTGGGGACCAGGTGTTAAATGCTTATTTTTTTGGTGCAAGTAAAGTAATTGGTTTTGATTTAAATAAAAGATGTAAGCTTATAACAAAACTGAAGATTGCTGCTTTAAGTGAGCTTGATTATAAGGATTTCCTGAAGTTTTTTGGAGAGAGCAAGGTAAATCAGGGGTTTGATTACAATATTTATGTTAAATTAAGAAATAAGCTAGATAGGAAAACTAAGAATTTTTTTGACAAACTATATGGAGAATTTAATTTAGATGGCAAGAAGCTGGCAAGATCTAGGTATTTCAGACAGAGAGATTATTTTAAAAGTGTTTCGAAAACTGCAATTAATTCTTACATAAAAAACATAGGGGCTTATAATAAGATGGAGGTAATTGCAAGAAAAATCAGGCTTGAATTTATTTGTGAGGATTTGAAAAATATAGCTAAAAACAGGAGAGTTGCAAAAGAAAAATTTGATATTATTAATCTTTCAAATGTCCCTAATTATTTTACTGGAAAATTCTTTAAAGAGCAGACAAGAGATAGGGTTATGTGGGTATATGATAATATTTTCCTAGAATTGAGAAAGAGATTAAGTAAAAATGGCAAGATATTTTATTATGGCTATTCGCCGGCTGATTATCCTAATAATATTGCAAGTAAAATACCCCCTATTTCAAAAAATTATAATGTGAATAGGATGAAAGCAAGAAAAGAGTTTAAAATAATCCAGCGCAATATAAAGGGGTTAAATTATAACACTAAGGATAAGATTATTATCTTGGAAAAAGCTTAATCTTATCTTATATATTCTCTAATATCTATACTACAATTGAATAAATCTTTATAAAGAATTGAGGGTATTTGATGAAATGACTAAGGGAAAGGATGAAAAAGACGAAAAAACTGAAAAAGAGGAAAAAGCTGAGCCTAAACTAACTGACTTACCAGGAATAGGGCCAACTGTGGCTAAGAAGCTTGAAGATGCAGGAGTTTATGATTTAATGGGTCTAGCAGTAATGGGGCCATCTGACTTATCTGAACTAGCAGGACTAGGAGAAGCAGTTGCTAGAAAGGCTATTCAGGCAGCCAGGAAAATGATGGATCTTGGATTTCAAGATGGACTTGAATATGCCAAAAAAAGAGAAGAGGTAAATAATATTACTGCTGGAAGCAAGAATATAGATGCGCTTCTGGGAGGAAGAGGTATTGAAACCAAGGCTATTACTGAAACCTTTGGTGCTTATGGTAGCGGAAAAACACAGCTAGGATTGCAACTAGCTGTGAATGTCCAGCTCCCATTTGATAAGGGTGGGGCTAATGGGAAGGCAGTATATATTGATACTGAAGGAACTTTCAGGCCAGAAAGAATCAAGAATATGGCTGAGGCAATTGGAGCTAATTCTGAAAAAATCTTAAAAAATATTTTTGTAGCGAGGGCTTTTAATTCTGATCATCAGATATTATTAGTGGATAAGGTTGGGGAGATGATTAAAAAAGGTGAGAATATAAAACTTGTAATAGTGGACAGCTTGACTGCACATTTTAGAGCTGAGTTTTCTGGAAGAGGACAGCTAGCTGACAGGCAGCAGAGGCTGAACAGATATTTGCATAATTTAATGAAACTTGCAGAACAGCATAATCTTGCAGTATATGTGACTAATCAGGTTATGTCTAATCCTGCAATGATGTTTGGAGATCCCACTACTGCGATTGGAGGGAATATTGTAGGGCATGCTTCTACTTACAGAATTTATCTAAGAAGAGGCAAAAAAGGCTCGAGAGTAGCTAAGCTAATTGACAGCCCTAACCTGCCAGATAATGAAACTGTTTTCTTTGTAACTAAGGGCGGACTGCAGGATGACGAGCCCAAGGTTTAAAATGGTAGAAGAAAAATTATATTTAACTAATATGGAACCAAAAGCTAGTTGTTTTTTTCGAGTAACTTATACTGATAAGAATTCTAGAGGACTTAGTGCACAATACGATATAGAAACTTGTCCTAACAAACCTGTTCCATCAAGTTTAGACTCGTCTGGATCTGAAGAATTTGCATATAGATTTTTAATGATATCTAGGATTAGAGGAGAGTTTGTGGGTGTTGATAAAGAGGATTTAGAGGCTTATGCGGGGCAAATATCCCCTCAATCTGGGAAAGCAATAGTAAAATCTTTTATTGAAAGAAGTTTATTAATATTAGTGGAAGTTGAAAGTTTAGAAACTTTATTGGGAGCAAAAGTTAAGACTTTTTCTGAAGTTTTATTTCCCACTGCAGGCCTTTTGGATTGTCAAAAAGTCGAGAGATTCAATAAAAAAGTTTAACCGATAATTTTATAATTCTTAAAAACATGCTAATTTATGCAGATTAAGGGACTTGAGGCTCTTAGAGAGCAGTGGATTAGCTTGATAAAAGTATGCAAGATAGCTGAAGCTGATGAGCTTTACTGGGATGAACTTTTTCCTGAAATTGAGAAGAAGTTTCTTAGTGAAAATAGCTTAGATGAAAATTATGACTGGCTTGTTCTTCCTGCTGGACTTGAGTCTAGTTATTATATATTACTAATTAAAGCCATTAAGCCAAAAAAGGTTTATTTTTTAGGAACTCATGAATTTAAGGAAAACTTTCTTGACAGGATAATTCAAAAAACAGGATTAAGGGCTGCAGATTACATTATTGATACTTTAAATTATGATGAAATGGATGTAGCTGATGTTTATGAGAAAATAAGGAAGAGACTTGACTTATTTTATGGCAAGAGAGTTATTTTAGATTTAACTAGAGGAAAGAGAATAATGTCTGCTGGTGCAGGGATTGTTGGAGCTTTTTTTAGTTTTGATTTAGTTTATATTGATGAGGGATGGGTTGATGATATTAAGAGAGGCCTTCCTGGAACTGAAAAGCTAGTGCAAGTCAAGAATCCGTTTGAAGTTTTTGGAGATTTGGAAAGAAAAGAATCAATAAAACTTTTTAACAGATATAATTTTGGAGCATCTTTATTTTTTTATAAAAGGTTAAGGGAAAGGGTTACTGATCCCAGGACTGTTGAGACTGAGGAAATTTTATCTGAGTGTTATTTGCATTGGAATTCTTTTAATTTTCCTGCAGCTTTTCATAGGATGGACTCTTTATTGAAAAAAGCCAAGCAGTATAATCTTAAGTTTAATCCTGAGCTTAAAAGTAATTTTGAGGTTTTAAAAATTCTATCTAGTGGAGATGTTAAAAATCCTGAAAAGTTAAGCGATGAATTTAATCTCCATATTATTATTGACTTATATGTAAATGCTTTGAGGAAAGCTGAAGTTGGGACTTTTGAAGATGCTGTAAGCAGGCTATACAGAGTTTTGGAGCTTATTTCCCAGCATAGATTAAGAAAAAACGGAGTTGAAACTTCAAGGCCTGACTTAAAAAAATTTAAGAGTGAGTATAAAAAAGCAACAAAAGAGATTTATGGCTTTGAAAAAGAGAGCCCTTTTGAAATTGGATTAAAAGATGGCTATATTTTGCTACATATTATGAATGATTTTATTGTTAAAGGGGATTCACTAGAGGATTTAAAGAAAATGTTTGGAGTTATTAGGGTGAGGGACACTTCTATTATTGCGCATGGCTTGCAACTAGCTGGTCTTAAGGCTTTTCAAAATATGGACCATCTTGCCAGGAAGTATATTATGAGGCTGTGCAAGGAGTCTGGAAAAGATTTTGGAATTTTAGTGAAGCATCATACTTTTATTAAGCTATAAATGCAAGCTCTTCCCAAACTTCAGGGGCTTCTTCTATTGGAGGATAGTTTTTTCCTGGAAAAATTGAGAGAAAGCCATGATAGTCTTTTTCTGGAATTGGACCTGCTACTATTGTTATGAGGTTTGTTGGTCTTTTTTCAATGCCATAAGCTACATTAATTTCGTGAAGTCCATCTCTTTTTTCTTTTTTAATTTCAGTATTATCAGGCAGTTCTGAAACTAGAATTACTGCATCAAGACCTACTGTATTAGGCATTTTAGCTGTATAGTGAAGTATTTGCCCCTGATAAAATGACTTTGAATCTGGTTTTTTTAATATACTAAATGCCCAGTCAATAACCTGGATTGGATTTTGAAAGCAGTGCTTAGTAAATATTGAACCTGGCGTACTTGTTCCTGGAAAGTGCCTTGAGAGATGAGATATAAATTCTGGATCATACTTTAGAAATTCAAAACCATTTAGCTTTTCAGCTAGTGAATCTAGATTTTGCCAGTAGTTTGAAGCTGATTGAGTATCAAAGTTTGGATGCTGTGACATAAATGAGAGTGCTTGCTGGAATGACTTATAAATTTCTGAAATTGAACCTAAAATATCTGAAGAGTGAATTTTTTTTGAAGCTTTTTTTGAATCTCCTTCAGGATGAACATAATCCCTTACTTTTTTTTCAAAATTTTTTTGTAAAGCTAGTAGCTTAGATTCAAGCTGTTCAGTTAGTGTTGATAAGTAGGTTGGAAACCAGACTTCTGCAAGTTGCTCGATGTTTTCTTCTTGTGTTGAGATAATATGATTAAGAGTTTCTGGAGAGGCTGCAAGTTCTTTTAGACGATGGGGAGTATTATATCTAGCATTTTTAATGTATCTAGCAACCATATCATCTATATGCCCTATTTTATCTCTTCTTTTTCGTGATTCTTCTAGCTGTTTGCAAGCATATTCAAGGTCAAATGAGGCAAGGTCAAAGCGTGGGCCTTCTTCAGCATCAATGCTTCTTTCTAGGTGAGGAACGCGGGTAACTTGCCCAAAATGAAGCTTGTTAAATTCTTGTCTTGAGAGGTCTTCAAGAATTAGGCTACCTTCTAGATTTTTAAATACAAGAAGTTTATTTCCTTGAATTGAGTATGTGGCTTTATTAAAGCTTCCTGATTTAAAATATTCTACTATGAGCTTTTCTTGGTTACTGCTAGTGAAGTGATATTTTACCATTTCTTTACTCAGAATTAGCTTTCTGAGGCAAGCACCACCCCATGATTTTATTATAAATAGTGACTATAAAAGGCTTTTGCTTTAGGAAAGTTTAAATATTGAGATTATAAGCTTTAGTTATGGCAAGATTAGAAGAAACTTTAGGTGAAATCAGGAAAATTTTAAGAGAGGGAGATATGGCATTTTGGAATCTGCCTCATGCTGAAACTGTACATAGAACTCTTTTAGAGCTAAATCCAGATGCTCCTGAAGAGCTGCAAATTGCAGCTTTAGGGCATGATATTGAAAGATCAGTTAGTGAAGAAACTGATTCTAAACTGAAAAAATTGACAGATTATGACAAGTATAAGGGAAAGCATGCTTTAAGGTCAGCTGAATTTATGAAAGCTCTTTTAATAAACCAGGGATATTTAAAAGATTATATTGATGGGGTTTGGGAGCTGGTGGCTAGTCATGAGATTGGAGGAAGCAAGGAAGCTGATAAATTAAGGGAAGCTGATGGAAGAGCTTTTTTCAGCTTTGATATTAAATTATATTTTGATAGAAATGGCAAGGAAAAGACTCTTGGGAAAATAGCTTATATGCTGATGAAACTGTCTGAAGAAGGGGTAGAGAAAGCAAGGAATAATAATTATAGCTCTAGTGAAATTAGAGAGCTTGTTTTAGATGTTTTAGATGGAAGAGCCTTGTTTGATGGCTGGGAGTTTACAGGATATTCTTAATAAATGCCCTAAATATTATGTCATAAATTAAACCACATCTCTCAAAAATCAAAGATTTTTGATGACTATCAGGAATTTTCATTCCTGAAGCTTTAGGATGTGGATGAGCATTTCTGAGCACAAGAAAATTGTTTTGAATTTTGCAATTTTCTGTGCCCGAAAACCTTCAGTTTTCTGAGCATCCTAAA
The DNA here is from genome assembly GCA_043810775.1 of archaeon. Lineage (GTDB taxonomy): Archaea > Nanobdellota > Nanobdellia > Pacearchaeales > GW2011-AR1 > JBDRJD01. The sequence goes on along the minus strand of JBDRNU010000005.1, from coordinate 4,687 downwards.
GTTCCAGCAAACCACACCTTTTAAAGGCTTCAAAATCAATAGATTTTGACAGTGCCCAGAATTTTTAATTCTGACATGTGGTAAACTCAAGGAACTTTTTGATATTTTTAATTAGTTTTTAATCAATAAATTTTTATATGCTAAAATCTTGTTCTATTTATGAATGTGAAATATATTTTTATAGGGGTAGGGGTTATTGTTTTGATAATTATCTTTGTTTTTGTATTTTCTGGAGATAAGATGGCTCTTTGTGTAATAACTGATATCAACAAAATCAATAAAATCGGGACATGCAATACTGATGATGATTGCCCTTCCTATGCTAGTGTTTGCGAATTAAAATCTAAAAAATGCATGCCTGCAAATGCCATAACTGAAAAAAATATAACTTATATTAATGCTCCTTCAAAAAAGGAGTGTGAACTTATGGGTGGTTCTTGGGAATTAATAGATAAAAATTTGTTAAATCCTAGATAAAAAGATTTAAATATACTCTTAAATTTTATTAAATATGGATTTAAAAGAGGCTTACAGTAATTGGGAAAATTTATTAGTTATTATTGCTTCTATTGTTTTAATAATTGCAGCATTTTTAACTTGGGCTAGTGGTTCTTTTTCAGCTGAGCTTTCTGCATTAGCTCCTAATTTAGAGAGTCAGTCTATTAGTGGTATTGGGATGAAGTTTGGCTATGTTAGTGCAGGATGTGGAGTTATTGCAATTGCATTATTATTTTTTAGAAAGTCAAAGATACTTACAATAATTCTTGGAGTAGTTGCTTTTTTGACAGCTGGACTTATTTGGATTTATACAACAAAAGTTATTCCTTCAAAAACAGTAGATGTTGTCATGAATAATGGTCTTGGAGTTTATTTAACAATGATAGCTGCTATAAGCTTGATTATTGGCGGATTTTTGATTAAGAAATCTGATACAGTTAAAAAGAAATAGTTTTTATGTCAGAAAAATTTGACAATGCAAAGCATTGTCTACATCCTAAAGGATGTAGTTTATTTTTCTGAGCATCCAGAAGTCCAAACAAACCACACACTTTAGTGTGTGGTAAACTCAAGGACTTCTTGATTTTAATTATTCCTAAACTCCAGAAGCTAAAAAAACCCACCAGGGCTTTTTTATTTCAAGAATATTTCCTGATTCAACATCTATTTTTGTTTCAATTTCTGCCATAACTGAAAAAATCAGCAAGAGTTTTGCTTTTCTCATCCCAAAAATATAATAAACTACTTTTCCTTGGTATTCCTCAATTGTTATCTTGTAAATGTTTTCCATATCTTTACTTTGATTTATTGCTATTTCTGGAGAAATTTTAATTTCTATTTTCCCTTCAGAAGTATTAATATAAATTTTTGAACCTTCCTCAATAACTCCCAAAGTAGTTTCAACAGAATTATTGCCAATTTTTATAATTGATTTATTCTCCATTCTTTCTACATTCTTGTTTTGATTTGCCATATCTGGGGATAATGCAGGATATTGCTGTTGGTTGTTTTGGAATGAAGATTGTTCTTGATTATCTTGGGATTGAGTTTGAGTTTCTTGTGAGGACTGAGTTTGTTGCTGGGTTGACTCGGAATTTGAAGATGAAGAATTATCTGCAACAGTACAACTCTGGCTTATCACAGGTTTAGTATTAACAGTTCCACAATTATTTGAATCAGTGCAGGTTCTTGTCTGCTGATTATTTGTGCAAGAGCTCCAAGAAGAACACTGCCAGTTTTCTGTACATGCTTGCCACGGTAAAGAATAATCTATATGTGGTTCTGGATTTGAAGCATAAAAATATATCCATGCATTAAGAGAGGTTTCTGTCAATTGCACCATATCTGAAGTGGCTCCAGCAAAAATAGAATTAATTTTTGTACTGAACATAGGAACATCTGATTTTCCTTGCCATGATTTTTCCTTGTATATATATGTCTCGTCTTGAGTAACAACTTTATCATCTTTTTTTATCCCCCCATCCCCCCAAAGAGTTATCCATGCTTGTTTTGGAGATGCTTTTGCATCAATTGAGTTTATTCCTAGATAATAACCTGAACCAGCGTCAAGATATTGTCCTTGTGCGAGTGCAAATCTATTTGCTCCATTAGTAATGGGTACAAATCCTATGGGGGCAATTGAAGGGAGTAAGCAAATATCATCAAGAGAAAATTCAACATAATTGTTGTTTTCATAAATCTTGATGTGTTTTGCTGTAATCATATCAGCATAATTAAAAGTTTCATTTTCAGAAACTGTTCTTTCTATTAAATCTACTCCAGATTTCATTAAAATTAAAGTTACAGTTTTAGGATTTGATGCTTTATTTATCTGTTTGACATAGAATCTATAGTTTCCTCCTATTTTAAGACCAGTATTGCCCACTCCTGTGACATCTCCTTGTATAATATCTGGCCAATACATTTTTACCAGTGCATTTGGATCGCAATTTTGTTCAGTTATAGGTTTAGTAGTGCTAGTTCCACAATTATTTGAATCAGTGCAGGTTCTTGTTTGTTTAGTATCTCCTGTGTCACATCTACTCCAACAATTACAATCCCAATTTTCTGTGCATGTGCAACTCTGACTTATCACAGGTTTAGTATTAACAGTTCCACAATTATTTGAATCAGTGCAGGTTCTTGTCTGCTGATTATTTGTACATGCAGTCCAGCTAGAACACCACCAGGTTTCTGTGCAAGCGTATATGCAATTAGAATAAGGCCCATAACTAGCACAACACTGCCCTATTCCCTGACTGGCTTTTTCAAAATTACAATAGGGCCTAGCTTCATTACAAGGATAATTAATATTATTAATTTTTACTATTTGTGGGAAAGTATTCTCAGTTATACATGAAACAGTTGCAGCATGCACATTTGACAAAAAAAAGATTGTGGCAAAAATCAAAAGTAAATATTTTAGTTTCATTTTTATTTCATCTCTTGACAATCATAGTGCCTTGTTGTTTGAGTCCATTTACAACATTGAGTTGTTCCTGCTTTGCAATAAGGCCTATCAAGTGTGCAAATCCATAAAATTTCTCTTGTAGTTTTATCAACTATTTGTTGGTACCATACATAATTACAGTCATATTCTACTTCCTGGTTTTCAGGAGGATTTGTAGTTGTAGGAGAAGTTGTAGATGGAGTTGTTTCTTGATTTTGGGTATTAGTCAACTCTTTTTGTGAATCAGAACTATTATTTTTAAATTCGTAGAAAATACTTACCACTAGAGAGATTATAAGAAGTGATATAAATATTATTGCTAGAATTTCTCTAAAACTAAGTGCATTTAACTCTGTATTTTTATTAGAAACTTTTTTTGTTAGTTTATTCATTATAACACCTCTTCTAGCATTTATAGGGATTTTATATTTTATAAAACTTTAGGTTTAAATGCCCCCACGAACTCGCTCCCTCACTCGTTATTTAATTAATAATATTGCCTCGTGAAAAAGCTCGGGATTTGAATATCAGAGTTTGGCTGTCACTAAATCCCCTTGGGAAATGCAATTTCACTTCGTTCAATTGCATAATGCCCCCACGAGGATTTGAACCCCGGTCTCAACCTTTTTACAAAATTCCGCAAGGTCGCGTTCTATCCGCTGAACTATGGGGACTTTAGATAAAGCACAGAATAATATATAAAGTTTCCTTGAGAAGGTGTATTATGAAAAAACTACTGAAGTTTTTGCCTCTTAAACTTCTGATGAAGATTTAAGATGAAAAAAGAGGATAGTATAAAGCTAGCCATTGTTGGACTTTTTGCAATAGCTATGGCTTTTATTGAGACAGTTGTAGTGGTTTATTTAAGGATGCTTTTTTATCCAAATGGATTTGACTTTCCGCTTTCAGGGTTGATTAATCCAAGTATAATTTTAATAGAGTGGGTTCGCGAGTTTTTTACAATTGTAATGCTTGCTTGTGTGGCTTTTTTGGCTGGGAAGAAGTTTTATGGAAAACTAGCATACTTTTTTTATAGTTTTGCAATCTGGGATATTTTTTATTATATATGGCTGAAGGTAATCTTAGACTGGCCTAGTTCAGTGCTGACTTGGGATTTGCTTTTTCTTATTCCTATTCCGTGGGCAAGCCCGATGATAGTTCCAATTTTATACTCTCTAACTATTATTTTAGTGTCTATTTTGATACTTAACTTTCAGGCAAGAAACCAAAATATAAGGGTAGATTTGAGAGAGAAAATTCTTTTTATTAGCGGCTCGCTCATTATACTTTATACTTTTTTGTTTGACTATGGGAAATTAATGCTTGAAAACGGATATTTTCGCGAGTTTTTAACTTTAGCTAGCAATCATGAATTTATGGAGATTATTTCAGAATATATTCCTTTAAGCTATAATTGGATAATATTCTTTATAGGTGAGATACTAATTTTGGCATCTATTTTATTTTTTTACTTGAGAAATAAAAAATAATTAAATTATATGCTTATCGTGGACTGTAGAATAAGTATGCATTTCTTTTTTTGAGAACCAGAGAGAAACTTCAAATTCAGCGTCTTTTTCGTTAGCTGAAGCATGAATCAGATTGCCTACTTTTTTTTCATGCTTATTAGCATAGACTTTTGAAATGTGAGCAAAATCTCCGCGAATAGTGCCTGGAGAGCATTCATCTGGGTAGGGAGTTTCTCCTACGAGCTTTCTGACAATTTTAATTGCTTCAATT
>JBDRNU010000004.1:0-19987 GCA_043810775.1 archaeon | reverse complement strand
CTTTCATACCTAATAGTTCAGAATAATAATGAATCTTATCACTTTTCTTCCATCCAAATCTGTATTTTAAGGCAGATTCAGATTTGTATCTTGGAAGCCAGTAACAGCAGGAAATATGCCTAAAGTCATACATTGTTAGTTCTGAAAACTTTTCACCAGCTTCACTAGTATGTTCTCCCAAAATCTTACTAGCTAATCTCTTCAAATATCTATTAACAACTTTTGGATTTATGGGAAAAAGGTAATCTTCATTATTCAAGCCTTTTTCTAGAACATAATCTTTTAATAACTTGGAAGAAATCATTAACTTTATCCTTCTTCCAAAAGTCTTACTAACTTCATCCCTAATATGTAATTCTTTATAATCAACATAAAGATCTGAAACCTTAATATTAATGAGTTCTGAAGGAGATCTTATGCCAGAATCAAATAAAAACATAATTAATATTTTATATTCATATTTTGCATTATCACATAATTTTTTGACTTGTTCCTCTGTTAAGTACACCCATTTTGGTTTATCCTGTGTTGTGTCTAAATCAACAGTTATATCTTCTACTTCTATTCCTTTCTTTTTACTGGTCTTCATATGCCAATGCCAAAAAGCCTTGAAAATTTTAACATAAGTTTGGATAGATTTATATTCTCCACCATTAATCTTTTTTATATCTCCAGATCTCATATCAGCAAAGAAACTCAACAATTGGTCTTCTTTTATTTCTAAAAGGTTGTCTAAATTATATAACTCTCTAAATTTCTTAGAAAAGAATGTAAGCCTAGTTTTTAGTGAGAGTAATCTTCCATAACTTCTTGGACCTTTAACACTAACATTAGAGATATTAATGCCCTTCTCCATATCATTCAAATATCTCAATATTAATGCGGAATTTTGATTACTCACACCTTCAAATTTCCCATTATTTTTTTCTTTCCAAGAAGTGTAAACTCCTTTATGGTTATGAGGATCTATTTTCATGTTTTCTTTTAGCTCGTCAGATTTATATACAACTTGTATAAAATCTGTACATAAAAGGTTCCTTTAAATCCTCAAAATGATACCATGCCCCCACCGGGATTCGAACCCGGGTCAAAGCCTCGAAAGGGCTTTATGCTTGGCCTCTACACCATAGGGGCTCAAAAGCACCTAACGGTTCTTTTGTATCTCCCTTGAGTATGCCTCAGGGGTGATTGAACCAAGGTTCTTTTGTAGCTTCCTTTAACTGAATAAAGGAAGATAGAAAATAAAGTTAGATGTGGTTTTTAAAACTAACTATAATTAAAAAAATAAGATTTAAAATTAAATAAGGTTTTAAAGCTTTATTTGATTGCCATACTTGCCGACTATTGGAACTTCTTTCATCTCACCACTCAATGCATAAACCCAACTTATAATCCAAAGGATAAATACTAATATTCCTAATATCTCTATAATTAATTGCCCGATAAAATGTAGCCATATTAAATTAAATATTCCAGTTATTATTGTATCTGCGACACTTACTATTATAGCAACTATAAATACAACTAAGGACTGTTTTGCATAGTACATTATGTATTGATTGTCTTTTTTTGCCAATAAAGCAATAACAAATCCAATTATACTTAGAAATGTTGCTAAGAATGCAAACAGTTTTGTGTAATCATCTTTCTTTGTTGCTTGATTTTTCGCCTCAGTTTTTTTAACCTCTTTTTTTGCTATTTTTGCCATAATAATACATTACTTTTTGGTTTTTAAAGTTAATTAAATGAGCCTGCCAGGATTTGAACCTGGGACCTCTGGCTGTCTTAGCTTCTATCTCTAACGAGATAGGGTCATATAAGACCAGAGCTCTAACCTGGCTGAGCTACAGGCTCATAAAATCTTAACTTTAACTGATTATTTAAAGTTTTTTCTAATTAGAGTATATGGAGTTCGTTTAATAGTTTTAGAAAGCTTTATAAAAGCTGTTTGGGATTGAAATTTGAGGTTATTATATAAAATGGAAGAAGAAATTAATGAAGAAAAGACTGAAGAAGAAAGTAAAGAAACTTCTGAAGATAGTGAAGAAAAGTCAGAAGATAGTGAAGAAAAGTCAGAAGATAGTGAAGACAATAAAGAAGAGCAAATAAAAGAAGACGAAGAGTAACTTTCTTTTTCTTATTTTTACTTTTTTATTTTACATATATTTTTATACTTTCTTTTTCTTTATTTTTTTATGATTTTAGGATTAGTAGGAAAGCCTTCTGTTGGTAAGTCAACTTTTTTTAAAGCTTGCACACTAGTTAATGTAGCTATTGCTTCTTACCCTTTTACTACTATAAAGCCAAATACAGGTATGGGATATGTTCGAATAGATTGCTTAGATAAGGAATTTAATGTTCAATGTAATCCTAGGACTGGATATTGTGTTAACCATCAGAGATTTGTGCCTGTTGAGCTTATGGATGTTGCTGGTTTGGTTGAAGGAGCAAGTAAGGGCAAAGGTTTAGGAAACCAATTTTTAGATGATTTAAGGCAGGCTGATGTTTTTATACATATAGTTGATATTTCAGGAGAGACTGATGCTGAAGGCAAGATTACTAAGGAATACGATCCTGTTAAGGATGTTAAAATGCTTGAAAATGAGCTTGATTTATGGTATTCTGGGATTTTGATGAAGGTTTGGAAAGAATTTTCAAGAACTATTCAGAGCACTAAGGAGAACTTTGCTAAAGCTATTGCCAAGCAGTTTTCTGGGCTAAAAGTTTCAGAAGATGATGTTAAAAAGGTTTTATTAAAAGCTAGTTATGATACTTCTAATCCTTCTAAATGGACTGGAGAGCAGATAAGCAGTTTTGCTCATGAACTTAGACATTTGACTAAGCCAATGATTATTGCTGCAAATAAAATTGACAGGCCTAATGGCAGGGAAAATCTTAAGAAACTAGAAGAAGAGTATCCTGAATTAATAATTGTACCTTGTTCAGCTGATTCTGAACTTGCTTTAAGAGAGGCAAGTAAGGCAGGTTTAATTGAATATATTCCAGGTGATAAGAATTTCAAAATTTTAAAGGAGTTGAATGAAAAGCAGAAAGAAGCCTTGGATAGTATAAAGAAAAATGTGCTTGAACAGTATGGGTTTACTGGAGTTCAGAAAGTTTTGAATACTGCTGTTTTTGACTTGTTGAATTATATTGCTGTATTTCCTGCTGGAGTGCATAAACTTGCTGATTCAAAAGGAAATATACTTCCTGATTGTTTTTTAGTTCCTGATGGAACTACTGCTTTAGATTTTGCTTTTAAGCTGCATACTGATATTGGAAAAGGTTTTATTAAAGCTCTTGATGCCAAGACAAAGCAGATAGTTGGAAAAGACCATAAGTTAAAGCATAGAGATGGGATTGAGATTGTTGTTTAGATAATTAGTACATATGCCCCGGGCATAGAATCTTGTAATTAATTTTCTTTAATTTTTCAAGTGAATCATTCATTTTTTCTGGAACTGAGGTAGGGAGATCTGTTCTGCCAATATATCCATTGTGAAAAATAGTATCTCCTGAAAAGAGAATTTTTTCTTTTTCTAGGAATAAACAGATGCTACCTTTAGTGTGCCCAGGAGTTTCAATAATTTCAAATTCTGGAATGTTTAACTTAAAAATGTCCAGAATTTTTTCATCAGAAAAATCTTCCTTACTTCCATATAATTTAGCTTTTTCAAATATATCTATATTATCATCATGGTCATAGTGCTTGTGAGTTAGGATTAGGATATCAATATCTTTAGGACTAAGGTTTATTTTTTCTAAGAATAAGATTAACTCCCCAAGGTTTTGTGACGAGCTTGTATCTATTGCTATTAATTTATCCTTTATTTTCAGAATATAGACGCATGAACCAAAGTCTGAGAATACAAATTGCCAGATATTTGGTTTAATTTGGTTTATCATAATATCTTCTGCTGAACCTCAAGTTTTTTAATATAATCATAAGCTTTTTTCAGCATTTCTTTATTTTGCTTCACCTTCATTTTTTTCAGAGCCTCTTCATATTCTAGCCATATAAAATCTTCGTGCTCAATAGAGATTTTTACATGAGATGCCTGCTCTTTACTTATTTTAGCAAGTAAATATATGGCTTCTTTTCTTACTAGGGATTTATCTTCATAAGAGCGAAAAAACCATTTTTGAATATGCTTAAATTTTTTATCTATCTGCAATTCATTTAGGCCAGTTTCTTCAAAAACTTCGCGTTTAACTGTTTCTTCTATTGTCTCACCTTGTTCAATCCAGCCCTTAGCAAATCCCCAGTAAGTTTTATATTTTAGCAAGAGAAACTTAATTTTGCTGTCATTATAGTATATAATTGCTCCAGCTGATTTTTCGTATTTAATTGGTTTTTTTTCTTCCATAGTTTTAAATATCTTATTTAGTTTAGTAAATTATGGATAAAGAGGTTTTAAAACCCTACGGGAGTTTGGATGTTTTGTATTTTTATAGCAAGGTAGCTAGGGCAAATGAGAAATTTTTAAGAGGAAAGGAGCTAGCTACGAAAACTCTTCTTCCAAGAGGAAAGCCATTTTTTATTAAGAGGGGAACTATAGGGAGACCCTTATATATACATAATTTAAGGCATGTTGATAAAAAAATGCTTCAATTAAGGGCTGAGCATGGTTTAGAGGAAGTAAAGAACCAGCTGAATTATATTCAGACTCATATATGGTATTATTTTATCCCTAGGAAGCTAATTCACTTTTTTTATGCCTGTAATCATGAAGGGATAGGAAGAGCTATTGACAGGGTTTTTATTGACATAGATAGGAGCAATCTTTCCCCTGAAGATGCCAGGAAAGTTGCTTTATCTTTAGTTAAGAATATTAAAAAAGATGAGAAGTTTAATAAAATGCTTGGTTACAAAACTTTAATATTATGGACTGGGAGCTCTTTTCATGTATATTTATTACTTAAAAATAAAATAAGATTTAATTTTTATGCCCAATATCTTTCTTATGGTGAGGAAAAGAAAGATAGTTTTTTGATGAAGTGGGCTAAACAAGTAACTAGTGATACAAAAATCAGTGTTCAGGCAGGTCATGAGAAAAAACCAAATATGATAATTATTGACTCTAGCGGTACTCCTAGTGGAAAACTTGCTAGAGTTCCATTTTCTCTGCATATGAAGTCTGTAGATGAAGTTGATGGAGTATGCGTGCCTGTGTCTCAAAAAGAGTTAGAAGATAAGGGATTGGTTAAAAGGCTTCAGAAGTTAACTCCTGAACTAGTACTGAAAAACTTAAAAAAGTATGAAAATTTACTAAATTCATGATAATTAAAGTTAAGGTAAAGCCTTCTAGCTCTAAACAGGAAATACTTGAATTTGGAGATAATAATTATTTAATTTATTTAGAAAATAAAGCTGAAGATAATAAGGCTAATATTGAACTTATTAATTTATTAAGCAAGTACTTTACAACTCCTGTAGGGAGAATTAAAATTAAATCAGGAGCTGGCAGTAATTTTAAGCTAATTGAAATTTTGTAAAATGAAAAGCAATTATGGTCAGAAAGCTGATTCTTTATTAGAGCTAAAGAAAAAAGGTTTATTTCCTAAGAGGCTTATAATTTTAGATGAGCTGAAAAGCAAGGAAGACTTTCTTAATAGCTTGACTATACAGGGAATTAAAGATGGCGATGAACTGGGAATTAGGTTTTCTTCATCAACTAAGACTACTAACTTGTCGAGAAGCATTGTAATTGACTCGCTTGATAAAGCATATGAATTTATCAAGAAAAATATTTCTGATGATTTAGTTGTGATAATTCATGACTTTGTTTTTCCAAAATATAGCGGGACTTTAATCAAGGAAAATGAAAAAATTTATTTAAGTGTGGTTAATGGAGCTTGGGAAGCTGGTTCAGCAATTAGTTGTGACAATGCAATTATAGACAGCAAAAGTTTAGTTATTTGGTATTATCCTGAAGAAAAAGAGTGCTTATTTGTTGATAAAGACAAGCTTGTGAAAAAAAATGTGAAGAATTCTGAAAAAGACGTCGCTAATTTGTTTAAATTAATTAAGGAAAAAATAGAAAGCCTCAAATTTGAAGAGGGTATTTTGTATGAGTTTGCAATTACTCCAGAAAATGACTTTGTTATTATGGAATTTAAAAAATCAGGAGCTATAACTGATTTTGATTTTCAAGGTGTAGTTAAGGATATTCTTGAGATTAAGAGGATTGATGATTTGGATAAATGGGATAAAAAGATGCCTTTATTACTTTCAGTTCCTATTAGCAGAGAAAATGATAGCATTCTTTTTAGTATAATTAAAATTATAAAGCCTTTTACAAATAAAGTTTATGTAAATTATGGTTTTGTTCGCATCCTTGCATTATATTAAGAGAACAGGGGTTGAAGCCTATTCCTTATCATGTTCACCATCAAAAAATCAGATTAAAATAAAAATGAGATATGAATTTGCGCCAGATTTGCAGGAAAGAGCTAGGCAGATAGTCAGTAAGATATTCCCACATATTAAAATTGATGATGTTGTCTGCATTAGGGGATATGGGAGCTCAAGCAGGGGGACTATTGCTAGATGCCATGCTTTAAACAAGGTTATGCAAAAAGCTCTTGGAAGAAAAGGGTTTTATGTTCTTGAATTTTTAAGTGAGAGATTTGATAAATTAAGTGAGGACGAGAGAACAAAAATTATAATACATGAATTAATGCATATTCCGAAGAGTTTTGGAGGGGGCTTTAAGCACCATGATTATGTATGCGAAAGAAATATAAATGAGTTATATAATAGATATCTTAGGGAGACTAGATATGAAAGCAAAACTTAATTTCAAGGGCAAGGAAATTGTTATTGAAAATATAAAAAAGTGCAATAGCTGGGAGAAATTTAAAGGATTAATGTTTACTGACAAGGAAGATGCTACAGCCTTGTTATTTGAGTTTTCAAAAACTGGAAGACAGAGTATTCATTCTTATTTTGTTAGGATGCCTTTTATAGCTATATGGCTTGATAGCTCGGGGAAGATTGTCGAGCATAAATTGGTATCCCCTGGAAATTTATCCATAAAGCCTGAAAAGGAATTTTCAAAACTAATTGAAGTACCACTTAATAATAAGTATCAAGAAGTTTTTGATCTTTTTGCGATTTAGAGAAAGGTTTAAATGATAAACCCAACAGAGTAGCTCACTGATGTTTCGCTACTCTGTGCCCCAAAAATGCAAGAATGAAAGAGCATTTTTGCGGTTTAGGAGGTTTCCAACTGTCGTGCTTACAGCACAACTCATTAACTTCCTGTGTTGAGTCAGTTAATTATTTTAAATCTTTCTTCGAAAGGTTTAAATACTTCCTCGTCGTGAATTTTTTAAGACACAGAAAATAATATTTTCTGTTTCATCCAAAACTAACGTTTTGAAGACTAAGAAAAAGGAGGTAAAAATGGGAAAAGTACTTGTAAAAAATGTTATTAAGAGGAAGTCTGGTTACCTATATTACGTAGACGGTAAAGGAAATGTCTGTGAAGCAAAGATGGCCAGAGGCGGCAAGAAGAAAAAGAAAGCTGTTAAGAAGAAAAAGAAAAGGTAAAAGACTAATCTAATTTTTTATTTTTTATTTCTTATATTTATTTTTAGACTATTTTTCTGCGTTTTTTTATTTTATCTCTATCAGGAGCTAATTCAGATGCTGGAAAACTTATTTTAGCTTTATCGAGATTGCAATGGTCACAGTATTCTATAGTCCCAATTCTTCCGCAAAAACCTACCCCAGATTCTATTAGAGCTTGAAAATCTGGATGAAGAAAGTTAGGGATGATTTCATGATTTCCTTTTAGTTTATAATCTTTAGATGAAATTAGTTCTTCCCAAGTTTTTCCTGTTGCTTGTTGTGCAAATTTTTTAGTTGTAATTCTTAGTGGAATTATTCTCATTATTATTCCAAGTTCATCGTGCATTATTATAACATCATCTATTGGAAATCCCCTTGAAATATTATCTTCTATTGAAGCTGTAACATCACAGACTTGAGTAATTGTTGTGTTAACTCCGGATTGATAGAACTTTTCTGCTTCTTTCATTCTTCTATTGGAGGTAAATCCTTGTGAAACTAGGCCTGGTTCAAATTTAGGATTATAAATACTAAAATTAACTACTGACATTGTATTTTTGAATTTTTCGACTAGTTCTTCTGCTGTAGGAAGACTTTTTAGCATATCTGGGAGGAGATGTTTCATGTCGATTAATGATTCTTTCCCGAATGTCAGCATTTTTGTGGGAAGAATTACTCTAGAGGAATATTCTTCGCATAAGCCTAGAAAATCATTTAGCACATGCCCGTATAATGGGAGATATCCACATTCAACTAGCACTCCTAGCCTGATTTGTGATGGTTTATATTTTTCAAAATCTGCTCTTGTTTTTGAATTAACATGACCTGAATTAGTTTTGCCCCAGTTGCTTCTTCTTCCCATTTTTCTAGCGTAACAACCATCACATCTTAAATCATGAATTCCTAGCTGTCTGTAGATATTTATATTTCCTTCTGAATATTCGCCATGATTTCTGACTACTTCTTCTGGAATTCCGAATCTTCCCGAAACTTGAGCTTCACAACCAAAGGTAAATCTTGAGGTATGAGTACAAAGGCAGACATCTTCAATTGTTCCGTCTGGAAGTCTTTGCTTTATATAGTCCGCTTTCCCAGCAGGTAGAATTCTTGAACTAAAATCCTTAATCATTTAATTTCAGATGAGAAGGTATTTATAATGTTTGTTGTATTTTTTTATATGATATTAGGAATTGAATCTACAGCTCATACGTTTGGAGTGGGAATTGTAAACCGGGGAAAAATTCTCGCTAATGTGAAGGATAGCTACACTACTAGCAGTGGGGGCATAATTCCAATGGAAGCTGTCAAGCATCATGAAAATGTTAAATATAATATTTATAATTCTGCTTTAGAGAATGCAAAAATAAAAGAAAATCAGATTAAAGCTGTTGCATTTTCAAATGCTCCGGGATTAGCTCCGTGCCTGCTTGAAGGAATGAAATTTGCAAAAGAGCTTGGAAAAAAATTGAAAGTTCCTTTGATTGGAGTAAATCATTGTGTGGCTCACTTGGAAATTGGTCGAGTTACTAGTGCTAGAGATCCTGTTTTGCTATATTGTTCTGGAGCAAATACTCAAATTATAGCTTATGCTAGTGGGAAGTATAGGATATTTGGTGAGACTCTGGATTTAGGAATAGGAAATTTTATTGATACTTTTGCAAGGTATGCTGGCTTGGGATTTCCTGGAGGTAGGAAAATAGAGGAGCTAGCCAGTAAATCTCGGATTTATATTGAATTGCCTTATTCTGTCAAGGGAATGGATGTTAGTTTTTCTGGAATGTTGACTAATTTAAGACAGAAGCTTGAATCTAAGAAGTATAAACTGGAAGATTTAGCTTATTCTTTGCAAGAGACTGCTTTTGCTATGCTTGTTGAGACTGCGGAAAGAGCGATGGCTCATACTGGCAAGAGTGAGCTGCTTGTGGGAGGTGGGGTGGCTTGTAATAAGAGACTGGCAGAAATGTGTAAAATTATGTGTGGCGAGAGAAAAGCAAGATTTTTTGTTCCTCCTAATGATTTACTTGTAGATAATGGAGCTATGATTGCATATCTTGGAGAGATAATGTTTAATTCTGGAATAAATCAAGATACTAGGAAAGCTGATATAAAGCCTAGGGAAAGAACTGATGAAGTAAATGTGAAGTGGAGATGATTATATTTATTATATGATAATAATCTATATAAAGCAGGAATCCTAGAGTTTTTTATGAAGGCTTTTGCTCCCATTGGAGATTATTGCATTCCTGCAAGTGTAACTCCTATTGATGCTGTTTATGAAAATTTTAATGCTCCAATTAATTATGATATGTTAGCAATCCATATTATAAGATTACTTAATGGGGGAGTTGATGGACTTGTTATTGGTGGATGCACTGGAGCTGATTCTTTATTAGAAGATGATGAGCAAGTTAAATTAGTTAAGTTTGTGAATAAAAATTGGGGTGATGAAAATTTAATTATTGCTGGAGATGGGAGCAATAAAACTCAACATGCTATTGATTTAGCTGCTAAAATGGAACAGGAAGCTGGAGTATTTACTCATTTATCTGTGAGCCCATATAAAGTAAAGCCAACTCAGAGAGGGATAATTAGGCATTATGAGGAAATTCTTAATGCAATTGAGGGAGAGCTTATTGCTTATAATGTTAGGGGAAGAACTGGTGGAAATGGCATTGAGCCTGAAACTCTAGCTATACTTGCACAGCATGAGAGATTTATTGGTGTAAAGGAAGCTTCAGGTGGGCAGCTTGCTTTAGACAGGGTTGAGAAAACAGTTGAACTTACTAGTGAATTAGATTTTATTGTTCTTAGTGGAGATGATGATCAGGCATTTGAAATGATAAAAAGAGGAGCTAGAGGATTAATATCAGTTGCAGCTAATGTGGACCCTGAAGGAATGAGTAATATGATTCATTTATATAGGACTAGTCCTGAAGAAGCTTTGAAAATGAATGAAGAGAGAAAAATATTATATGAAGCTATGTTTCTTCCAGACGAGAATAATCCGCAGTGTGTTCATTTTGCCTTAAGATTTATGGGTTATGAAGTAGGTATTCCCAGACTGCCTTTAACTGATGTTTCTGAAGTGAACAAAGTCAAGATTTATAATGCTTTAAAAGGACTAAATTTAATTAATTTTAACAAGACTTTAGGTTTCTTATTAGGTAAAAAAAGTTAGGAAAGATTTATAAAGCTATTTTTTCATTGATTTTTATCCAATGACACAGAAAACATGTGGAGGATAGATTGTTTTCTGTTTTAAAGAATGTTCTTAAACAGGAGGTCAAAATGGCGGACTTCTATAATATAATTGAAAAAGCAAGAAAAACTGGAAAAATTGACAAAGGAATAAATGAAGTTACTAAATCTATAGAGAGAGGTACAGCAAAACTAGTTGTTGTAGCTAAAGATGTTGAACCAAAGGAAATAGTTCAGCATATTCCTGCACTATGCAATGAAAAAGGAATAAAATTTGAAGAAGTAGACAGCAAGCAAAAATTAGGAATTGTAGCTGGTTTAAAAATTCCTTGCAGTTGTATTGCAATTATTTCTGGTGATCTTGGTGATTATAAAGTTGAGAAATCTAAATAAGAGATAAAATGGGTAGTAATAAGCAGCAAATTAGGCAAGGGAAAGCTGATCCAATGAAAGGCAGTGATAAGTTTAGCAGACAGGCTGTGCCTGCTGTTGTTGAAGAACTTATTGGAAGAACTGGATTCAGAGGGGAAATTACCCAGGTTAAATGCAGGATAACTGATGGTGATATGAAGGGAAAGATATTAAGAAGAAATGTTAAGGGCCCTGTGAGACTAAAAGATATTTTAATGCTTAGAGAGACTAATATTGAAGCAAGGAGAATTAAGAGCAAGGTGACTAAGGGGGCTTTTACTTAAAATGGTAAAATGCACATTTTGCAAGAGAGATTATAATGAACAGATTAGGGGCACTACTGTTGTAGACAGTGCTTCTGGGAAGATTTCTTATTTTTGTTCTAGTAAATGCAGGAAAAACAGTGAAATGGGAAGAGATAATAAGAAGGTTATGTGGGTAAGGAAAGCTAATAAAGAAAAAAAAGAGGCGTAGCTATTGCCCGAATATTAGCTGCATTGCTGACCTGCTTTTGTATTTTCTTGACAGTGTATTTTTTCCACGGTCGTGTTCTGTTACATATGTACAACCAGCTGGCAAGGGATAATTATCCAAGGCAGCTAGCATCAGCTGATGCTCACTTGGATTTGCGCATTTACGATGAAAAGCATCAACATGATGGGGAGTAATTTGCCTTATAGTTTTAGATATTTGTTGCTTGGATTGATATGCTTCACCATGAGTTATAATTCTAAATCTGGGAATCCATTTTATCTTATTACTTTTAGTTTTTTTTCTTTTTTTACGCACTTTTCGTTGAACGTGTTCAGAAATTTGGTAAAATCTATGTTTTTCATTACAAATCATCATGTCTCGCGCTATGCTTCCTGCAATATCTGTTTGTAAATAAGTTGAAGAGGGATTAGCTGCGTGAAGCATTACATAGTCTGCAAAATAACCTGAGTTTATTATAGCCTCAGGAATATCTTCTTGTGAAGGCCTTAGCATTCCCACACTAATAGTATCATCTGCAAATACTGTGCAATAGTATATTTCTTTTTTCTCTGGGTTTTCTGCAACTATCATTTCTTTAATATGTTCATGACCTAAAATAATTTCATGAGGTGTAGTTGATAGAAATTCTCTATGATTGTGGCCTGACTGGAGCATCTCAATGCCAATTTTACCTCTGCTTTCTGAGCAAATATTTTCTAAACCTTTTTGCTCTTCTGACCAAACTTTATTATCTGGCACTACTTTGTTCACCATTTTTGGGTCAAGGCTTAAAAAAGTAACTGCATGTGAATGTGCTTTATTAAAGAAATGCAATAACTCATAATTAGTTTGAGCATTATGTTTTTTTGTATATAAATGACCTGCTGGAGATAAGCCTAGTATGTATTCTCCATCTCCACAGAATTTTAGGCAGCACATTGCATAAATATCTGACATATTAACTTCAGTTTGATTTGCAGCTAAATTTATATTTGACCTTTGCTTAAAGTCGAGGTTTTTAGCTCCAGGAAGAATTGAAAGATACATCAAAGCAAGCTCTTTTTCAGCTGATATTAATATTTTTGGATTGTCAAAGTGATCTACTAAATCTTTAATGGCATCTACTCTTTCTCTGTGATAATCTATAATCTTACCTGGTTTTATTGCCTCTCTTCCTAGAAAATGTTGGAATTTTTTGGGAACAGCTTCCATAATATAATCTTGATCATAGGAAAGGTTAGATAGAGTCCTAAAGTTGCAGATTATTTCAACAGTTGATGCAGCAAACTTTTTAGATAGAGTTTCATCTTCTATTTGACCCCCTTCTATAGCTTGTTGCATCTCACTAACTACTTCTAGCTCAATTTCTAGTGTTTTTTCTTTAGGCAAAAATTCATATAAGGGAAATGTCATTTTTTTGTAGTGTTATACCACTTAATAAATTTTTGTATTACTTTTGAATATCCACCTAATATATACTGTAATATATATTTTAGCATTCAATTATAACACTTACCGACGGTAAATTTTCAGAAAGGTTTATAAATATAGGTGTTTTTGAGTAATAAAGAAGTAGAAAAAATCTACTTATTTTTCCAGCCAAATTATTAAAATATTGAAGTATTAGTTGAAATTATCAGAATTGAAAATGCCAGAATCTAAAGGGACAAAATATGATGCAAATGATATTAGTGTACTTGAGGGTCTGGATGGTGTAAGAAAAAGGCCTGCAATGTATATTGGAAGCACTGGCAAGGAAGGCTTGCATCATCTAGTTTATGAAGCTGTTGATAATTCTGTTGATGAGTGCCTGGCAGGAGTATGCACTAGCATTAAAATTACAATAAGAAAAGACGGAAGTGTAAGGGTTGAAGACAATGGTAGGGGAATTCCAGTTGATATTCATCCTAAATTCAAGGTTCCAGCTGTAGAATTAGTAATCACCAAACTTCACGCTGGTGGAAAATTTGATAAAAAAGCTTATATGATTTCAGGAGGATTACATGGAGTAGGTATAAGTGTTGTTTCTGCATTGTCAAAAAAGCTTATTGTTGAAGTAAGAAAAGACGGCAAGATACACAGCCAGGAATTTTCAAGAGGGAAAAAGAAAACTGAATTAAAGGTTACTGGAAAAACTGAAGAAACTGGAACTACAATTATATTCTGGCCTGATGATGAGATATTTTCTACTTTAAATTTTGATTTTTCTACACTGGCTACAAGATTCAGAGAAATTGCTTTTTTAAACGCAGGCCTGAAAATTAGCTTAAAAGATGAGACTAAAGACAAGAAGGAAGATTTCCAGTATCAGGGAGGATTGGTAGAATTTGTAAAATGGGTGAATAAAAATAAAGAGGCATTGCACAAGCCAATTTATTTCCAGAAACAGGAAAATTCAGTTATAGTAGATGTTGCCATTCAGTATAATTCCAGCTACCAAGAAAATATTTTTGGATTTGTAAATACTATTAATACAGTTGAGGGAGGAACTCATATTGTTGGATTTAAAACTGCTTTAACTAGGGTAATCAATGATTATGCTAAGAAAAAAGGGATAATCAAATCTGGAAATCTTACAGGTGATGATGTCAGAGAGGGCTTAACTGCCATAGTTAGTGTAAAGATTCCTGAACCCCAGTTTGAAGGCCAGACTAAAACTAAGCTTGGAAATTCTGAAGTTAAAGGACATCTTGATTCAATTACTTCAAGTGCATTAAGTGAATTTTTTGAAGAAAATCCTGCTATTGCAAGAAAAATTGCATTAAAAGCCAGTGAAGCTGCTAAAGCCAGAGATGCTGCTAAAAGAGCCAAAGAGCTTGTTAGAAGAAAAAGTGCTTTTGGGTTAGGTGGTTTGCCTGGAAAGCTAGCTGATTGCAGCAGGAAAAAAGCTGATGATACTGAGCTTTATATTGTTGAAGGCGAATCTGCTGCTGGTTCTTCTAAAATGGCGAGAAATAAGGAAATTCAGGCTATATTGCCTTTGAGAGGGAAGATATTGAATGTTGAAAAGTCAAATCCTTCAAAAGTCTTTGGAAATGAAGAGATTTCCAATTTAATTACTGCAATTGGGGTGGGTGTTGGCGAGCAGTTTGATTTGACTAAGCTAAGATATAGTAAAATTATTATAATGACAGATGCAGATGTTGATGGACAGCATATTAAGACTTTGCTTTTAACTTTCTTTTTTAGATTTATGCCCAGATTAATTGAAAATGGAAATGTGTATGTAGCTGTTCCCCCATTATATAAGGTAAGGAAAAAGAAAGATCATTATGTTTATTCAGATGGTGCTTTGAAAAGAGTTTTGGATAAAATAGGAACTGCTAATGTAACAAGATTTAAGGGTTTGGGGGAGATGAATCCTCAACAGTTATGGGACACTACTATGAACCCTAATTCCAGGACTTTGAAGAGAGTTACAATTGAAGACGCTGTTGAAGCTGACAGGATTTTCTCTGTCTTGATGGGGGATGAGGTTCTTCCTAGAAAGCAGTTTATTATTGAGCATGCTCACGAGGCATTTGTTGATATTTAAAATGGCCAAAGCAATAATTTTTGATTGGGGAGGAGTTTTGACTAGTGGTAAATATACTCATGCTTTGCTAAATATATTATCTAAAAAATATAATAAGGATTTTGACGAAATTCATAAACCATTTGATGATTTAATTGTATTAGTAAATGGGGATGAGATTGATTTTGATGAGTTTATTAAAAAAATTAATGAGGATGTTAAGATACCTGTAAGTAAAGAAGAAATGCTTGGAATAATCAAGCAAGGGATTAATCATAACGAACAAGTTGTTAATTTAATTAATCAGTTAAAAGGAAAATACAAGCTAATGATGCTTTCTGATAATGATAGAACTACAGTTAATATTTTAAGAGAAGATTATAAAGAAGTTTTAGAATTATTTGATAAAACATACTTTTCATATGATTTAGGTGTAAGAAAGCCCAATAAGGAAATTTTTGAACATTTGCTAAGTGATTCTGGATTAAAAGCTGAAGATTGTATATTTATAGATGATAAAGAGAAAAATATTAATGCTGCTAAAAAATTAGGATTTGAAGCAGTTTTATTCAAAGATTATCCTCAGTTAGTAGATGAACTAAATAAATTAGGAATAAAAACATGACACCAGCAAAAGAAGATGAAAACGGATTTGAAAATGAAATTGAAGCTGAAAACAAGAAAGAGATTGAAAAAGACAGCATTGATGAAAAAGGTAAAAGGATAGTTGCTGCTGAAATTAGCGAAGAGATGCAAAAAGCTTACATTGACTATGCAATGAGTGTCATAGTAAGTAGAGCCTTACCTAGTGTTGAAGATGGCTTAAAGCCGGTTCAGAGAAGAATACTATATGCTATGCTTCTTCTTGGATTGAAACCTGGAACACAGACAAGGAAGTGTGCAAGAATAGTTGGGGATACTATGGGTAAGTTTCATCCGCATGGAGATATGGCTATTTATGATGCTTTAGTAAGGATGGCTCAGGATTTTTCCCTGAGATATCCTCTTATTTTTGGACAGGGAAATTTTGGAAGTCTTGATGCAGATCCTGCTGCAGCATCTAGATATACTGAAGCTAAATTATCACAGATTTCAATGGAACTGCTTGAAGATATTGACAAGGAAACTGTGAATTTTCTGCCTAATTTTGATAATTCACTAAAAGAGCCAGAGACCTTGCCTGCTAAACTTCCATTATTATTGTTGAATGGGGCTACTGGAATTGCAGTAGGTATGGCTACTAATATACCACCTCATAATTTATCTGAAATTTGTGATGCTATTAACAAGCTTATTGAGAAGCCAGATATTTCAATTGAAAAACTAATGGAAATTGTTCAGGCTCCTGATTTTCCTACAGGAGGATATGTTTCTGGAGATTTAGAGAAGTTATATAAAGAAGGTAAAGGCGGTTTGACAATGAGGGGAAAAACAACTATTGAAAGTTTTAAGAATAAAGAGGCTATTATAATTACAGAGATTCCTTATATGTTAAATAAAGCCACTTTAGTTGAGGAGATTGCCAAACTAGTTCAGCTTAAGAAACTGCCTGATGTTTCTGATTTGCGTGATGAGTCAAGCAAAGGAAAAATAAGAATAGTTATTGAGCTGAGAAAAGGGGCTGATTCTAAATTCACTATGAATAGATTATATCAATTTACTAAGCTTCAAACTAGATTTGATGCTAATATGCTTGCTCTTGTAGGTGGAAAGCCTCAAGTTTTGAATTTAAAAAAGATACTTGAAGAGTATATTAAGTATAGAAAGACAGTTGTTACTAAAAGGACTAAGTTTGAGCTCAAAAAAGCTGAAGACAGACTTGAGATAGTTAAGGGATTGCTTATAGCATTGAAAGATATTGATTCTGTTGTGCAGACAATAAAAAAATCTGCAAATGTCACTGCTGCTCTTGAAACTTTAGTTAAAAAATTTAACTTAACTAAGAGACAGGCTCAGGCTATTCTTGATATGAAACTATCCAGCTTGACAGCGCTAGAACAGGACAAGCTTAAGAAAGAAGAAAAAGACTTGCTTGCCTTGATTGATGAACTGAAAAAAATACTTTCTTCTGACAAGGAAATATTAAATGTTATTAGGAAAGAGGTTCTTGAAATAAAAAGAAAATATGGAGACACCAGGAAGACCTATGTTTTGCAGAGAGTAAAGGAGCTAAGTGAAAAAGACCTGGTGCAGAAAAAAGATGTTGTTGTTACAATAACTGACAAAGGGTATTGCAAAAGAATTGATTCAAGAGTGTATAAAGAGCAGAAAAGAGGGGGCAAGGGGGTGATAGGAAGTGACTTGGCTACTGGAGATTTTGTAAAGCAGTTAATTACCTGCAGTACACATGATTATTTATTGTTATTTACTACTAAGGGAAAGATTTATTGGCTTAAAGCTTACCAGCTTCCTGCTGCTGAGAGATATAGCAAGGGCAAGGCTTTGATTAATTTAATTAATTTGAAAGATGAGACTGTTAAAAGTGTTATATCTGTTAAGGAATTTAATGATTTTTTGATGATGGTTACTAGAAAAGGAATTGTTAAGAAAATAAAGCTTGAGGAGTTTTCTAAACCAAGGGCAACGGGAGTTAAGGCAATTAATCTGCCTGCTGATAATTCAGATGATTTAATTGATGTTAAGATAATTAAGGAAGGGCAGGAAGTGCTGCTTATTTCAAAAAATGGACAGGCTATAAGGTTTAACAGCAAAGAAGTCAGGCCTATGGGAAGAGCTTCATATGGGGTAACTGGAATTAAGCTTGGAAAGAGTGATGAGGTTGTAAGTTCAGAGATACTTCCTGATGAAAAGAGCAAGGAAACTATTTTAACTATTACTGAAAAAGGTTATGGAAAGAGAAGTAGTGTTAGTGATTATAGGCTGACAGGAAGGGCTTGCAAGGGTGTTATTAACTTGAAGGTTGGGGAGAAAAATGGAAAGGTAGTTTCAACTGTGTGTGCTAATGATAGTGATGCTGTTATTGTAACTACAGGAAAAGGTATGATTATAAGGACACCTGTAAAAGCTTTGAGAGTAATGGGACGAGCTACTCAGGGAGTCAGGATAGTTAAATTACAGCAAGGAGATAAGGTTACTGATTTAGTCAAGGTTCAGGAAGCTATGGATAATGGGGCTGAATTGAAAACTTAATCTGAAGGTTTTAATAAAGAGTAAACAGCATCAATTAGTGATTTTGCTTCTTTTGACAGGGTTTCACTTTGAAGAATAAACTCCATTGTTCCTGGAGCTAATCTTGCAATTGCTTCTCTTGATTTTGCCATATGTTCTTTTTTGTCGTCTATTTTAACATTAGGACAGATATCTATTTTGTGTTCATCACTAGTTGCTGATATTGAAGCATAAACTGATTTTCGCACACTTAATACCATATTCAACTCTTCATCTCCTCTTTCATCTCTAGTATAAGTTATACAAGTAATGTAAGCTGCAAGGTCTTCATCTCCTGGATGTTTTTTAAAATATTCTTTGGCAGGTTCTGCAACATTTTCATAAAATTCAGTATGAGAATCTGTTCTTTTAAGATTTGCCTTAATTGAGTCTGTTGCCATTTTAGTTTTTTGAAAAAGCATAAGAGCTAACCCTGTCAAGAGTTTCAGAAGAAATGCTTTTTGCTTCTTCTGGTTTTACTGATAAAAAGTATAAGTGATAGATTACAGGGATTCCTTTAGTTGTGGCAAGGGTTTGTTCTGTGCTTAATATACCTGTTCCGCTTTTTCTTCCTTGTGACAGGCTGGTTTCGCTGACTCGTGCTTTTTTTTGCATTGGCGTGAATCCTTTTAGCAAGGGAGAACTTGATTTAAAACCACTATCATAATCTAGAGGAGAAAAAAAGTCAGAAGAGCCACCCCTAGTAGATGAGAAATATCCTTGAGAAAGTAAACGCAAATCTTTATAATCAAATTCCCCTTGAGGTTTAAATTCAAAAGGAGAAGCAATATAAATAATATGCCCTGTTTTATCAGCAACTAGGGCTTGCTCTAAACTAGATAAGTCTGGAACAGCTTCTGCTTTCCAGTTGTTTAAATCAATATTTGTGGCTATTCTTTTTAGGTCTCTTGGCTCTCCTCCAATTTGGTGATTATATATGGATATAGCATCTTGCCCTATAACTGCAACTTGATAAAAAGAGTGGCTTCCATTTTGAAAAGACATATGCGGATTAAATTCGAGTAAAAATTCCCTATTAGGGGCTACTGGAAGCAAGCTTACTAGGTCTACTACTAGAGTTGTATCTTTTATTGGAGTTGCGAATTTTAATTCTTTAATTTTTTGAGCAAGAGTTACAGGGCTTGGCAATCTTTCTTGAGATTCTGGTGCGTCCATATTTTTTGTAATTTGATATCTTTTTATTGGTGAAGTTGCAAGAGTAGAGACATCTGAAAGAAGCAAGGGAGCATTGTAAACTTCTTGCCCTGTAATTGGTTTACCATCTACTAAAGGAATTAATCTTACTGAAATTACTGGGCAGTCTGTTCTAATATCTATTTGTTCTTCTAGATGAGTTTTAGTGTCAAATCTTCTAGTATTTTCACCTATCCAAGTGATATTTTCAGGGTGCAGATGACTTAGATTATATAATTCCTGCAAAGAATCAATAAATGAAGCATATCCAGGATTAGCTAGTAGTTCTGCTTTTTTTTCAAGTTTAACTGCTTCTGGCATGCTTTGATACTATATTAGGCATTTATAAGTTTTTCTATAACTGACTTATTAGGTAATAAAATAACTGATTTTAAATCTTATAACTTTTGTTATGAATAAAAACAAACTCATTCCTATTAACAATAAAATTA
>JBDRNU010000003.1:0-87775 GCA_043810775.1 archaeon | reverse complement strand
ACCTTCATCCTGCAGTCGCTCCTGGTGAGATTCACGGTGTGGACTCTAATTGAACCGCACGCGTCACCCGTTGTAGTGTCTCCCCGCCAATTCCTTTAAGTTTCGGCCTTGCGGCTATACTCCCCAGGTAGCACACTCTTCAGCTTCCCTACAGCACCGATACCTCTCGAGGAGGTACCAATGTTTAGTGTGCAGTGTTTACAGCTAGGACTACACGGGTATCTAATCCGTTTTGCGACCCTAGCCTTCATCCCTCACTGTCAGATCCGTTATCGCGAGGTGCCTTCGCTGTTGTTAGTCCATCCAAGATTAACGTATTTTACCACTACCTTGAACGTACTCCTCGCGTCCCCCGGTCTCTAGCAACGCAGTATCTCTTGCACGCCTTAAACTTAAGATTTAAGATTTCACAAGAGACTTGCGAAACAAGCTACGGATGTTTTAGACCCAATAAACGTGGCTGCGACTTGGACCGCCGGGATTACCGCGGCGGCTGGCACCGGTCTTGCCCAGTCCTTATTCGCCAGTCTTTTTACAACTAGCAAAAGTTTTCCAATATAGGAAAACACTTTGATTCGCTTTGTCACACTTTCGTGCATTGCAAAAAATTCCCGACTGCTGCACCCCGTAGGGCTAGGAATAGTGTCTCAGATTCCTTCTCAGGGCTCCCCCGCTAAGGGCCCTTACTGATCTTCGGCTTGGTGGGCTTTTACCCCGCCAACAACCTAATCAGCCGCAGCCCCATCCTAAGGCTCAAGTTTGAAATATAACTCATTCCAGAAATTATATTCTATCAGGCATTATCCTCAGTTTCCCGAGGGTATTCCTGACCTTAGGTTAGGTTAGCTACGTGTTACTGAGCAGTTCGCCCTCTTTCGAGAGACTTGCATGTCTAAACGCAAACCAAATAGCCGCAGCCCCCAGCAGGATAAACTGGATTTATACAAAACCGAATCCTCCTGGCTGGAAACTACAATTCGCATGAAGAAATTGATTATAAATAATTATTAATCAGAAATCTGTCATACTAAATACGAGTAACTTTACATACATCATACCTTACAATGTTTTTTTAAGGTACTCATTCTAGTTAACATTTTAATAAAAAAAATTGAGCGCCTAACTATATAAATGTTTCGTTGATATATTAGAAATTCTTATTGATATTTTACATAGTTTTTTATACTAAAATTAGTAATATATATCATAAAAGAGAAAAATGGTAGACGATAAATTAGTAAATTACTTAAAAATTTGCTTGCTTAGAAATATTTCTCTAAATAAAATTAAAGAAAAACTAAAAGAGGCAGGTTGGACTGATGATTCAATAAGTCAAGCAGCATCTATAGCCACTCAACAAATAGCTTTAGAATCTAGTCCAAAACCTTCAATTTCTCAGAAAACTACTAATAATCTATTAAAACCTTCACCTCAAATTAAACAAAGAAAATCTCATAAAAAATTAAGGATTATAATTTCAATTATTTTTATTTTGATTCTAATTCTAGGAGTTCTTACTTACTTCATAATAAGAAACACAGATATTTTTTTAAAGAATAGCAAAGATAATTTAGAGATTTTAAATAATGAACCCTTAGGAGATTCAAATCCTGCAGATGATCTATATATAGCAGACTTTATTTTAATTATCTTTTCTTAATTTCTATATCAGATAATTTTTCACCAATAAACTCTTCCATATCCGGAACTTTTATATTCATCTTTCTAGCCTTTATATACTCTCTGGCAAGAATATAAAATACTACTCCTAAGCTCTTACTGCCTTTATTGTTGCAGGGCACAACAAAATCTACACCAAAAGTTAAATTGTTTGTATCACATAAAGCTAAAACTTTCCTTTTCACTTTTTTTGAGTCAATTAAGGCATTCTTATCTAGCCAAGGATCACAAATAAATATTAATTCAGTTTCAAAAAAGTTAGGAAGATTTATATTTGTAATTATTCCAGCAGGATACTTCTTAGTAAAAATTCTTACCCCTGTTAATTCTGAAAATAATTTAACTGCCCTCCACCCAGCTTCTCTTTTACAAACTATAATAAAATCTTTTGGATCATATTTAGCTAAAAATTCTGCAGCTTCCTTTAGTTTTACATCAATCAAACTTGTGTTTAAGATAGCTATTCCATCTGCCCTTCTTCTGTAAACAAATGGTCTCATATGAGGTGTAATTACTTTAGTGCCAATATAAATTCCTGACTTAACATAATCATCAATAGGGATTAATGTCTCCTTTTTCTTTTTGTCTTCTTGAACTGCTTTTTCTAATTTTTCTTTAAGGTCTTCACCCATACCTTTTTCATCTATTTTTTCAGCTAGCTTTTTTGCTTTTTCTTCTAACTCTTTTTTTGTAATTTTTTTCACAGCTGGCTTTTCTTCACTTTTCTTCTCTTCTTCCTTGCTTTCTTCTTTAACTTCTTCTTTCTTTTTTCTTGGCATTTTTAATCTCCTTAGAGTTTAAAAGGCAGAAAATTTCCATTTTTCGGCATTTTTAATCTCCTTATAAAAAGGTCCAGGGGTAAAAGCTACTCTCTCTTAACAAGATTTTGCACCTGGCTAATGTCAAATATATATTTGCAGGGTTTTTAAATCTTTAGTATAGAAAAATTTAAAAGCAATTTATTCTTTCACAGAAAATGTCAGAACAAGATAAATACAAAAATTCTGATTTTAAGATTATATCAACTGATATCTAAATCAAACCTTTTTCTCAATCTCAATCAGACGATTAAGCTTAGAGTCTCTCTCCTTGCCAGCAGCTCCAAACTTAACAAAATCCGCCCCCCAAGCAAAAGCTAAGTCAGAAATAGTGCTATCCATAGTTTCTCCGCTTCTATGGGAGAATACTATTGCTATTTCACTTATTTTTGCAAGGTCTATTATCTTCTTTACATCAATTAAACTTCCATTTTGATTTACTTTAACTATTATTGAATTTATTGATCTCTCCTTCATGGCTTTTTTAAATCTTGTAATTTGGGTAGCTGTTAAATCATCTCCTACAATTAAACAAGGTCTTATTTTATTAATCTTATTTCTTAAAATTCTGAAATTTGCAAAATCATTTTGGTCTAATGGGTCTTCTAGATAGCCTACTCTGTATTTCTCTGCTAAATTAAGAATATAATCTACCTGTTCCATAGGTTTGAGTCTTTTCACAGGATTTTGATAGTTGTAAATATAGCCTGTATAAATCTCTGAAGCAGCTATGTCTACCCCTATTTCAATTTTATTATTAAGTTGAGATATAATTTCCTCCCGAGTTTCATTTAGCACTTCTAGTGCTTCATTATTTGTAAGACTAGTTACCCATCCTTTTTCATCACTAAACCCTTCTCTAGAGTTCCTTAATTTTAACCTCTCTCCAGCAACTTTATGGGCATATTTCATAATATAATTTGCATCAAAGAATTTTCTTGTTCTCGGAATAATTAAATATTCTTGGAAATCAGGTTTTTTACCATTTTTGCCCCTGCTATGCAATCCTCCCTCAATTATATTTCCAACAGGCATTGGAAATTTTCTGGCTTTAGAATTTAAATACTCCCATAACTCTTTTCCTTCTCTTGCAGCTAGAGCTTTCAAAATACACGCTTCTAAAGCAAATAAAATATTTGCACCAACATCTTTCTTACCCATAACTTTTTCAAGCTCCTCTAAACTTATAAAGTGTTCAAAATCAATCTGCTTAATTTGTTCAATTTTTGAATTAAGAATATTTATACTGTTTTTTATATTCATATTAAAAACAGGAGTTTCAAATTTTCCAATAGATTTTCCACTTGGGGAAGATGTATTAAAAGTTCCAGAAGCAGTTTTAACTATAACTTGAATTGTTTTTTCCCTTCTAGAATCTAAAACCTCTTTAACTTTTATCTCTTTTAATTTCATAGTAAAAATACTAAGTGAGAATTATATAAAAAGCTTATTCTTCTACCGCTTTTTCCTCTTTTCCTTCATTACTCTCAACTTCATCTTCAGGCATTGCCAACTGCATAATTTCTCCTTCTTCGATAATATCTTTTTCTTCCTCAATTTCCTTTGCTATCTTTTGTTTCTCTATTTTTTCAGCATCTTCTTTTAATATCTCTCTTTTTAGCTTTCCTTCAATTTTTTTAGGAAGTGGCCTTTTAACAGTAATTGGAAGAACATCTGATTTTAATTCAAGTTCAGCTATCTTTATAGGATCATACTTTAACTCTTCTAGTTTTTCTTTGCTTAATTTTACCAATAGTGGGGCATCCATAGCTATCTGTAAGGCTCTAGCACCAACAATTCTAGCTACTTCATATTTTGTAAGTTCTATATTCATTTTTTCTACTTTATTTTATCAAATAATGTTTTAAAATTTTCTGTTGCAAGCTTTGCAACATCTAATATTTCTTCTTGTGAAAATGGTATCTCTTTTCCTTTTTGAGCAGCATTTATCATAAATGAATTTCCTTTCTTTGAAATTGCCAGGGAAAGTCTTCCTTCACTAGCTTCCTCTTCTTCACTTCCAGGGTCTAAAAATATACTTTTTCCTGCTTTATGAAAGGTTATTGTAATAGGAATTATATCAGTTAGTGGAATTTTTTTGCTGGTCCATTCCCCATATTGCACCTTTTCAGTTTTTTCATCATATTTTGGCATTTTAGCTGTTCTCAATGCAGCCACTGCAGCTAGAGCACAAGCATCTATTAAATTCCCATCATAATTTACTGAATAAATATCTAAATAAATTCCCCATACTTTTTCTCCTTTTTTAATGCAAAGCTGGTTAAAATCTATAAAACCTGACTCTCTTATTCCTCTATCAACTATTCTGGCAATTTCAATTGAATCTATTTTTGGTGGTCCTGGTTCAAATATTGAAGAAGACATTGGAGTAAGTTCAACAGTTGTTATCAGAGTTCCAGATTCTTCTGAATCAGTATAAGGTGTAGATACATCTAATTTAACTCCTGCAACAACTTCAGTTTTCCCTATCCTGACTCTTGCAGAACCTTCAGCATTCTTACTGATATCTGTTTCAACTTCTATATCTCTATACTCTATCAAATCTCTTCCATCAAATCTTTTACCATTAGATAAACTTTCTTTAATTCTTTCTTTATTAATATTTGGAATTTGCATTTTAATCCTCCTTAATTTTCTTCAGCTCCTTTTTCTGAATTTCATAAATTTCTTTACAGGCTTTTTTACCAGCCTCAATAACTTCTTTTAATCTATCAGGTTGTATTTTTCCATCTAGTTGAAGTAAAGTTATCTTATTTGAATTTGAAGTAATAGCTATGGGAATATCTGTAGGGCCTTCACCTTCTTCATAATCTTCTTCAGCTTTTGTAAGGTCTGCTACTACTTTATCATCAATTTTCCCTATTGATACAGAAGAAACCATTTCATGCATAGGTACACCAGCTTGTGCCAGTGCCATGGCAGCAGCATTAATTCCTGCGCATCTAGTAGAGGCATTAGCCTGAGTTATCATGATATGTACGTCTACCACTGTATTTGGAAATTCATCTAGTTTTATCACAGGTGCCAGTGCCCATTCAATCACTTTACTGATTTCTTGAGATCTCCTATTTGGTCCAGGTCTTTTTCTCTCTGTAACAGAAAAACTTAGCATATCATAAAAACACCTCAATACTCCTTTTTCAGGGTTTTGTAAATGTTGGGGGTGTAAGGGTTTTGGCCCATAAACTGCAGCAATTGCAACAGTCTCGCCAAAGCTAAATTTAGCCGAGCCATTAGCATTAGGAACTACTCCCATCTCTACTTTAATTGGTCTTAATTCATCAAATTTTCTTCCATCTAATCTTTTTTTGTAACTCATTTTTTCTTAACCTCCTTGTCTAAGAATGCTTTCACCTTATCAGTAAGCCCTTCAATAAAACTTTTTTGGGTTATAAATATAATTGCTTTCTTTGCAAGCAACTCATCCTCTAGTTTTGATCCTTTAATCCAAATTGAGCCATTCTGTCCGGCGATTATATCACAGTTAGTAGCTTCTTTAATCATTCTAATCATACTCCCTTCTTTTCCAATTACCCTAGGTATCTTATTTGAGTTTATATGAATTAATATCCCTTCTTCTAACTTGCCCAATCCTCTTCCTTTAATAGTTAAGTCAATTCCTCTATGTTTTACACTTGAAACTTTACAGGCTAAAATTTCTCCAAAATTAAAATGCTCAGTCAAATCATTTTTATTAATATATCTAGGACATTCAGATACTGGTAAAAATGAATTATATGGTGAATTTATGTCAATAAGCCATCCATTAAAAGTTACATCTGTTATCCTTCCTATTACTACATTTCCCCTTCTTGGCATATAAATTCCTGATAATGGGATTATCCTAACTAGTCTTCCATTTACTTCAGCAAGCCCGAATTTACTGGCAAGAATCTTATCTTTTTCTCTTCGTGTTCCATCACCTGGCAAAAAATCATCACCAGTTTTTATTACTTCTCCTGGCACGACTAGTTCTCTTTTGCTTTCTTCTTTCTTTTCTATAATTTCTTCTTCAACTTCTTCAAGTTGAACTTCTTCAACTTCTTCTTCTTTTTTAACTATCATTTTTAATTTCCTCAACTATAGAGCTACCATGAGTAACTGCATTTAACTTATCATAAAAATCCATTTGCATCCCGATTGGCAGGTTAATAACGCAAATTAAATCCCCATTTCCCATCCAATCTTCTTTTTCCTTGTACTCCTTAATTAAACTATAAATTTTTCCAGTATGAACAGCCGGAATTTTTATTCTCAGTTTCTTAGTCTCAATCTTAACAGGTAGAATTTCCCTTATTTTTTCAATAATTTTTGAAATTTGCTCCTCTACTGGCCTATTGTCTATATTTATTCCTGATTGTTTAATTGCATCTTCAATCCTTGTAGGAGTATGTGGCATTGCAGTTCTTGGATCTACAGCATTTTTAATCAAAAATTCAACTATTTGCTTCAATTTTTGTTCTTTTTCCTTATCCCTATGATCTGCTGGGACTTGTATGCTTCCATTTTTAATTATTTTTTCTTCAACTTTAATAATATCAGAACTTCCAAAAGTTTTTTCCAAGTCAGAATTTGAAGCTTTTAATCCTTTTTTAATATCATAAAAAATTTCATCAGTAAGTACTACTTCTCCCACTGAAACATTTTCTCCTTTTTTATATTTCAAAGCTTTGTCAAAATCAACAAGAATTTGAAACTCTTTTCCCTGGACCCTATATCTTGCTTCTACTTCTGCCATTTTATAATTTATTTAGAGTACTTCTTAAGTTCATCCCCATGAAGTCTATTTAATTTCATTTCTTTAGATTTAATATATCCTACATCAAATCTATCTATCTCAAAATTCTTTCCCTGAATTTCTTTGAATATTTTAAATGCTAATTTTATTCCATCATCTATACTCAATCCTTCTTTGTATTCTTTTCTTAATTCTTCTTTGATTTTTTCATCATTTTCACCAATTGCAGAAGCTTTATATGAAAAATAATTTCCAGTTACATCACTTACATAAAGTTTAGGCTTATTTCCGCTAACACCTGCCACCATTACTGATACTCCAAAAGGTCTTGCTCCTCCATACTGTGTAAATGCTTGTTTTACGTTTGCTATTTCTTTAATTATTGATTCTACATCAATCTCAGAATCAAAAGTAACTCTATGCTGTTGAGATATTACTTGAACTCTTTCAATCAGTACTCTTGCATCAGATAATATTCCTGCAGCAGTGGCAGCTATATGGTCATCAATTTCATAAATTTTATTTGCAGATTCAGTTAAAATCAATTTATCCTTAATTCTTTTATCAGCTATCAGGACTACCCCATCTTTACAAACTATCCCTATGCTTGCACTTCCTAATCTCACTGTTTTTTCTGCATACTCTACTTGCAATAAATGTCCATCTGGGGAAAACATAGTCGCAGCTCTATCATAGCCCATTACCTGATTTTGCATTTCCATTGACATATCCATTTTTAAAAAAAGCTAATATCAGCTTAAATTTTCCATCTCGACAATTAAGGTAAGAATTAATGGTTTTTAAATTTTTCTACTTTAGCTTGTCAAGCCATTTAAGTATTACTTCATCCCTTATAGGTATGTCTGCCAGTTCTATAAGTTTTTTGCTATCTGGATAAGTAAGCTTATTATTTGGATACTGGCTTGTATACCATAATACTGGCTTTTTGCCAACTTCTCCAATTTCTTCAAGATACTGGAAAACCTGTTCTCCTGCATTGACGTCAAGTAGTTCCCATTTTTCAGAATCTAATATTTCACTTTGTTTTCTTAGATTTGTTAATTCCATCACTTTTTCATATCCTAATCTCTTTTCTAATTCATCCAGATCTATTTCATCCCCTCCAGTAATCTCATATATTTTTTCAAATAAATTAAACCTATTTTCATATATATTGTCCATATCTTCAAGCCTGACTCCCTCTCTAACCATAACCATTCCCAGAACATAACCACTAAAATCTCTTTCTCTCTGAATAATCTCAATTGCTTCAGAAACAGTATGCTCAGTTAAAATAGTTGCCTTTTCTTTTGCGTCATCTGGTAAATCCACAGGATACTCTCTTGCATACAATATTTTTGGCATTTGGATTGTTTATAGATAATAGTTTTTAAAGATTTATGTTCTTTTGAGCAATATAGCTAAAAATACTATTATTTCAGTTTTTTCAAGCTTCCAGAAACTTTCTTAACTCTGATATTTCCACTTAATAATAAAGCTGCCCTTATTTTGTCAACTTCTTTCCTATTTATTGCAATAATGTTTTTTCTTGGAAATTCAATTCCAGATTTAGCATAGCCTAATATTCCAATAAAATCTAAAATAGCTTTTTCAACCTCTTTCTTGCTGGGACTTCCATCTAATAATAAGTATCTTTTCTTCTCCCTCATACTGGGTTTAAGCTTTTTTTCTGGCATATTATTACTAGCTAAAGGTGATATTTAAAAATAACGTTATTCTGAAAAGCAAATGAATATTGAATATTGTATGGATAAACCATTAAAAGAGTTTCCTTCTAGAGAAAAGTATGCTGTTCCTGTGTCAAAGGTAGTAGATAGGATATGTGAATTGCAGAGCATTATAAATGATTTACAAGAAAAAGGAATAAAGTATATTTTAGCTAACAAAGATGAGGGTTTTTCTGTCTGGAGAGAAAAATCAGCTGAAGATAAAGGCTTAACAGTTCAGGTTAATAAGATTCCTCATAAAAATAATTGGATTTGTTGGTTTGATGGGCAAAAGGCATATATCCCTTAATTCTTTGCTATTTTCCACATTAATTCAAAATAATTTCTATAACCTTCAGAAACTTCCTTGCTTTTTATAACTATTGCATAAGGCTGGCTTGCCCAGAGAATAATTGCAGTTTTATCTCCATAAATATTCACAGAAACAGGATTTGCATATTTTTCAGGAAGATATCTTATTTTTGCAAGTGGAATTCTTTTGATTTTTCTGTCTTGAGCAATAATTCTGGCTTGAATTTTTCTTTCCTTCCTTGTTTTGTCATACCACTTAAAGTAAAATTGTAAGACTTCATAAGCTTTTGGAGAAGCTCCTAAAATGAGTATATCTTTACTTTTTAGCTGGTCTTCAAAAACTGTTTTTAACCCTTCTTTTCCTTTGTAAAAATTAGTTTCCTCTTTTTCTCTTGTTTTGGCATATTTTATTTCAAGACTTTTAACTATAGGTTGGATAAGGTTTTCTTTTTCCTTGATTATGTCTAGGAATTTTGAAGGGGGTGAAGCCTGAAACAATCTCCTATTATTCCTTAAAATATATCCAATAAGGCCTTTTTTAATCAGCATCTCAGTTACATCATAAACAGTTCTTCTATGCAAGCCAGTTCTTCTAGATATTTGCCCAGCTAAACTAGGTCCTAAATCTAATAATGCTAAGTATACCTTACTCTCATTTCCAGTTAATCCAGCTTCCTTTAGTTCTTCCATGGTATTTTATGTTTTTGAACCTTTTAAAACTTTCTAGTGGGGTGAATCTTACCACCTCATAAAACTAAATACAATTTTTAGCTTATTCTATTAACTAAATTTATGGAGGCAAAAATAAAATGACAAATGAACTTGAAAGGCAAATTATTGAAATAATTGCTACTGACAGGATAAGCATCCCTATAAAAAGCATAGGTGGAAAGCTTGACAGGACAAAGCCAAAACTAGCTAAAGCTGTTGATCTTGAAGCTTATGATGGAGATTTTGCAGGTGATAGAGTATATGCAAGAGTTGAAGAAGATGAAACAATGAAAGCAAGAGGTATGAGAAATGGAATTGAAAAATTCAAAGCAGAATATCCAAGACACGGAGATGTTTTAGAAGGTTATATAGCTGAAGAAAGACTAGTAAGAGAGACAAATTTGTATTTTGGAGTAAATACAGGCTGTAGGCTAACTGCAGAAGATTATATGGGTGTAATGAGGAGCCTTGGCTTTACTGACAGGGTAGCTGCTGATTTATATCCTAACTTAATGGAAATTAGCAATAAGCTTTCTAGAAAAAGGCAAGAAGAGAGAAGTATCTTAATAGGGTAATCTCTCTTTTTTCCCATTATTAGTAAGATTTATAAGCTACTTCTAGTAACTAAAACCAAGACCAAGGATTAAAATTTTCATGAAACTATCTTGAAAATAGATGATGAGTGAAAGTTTGAGTAAGTAAAAATAGCTTAAAATGGGAAAAATAATGATTTATCGCGATCTAGTGAATTCAGTACTTGGAAATCCGAGAGATGTAACCTTATTTGGAGATGAAGATATAATTTCTACAAGAAGCGGAAGCTATGATTTGTATCATAGCATGATGGAAGGTACATCTCATAGTCCTGGCATTGACTCTAGATTTAAAGTAATTCCAGTATTCCTAGACCCTGGAAGTGTAGAAAACCTAGCAGAAAAATTAGAGTATTATTATGCTCAATATCAAAACTCATTAGTAGGAGTTTGTGCACCTGAAGGAATTTTTGGGTTTTCTCAAGTTGATAAAACAGAAAAAGGAGTCGAATTCGGTAAAATAATCGATTATAGCGCAGTTGATGAAAAAAAACTAGTTTCTCTAATAGAAAAAGAAAGAGCCCAAGATATACTAGAAACAATTAAAAGAAGTAAAGCTGATTTATCTCGTCAAGTAACTATTTTATCTTCTTGAGGGCTGATATAAATTATATTTTTAGAATGCCCATAATCTTGTGCTTTTAAAGCATGTATTGTCTGGTCTATTCTACTATCTCCACTTACTACTACCACTGCTCCTGATCTTCCACCATAAATAGCAGAAGCAAGTATATCAGAATCTACATCTAAATCAGTATACTGCTTTTCCACATAATTTCTCAAAGTAACCCAATCTTTTTTTGTATTACCTTTCATTTTTCCTAATTCTTCAAGTGCTTTAATATCATTTGCAAACCTTGACATTAGTCTTCTAGGCACTTCTTGAGGAGTTGTATAAGCAAGAAGTCTTGCTCCTTCCTGATATTTTTCTGTTCTTTTTAATAACTCTAATGCTTCTCCTTTTATTTGAGAATATCCTGGAGATTTTGAGAAACTAACTGTTCCTTCAAGTTTTTCAAGTTCTGAAAATTCTTCTTTTAAAGAATTAGGAACTACTAAAGAGTATCCTTCTGCAATTAGATTTTTTAAATATGTTAATCTATGTTTTGAAGTTTTAAATCTCCCGCTTAAAAAATCTTCATCGAATATTATAAATTGCCTCTCTTTCATATAATCTGGCAAGGAAGATGTTCTACTTTCTACAATATCTTCTAATTTTGCAGCTGGCAAAAAGCTTCTTCCACCAGAAAAAATAAATCCCAATAATCCACCTGCTAATAGTATTAATCCAATAAAAAAGCCATAATTTGATTTAACTCCTTCAAAAATAACATAGCCAGTTAATCCAGAAGCAGAGCTTAAAATAAATACACCTCCTAATAAAAATAAAATAGCACTCATAGCCTTATACACTGCTTTTTTCATATATTTAGTTATAATTTGGAGTTTTTATTCTTTTACTTCTTTAAATGTACATCTACTTGTGGGAATGGTATATTTATTTTGTTCTTATTCAAAGCATTATAAATTATAGTGTTGGCTTCATCTATTGCTGAAAATTTGTTTTCAAAAGAATCAACCCAAAAATAAGCTTTAAAATTCAAGCTTGAATCAGCCATCTCCAGAAATCTTACGAAAGGTTCAGGATCTTTTTCTAGATGATTTACTTTCTTAATTTCAGCAAGCACAACTTTCTTTACTTTTTCAATATCACTCCCATAAGCCACTCCAAAAGGAATAACTACTCTTGTTTTAGGTTCTGGAAGGGCTACATTTTGAACTACACTATCAGCAAGCTTATTATTTGGAACAATAATAAGCTCATTATCAAAAGTAATTACTCTAGTGCTTCTTAGCCCAACTCTTTTAATTTTTCCTTTAGTTTGACTGTCCAAATATACCAAATCACCTACTCTAACTGTCTTGTCAAGGACAATGGCCGCGCCTGAAAATATATTGCTAAGCAATGGTTGGAGTGCAAGAGCTACTGCCAATCCAGCTATTCCCAATCCAGCTAGTAGGGGAGTAATCTCAATACCCCATAAACCAAGTATATAAAGGAGGATTATAATAAATAATGCCACTTTCAATGCACTCTCAAATAATGAAATTAAATTATCATCAATTTCTGATTTAGTCCTGCCAGCAGCTTTTTTAACAACTCTTATAAGAATTAGCTCTGAAAAAACAAAAGCTAGATATCCTATCACTATTATCATTAAAGTGTAAAGAATATTTACAATAACATTATAAACTCCTACTGAAATAGTTAATTCAGTTAAAGTTACCCTTAAACTCATAAAAATAGCTAAAAAAGTAAGTGGCCCCGAAGCTTTTCTAATTAGCTTGTCATCCGCATCTGTCTTAGTTTTTGAAGCTATCTGCAAAAGAATTTTTTCTAAAATATAAAAACTAACTCTAATAAA
The DNA here is from genome assembly GCA_043810775.1 of archaeon. Lineage (GTDB taxonomy): Archaea > Nanobdellota > Nanobdellia > Pacearchaeales > GW2011-AR1 > JBDRJD01. The sequence goes on along the minus strand of JBDRNU010000003.1, from coordinate 74,749 downwards.
AAAACCAATAGATACTAATATTACAAATACTCTTAACCAATCATTAGCTATATAATTTTCTAATACCATTTTATAATTTAATATTGGAAATTTGATTTAAATAACTATTCTTTTGATAGAATTCTTAACTTATCCAAGTTTTAATATCTTCTTTAATTTTTATAAGCACTTCACCTTCAAGTTCTTGATGTGGATAAGGTGAATAATTGCCTTTTGGATTTGGGTCTATAAATTCAATTCCATAAGCTTCTTTGGGAGTATTATATCTGGGTATTAAGTGCGCATGTAGATGTGATGTTGTATTTTCAAAAAAAGCTAAATTAGTCCAGTCATGGGCAAATGCCGCAGATACTGCTTTTTCCCAGTCAGGAACAACTTTCTCAAATAGCTCTTTTCTTTCCTTTGGGTTCATATCTTCAATTTTTACAGCGTCTTCTCTTTTAGCCCATGCGTAACATCTGCCAATATATGGGAATTGTTTTGTATGCAAGAATAAATCCCATAAATTATACCTTTTAATTTTAAATGTGTCATAATTAATTTGAACCATTAAGAAGCTATATTTTTGCTATTTTTAAGCATTATTATACTTAACTTTTTTGTATAAAGAGATTTTTATTCTTTTACTTCTTTTTAATTAATTTTATAATTCCTTTATTTGCATCAATCTCAATTAAGTCACCATTTTTAAAAATTTTAGTAACTATTTTTGTTCCAACTATACAAGGTATTTTTAATTCCCTAGATATAATTGCTGCATGACACATTATTCCCCCTTCATTAGTGGCTATTCCTTTAACTAGCTTTAATGATGGAACATAATCAGGAGTAGTCATTTCAGTAATAAGTATCTCTCCTCTTTTAACTTTCTTCAAATCTTCCCTTTTATTTATGACTCTTGCATTTCCAATAGCATTTCCAGGATAAACTATTTGTCCAGAAATCTCTTCTATTTTATTGTTTAGTTTTTCCTGAAAGTTTATTTTCTTTTTGAATTTCTTTACATTATTTCCAGAATAAATCCTTGTTGAAAATTTATCAGATATCATCACATAACCTTTTTTTCTTTCTTCAATTAAATCCAAATTTACTTTTCTTTCTTCAATTAAATTTAAGATTTCAGGTGGAGTAAGATAAAATATATCTTTATAATCTTTTAGTCCAATTTCTTTTCCAAGGAACATAAAAAGATTATTTAAAATAAAAGCATTAAAATAAAATCTTTCTGTTCTCCAGCTTCTAAAATTTATAGATTTTAATAAAACTCTGACAAGTTCTTTTTCATTATTTTCTAAATAATGAAAATATTTAGCAAACTCTTTTTTATGGATTTCTTCTTTTTCCTTGTACTGCTGGTTTATGTTTTTTATCTTTTTTATTTCTTTCATCACCTCTTTTAATGTATAAAATTCTCCATTGTAAGAACTATTTTTTAACCATGCAAATTTTTCTAAATGCTTTTTTATATACTTCTCTTTATTATTCATAGACATTTCCGCAATTTTTAAAAGATCTATCTCTTTCTCCTGGATAGCACTCAACTCCTGTGGTGTCGTTAATATCTGGAATATTTTATCTTCATCTTTTCCAAACCTTATTTTTATGATCTCTTTTAATTTATTTTCTAGACTTTTTTCTACCAAAAGAGTAAATATATTGAATGCACCAAATTTATAACTATTTTCAAAAAATAAGTTTAACTTTTTTTTAATTAAATTCTTTTGTCTTTCACGACTTAATTCTCTAGCCAACTTCACTATTTTTAAGTTTAAATCTATAGCCATATTCATTAATTTTTCCAAAAGAAGTTTGTCCTTTTTTAGAAAATTCTCTATTCTTTCAACTAAACTATTCCATTCATTCAAGTCTGCTGCCAAATCATTATTTAGGTTTATCATATTATTTATTTCATAATTAAACTGAACTTCATTATTATAGTGTTTAGTCAAACCTTCCCAAAGAATATAGGTATAGATGGGTGTCCTAAACCTGTTATGGAAATAGTGGTATCTTAATCTAGAAAATTTTTCTAAATCTTTTCTTAATTGTGAATTAAGTCCACTTTTTTTTAATATCTTAGATTTATTCTTTTGTTTCATTTTATTTCTTGATTCAATTAAGTGTTTTATTAATAACTTCTAGAATTTCGTCGTCATTACATTTAAGTCTAAGTTTAGTTTTAGTTAGCCTTTCATATTCCCTTTCAATATATTTCATAAAATTCCAGTTTGATTTTATAGCTCTTATTAACTCATTCTTTTCATAATTTTTGCAATGAGAATCCATCCACAGAATCCATTCCCTCTTAGATAATAACTTTTCAGCATCTCTTATCAGTTCATATCCTTCCAAACCTTTTAATTTTGATAAAAGAAAGAATAAATCCCACCTTATCCTAGTTATTTCTTCAACTCCAGAAAATTTCTGTCCCCTTGCATAATGCCTAGCAATATAAAGAAAATTGCTTCGAGTGTCTAAAAGAATATGGTTGAATTCCTTTATGTTTATTTTGGATCTTTTTAGTTTCTGTGATTTTTTATGCACTTTTTTTAATGTTCCTTCTTTATCAAATTCAATTGTAATATCTTTAAACTTTAAATCAGATTTTAGATTGCTTATTTTTATTGGGTCTATTTCAACTTTTGTATATTCCTTATCAATAAATGCATAATTTTCATCACATCCTTTGTAGTAATTAGTGAGTCTAATCTCTCCCCACATAGATAAAATCTTTGGAAGTTTATTAACTATCTTTTCGTAGTTTTTATCTCTAACTACCACATCAATATCTATATCAGAATATTTATCCCAAGATTTTCTTGCAGTTGAGCCAGTATAAAAAACTGCAAGTATCTCTGGAATTTCCTTTAATTTTTTGATAAATTCTTCTAATTTTTTTGTATAATCTACTTTCATTTTACCAGTGTAAAATATCAATATATACTATTGATTTAGTTTTTAAGATATTGGAAATAAATTTATCCTTTCCTTCATAATAAACTCCATCTCCATCATTATCTATTATTTCCTTCTCTATTTTTAAATTTTTATAAATAAACCTTTTTATGAAGTCTTTCTCTGATTTTAATCCAACTTTTTTGAAAAATTCATTTTTCTTGGTGAATCCCAAACCAGTTTTGTTTTTCTTTTTAAGGTATTCAATTATCTCCCCAATGAGTGCTCTGCCGTAACCCTTATTTTTTTCAATTGAAAGAACACTACATATTCCTAAGATATTATATCTCTTTCCCAAATAATTAATTGCAATTGGACGAAGACCTCCAAGAGAGACTATTTTTTCTTTTTCTTTAATAAAAAACCAAATCATTTCTCTTTCATAATCTTCTTCGAAGTCTTTTTTTTCATTTCTACCCCATTCCATATCTCTCGCGTTATTAATTAGCTCTTTTTCAGCTTTTGTAAGGTCTTTGTTCTTGGTTATTTTTACTTTCATTCTATACCTCCTTTTTCATCCCTACTAAATAGATGATTGCGGCCACAATTGTAATCCCTCCAGCCGCCACAATTGTATTTATTATTCCTAAAAAAGTAATGCTAATTCCTGCTAAAAATACTCCAATTGAATGGGCAATGCTCCAGTTGATACTATTTAATGAACCTAAAGAGGCCCTAATTTTTGAGGAAAATTCATGTTCAAGAGCAGAATCTGATATAACATCAGTTGCAGTTAGTGAAATTTGTATTATTCCAAAAGCAATAATTGCATATGTTAAATTTCCCAATACAGCTAAAACAATCATTGCAAGACCCATTACTGCAAACATTCCAAACAATGAATATCTAAATCCTTTTTTATTAGATATTTTTTCAGCTATAAATGGACTTATAAGTGATAATGCCATTACAAAAGCAAATAAAGCAGATAAATTTTCAGGTTTTAAATTAAATATCTCAGTAAACAACAAAGGAACTCCAATAAAAAATATACTTCCTCCTATTATAGATATTAATCCAGCTATCAGCAAAGCCCTTAATTCACTATTATCTTTATGGATGAGGTAAGAAAATGATTCTTTTGCTTTAATCATTGCCTTAACTGCATAATTATGGGGCACTTTTGTAGGTTTAAAATTTCTTTCTTCTACATAGAAAATAATTATAAACATCATAATCAAATTGGTAATAGAAATAACAAGCCAAACAAATCTAAAGCTAATTGCAACTATCACAAGCCCAATCAAACCTCCAATAATATGCCCTCCTTTTTCAAAAAAATAACACCTCGATATAAGATTCACTAATTTCGATTTATTTTTAGAATATCCCAGTGCATCAATAATCCATGCTGAACCTGCTCCTGTGGAAAAAGTCCACGCAATATCTCCTAAAATCCACGACACAGCAATTAACCAAAAATTGTTAAATGCAAATATTCCAAAAAATGCCACAGAAAGCAAAAAGAAAGATATTACAAGCGATTTTTTTCTAGAGTCATAATCTGCTATAGCTCCAGTTGGAAATTCAAAGAAAATCATAATAAGGGTTGAAATTGCAAATAAAGTTGTAATTGATACAATGCTAAATCCAAGATATACAAAGTATACTAGTGCAAGAGCCCCCATTAAAGCTCTTCTTATTCCATGGGTAAATTCCATCCCATAACTTAGGGCTCTTGTCTTTTTTTCAAAATTCATCCTCTATACCTCCTTTTTCATATACACAGTTCTTCTGCTAGCCTTAAATCCCAAGGATTGGTAAAACTTGTAAGCCTTGGCATCCTTGCTTGTAGTCAAGAACATAGCTCCAACCTTGCTCTGGTATATTCTTTCCACTTTCTTTACAAGCATCTTGCCAATTCCCTGCCTCTGATAATCTTCCTTGATAAATAACTCATTAACTATCAGCTTGCCCTTATTCCACCCCACCTCCCTCCTCACTATGATAAATCCTAAAATCTCCTTATCAAATACAGCCACATAAATTTCATTGCAGTCCTTAATATATTCTTTAATTTTTTTCACAGCAGAAGTATTTGTCCATTTTTCATTATACGGCTCTTTTCTAGATTCAGCTTTCAGTATCATAGCTACCTGCTTCATCTCATTTTTCTTCATTCTCCTTATCTCTGGCTTGAATTTAATGTTTCGGTTCATTTTAATTCACTTTTTTTTATAGCCAAATTTTTTATTATATATAGGATGATCAGTAATATCGATAATAAATGCTACAACTTCGATTTTTGTTTCACCTTCTGTTAGTGTATAAAGCATTCTCCAAAAATTAGGAAGTTCAACTCTGAAGAGATTTAAATTCCCATATTTTATTTTATATTCTTTTGGGATTAATATTTTTGAAATAGGATTTCCATAATGGGGATTTATTTTTATTAACTCAAATTTCTGGTTAATTGCCTTTAGAAGCATTTTCTCTGTTTTTGAGTGCTCTGATTCCCTGTTTAGGTACAAATAAACTTCTTTTGCTTCAGGAGATAATACTATACCTACAATTTTCATATTCTCATGCCTTCTGAAATTGCTTTTCTCAAGTTTGGATTAGGATTATGAATCCAAGTTATTCCATCTATTGTAACTAAAATTTTATTGCTTTCTTCAAGATATTTTAGAATAAGCATAAGAGTGTTATGATTAATCTGTTTTGGAAGCTTTCTTTTAAGCTCTGCTATTTTAATCACGCTTTCATTCATTTTCTTTAGCACATTTTCAACCATTATAACTGTATTTAGAGTTGGCCAATGAGCTGGTTTTTGTTTCAACATTTTAATAACTAATATTTATTAACTTATAACTATTAAGTATTAATATATATTTAAACTTTTCTATTTTAACTTCTTAAGCATTCAACTCCTGCATCAATTAATTTGTTAACCATTGCTTTTATCTGTCTTTTTTTGAATTTCGGGCCCCACTTCTTGCTTAGCGAATCACTAACTACAAAAGCGCTAGCTATCTTTACTTTTCTAAACTGTGCAAGGGCAAATAAAGCAGAAGCTTCCATGTCAACTGTTTTAATACCTTTTTTAGCATATCTTTCTATCTCAGCCTTCGTCTCCCTATAAGGAGCATCTATAGTCCAAGTAGTCCCTTCTTCATATTCTAGCCCTTGTCTTCCTATGCATTTTCCAAACTTCCCAGTTAATCTTTCATCAGGATAAACATAATGTCCTTTAGGAAGATAGTGATAGCTAGTTCCTTCATCTCTTAAAGCTTTATTGCAAAGGAAAATTCCATCCGTATGAAGTCCTCCAGCTGTGCCTATATTAAGAAAAGTTCTTGCTCCTCTGGCAATTAACTCTTCAACAGCAGTTACTGCATTTGGGCTTCCAATTCCAGACATTTGAACAAATCCAATATCTCTTTTTTTAGTTACATAAGTTTTTTGAATAAGTCCCCCATCTATTCTTGTAGCGCCATATTTTTTTGCAATATAAGGTAGATTAGTGTAAGGATAGGTAATTATAATTTTCTTAGGAACCCTGCTCTTTTTTGCATAGCTAATAAAATCCTCAGGACTAAACAATGCTTTTTCTAAATGCTTATTTGGAAATTTTGGATAGCTCATCTTAATTCAGGAAGCTTAAATTTAATTCCCTTGCTTAATAATTTCTCAATTATTAGCTTAAAATATTTAGTGGTATCATCATGGTCATGAAGAAGTATTATTTCTTCTGAGTCAGGATAATTTAATCCTCTGCATCCTTCTGGCACATCTTCATCCATTCTTGCATACACCTTATCTATACTATCTATTCCAAAATAAGGATTTTTTGAAAAAATTGAGTATTCAAAGCAATCATAAGTCCAGTACCAGTCAGCATCATCTAAATATGGCTTAAAGTATTTGTAAGTGATTCCTTTAAATTTAGGATGAGTATATCCCAATTGTCTTAAAAATTCCTGGATTTCTTCTTTCTTCTTTCTTCCTTCTTCACTAAATGGCTTTTCATTTTTATAATCTTGCTTATTTTCATTCCCCCCCTTATCTCCATACGGGAACCTAAAGAATTTTGCAGGTCTTCTGATTCCTGCTTTTTCATACATTTTGTCAATTAATTCATCAGCTTTTTTTATTTGTTCTTTTGCCTGCTCTAAAGTTAAATTTGAAAAATAAGGGTGCCCTTTATATCCATGGTTTCCAATAATAAATCCTTTTTTTATAGCATAAGTAATATCTTCTTCACTTTCTTCAAGAAACTCTCCTTCGCAGAAAAATACTGCTGGAATTTTCTTACTAGCTAGAAAATCAACTTTTTCTTTAAAATCATCAGATGGAGCGTCATCAATTGTTAAGTAGGCTATTTTTCCTTCTCTATTCATTTAATATATCCTCCCTTCTGCAAGTTCCACAGTTTCCTATACTCTCCTTCTTGCTTAATAAGCTCTGAATGCTTCCCCACCTGAACAATTCTGCCCCCCCTCATTACTATAATCTTGTCAGCTCTCATAATAGTTGATAGTCTATGGGCAATTATAATGCTTGTCCTTCCCTGCATTAGTTTTTCTAATGCAGCCTTAATCTCAGCTTCTGTTTCTGAGTCCAGCGAAGAAGTAGCTTCATCTAGAACAAGTATTTTTTTGTTTGCAAGTATTGCCCTAGCTATGGAAACTCTCTGCTTTTCCCCCCCTGATAATCTAACACCTCTCTCCCCAACAATAGTATTTTCTTTTTTTGGGAAATAACTTATAATTTTATCTAGCTGAGCAAACTTCATAGCTCTAATTACATCTTTTCTAGTTGCCCGTGGATTTGAAAAAGCAATATTATTATAAATTGTGTCATCAAATAAAACACACTCTTGAGGAACATTACTCATCTCACTTCTGACTGACTCCTGCTTAAAGTCACGAATATCCTTACCATCAATTAATATTGCTCCATCATCAACATCATAAAATCTGTATAAAAGCTTAACAAGAGTTGTCTTCCCGCACCCAGAATGCCCGACAAAAGCAATTTTTTCATTTGGTTTAATTTTCAGATTAAAATAAGGTATAACTTTTCTTTTACCATAGCTGAAGCTTATCTCTCTAAACTCAATTTCTCCACTATTAATTTTAAGCTCTTTTGCATTATACTTATCTTTAATCTCATTTTGTATTTTATTATACCTAAATAAATACTCAAAATCTATCATAGATTTGTAGTAATTTCTAATTCCTCCAACAAACCCGAATAAAGGTCCAACTAAATTTCCATAAACAGTATAAATAAACACCAGTGTTCCTACTGAAATTTCTCCATTTAAGAAACTTAGAATTGGAAATAATATTAAGAAAAATAAACCTACACCTAAAATTAGTGTATGCCCCAAATCCCACCATCTAAAATATGCATTATACTTTATCCAAGCTAGTCTATTTTTCCAAGTTAGTTTTTTGTAATTATTCTTAACATTTTCTTCCTTGCCAAAATACTTAATTGAATCAACATTCGTGAAAAAATCAGCCATCTGTCCTTTTTCTATATCTTCTGTTTTATTTGCTTTCAAGCTTGAATCTTTCTGAATATGCTGTAAGTACACAGAATAGCTAATAAATACAGCACAAGTAATTATCAACACTACAGCTGAAAGCCAGGAAAAATAAATCAAGCTTGTGCCAACTACAATTAATTGGAATATTAAAGGAGCAACATTAAAAATAATTAAATCAGTCATTCTTTCAATTGATGCAGCCCCTCTGTTTAATTTTGAAATTAAGCTTCCAGTTTTATGAGTAGTATGAAAGTTATGGTCAAGATGAATAATATGATTAAAATATTTTCTTTTTAAGTCATATATCATATTGCCTTCTAGATGCATTATAAGATGAATCTGCAGCCATCTCATAATAGCTCTAGTTCCTAAAATACCTAAGTAAATTAAAGCCACAATTATCAATATATTTACAAGTTCTCCTCTTGCTAAATTTCCTGCAGCAAAATCAGTACCCCTATCAATTATCGCTTTGAATAGGAATTTATCCGCAGTAAGTGTAGCTTCAGCTACTAAAATTACTACTAAGACAGCTATGAAAAGCCACTTATAATTCTTAAGAAATTTAAAGTATTCCTTAAGATTATACTTAAAATCTATATTTTTTGGAGGTATTCTTGCCATGTTTGAAAATTTAAATTTTCATACTTTTATTCTACATATACGATATATACCTTAACTTTATATACTATATTTTTTTCTCAAATTTATGAGGTTTCCTGATATTTCTCAATCCTCTTCAAAGAGGCGAATTGGCGATATTGAAGTAGACGAAGGCGACATAGTTCTTGATGCTGACGAACTCACTGAAGATGACATTATGGATGAAGATTATATTGATAGTTAACTGATTTTTAACCACGAGACTTTCCAGTAAAGGAAATATATAAATTTCATCAGTAATCTTTATTTATAAAGTTAACTCCATTTACTTTCCTAGATAGAAAATTTTAAATATCCTACTTGCCTAAATATTATTACACTGTCTAGTTCTAGATAGATTTTTAAGCTTTATTTCCTAGAAATTTATAATAAAAAGAGACTAATACAATGAGAATTTATACAATTGGAGGATATAGTGAAGTAGGTAAAAATATGACTGCAGTACAGCTAAAAGATGATGTCATAGTTTTTGATGCAGGAGTTTATCTTCCTCCAATAGTAGAGCTAGAAGAAAGAGAGAAAGTGCCCACTGAAAAAAGCCTTAGAACTATTGGCGCTCTTCCGCAAGATACTATTCTAGACAGGCAAGGCCTAAGAAACAAGGTTCGTGCAATCTTGCTGGGACACGCTCATCTAGACCATATAGGTGCTATCCCTTATATTGGTAACAGGTTCAATGCAGATATAGTTGGCTCGCCATTTACTATGGAAGTTTTAAAAATAATTCTTAATGATGAAAAAGCTCATATGCGTAATCAGCTAAAATCAATCCAGCCAAACTCTACATATACTGTTAATGGGAAGAAAAAATATCAGGTGGAATTTCTAAATATCACCCACTCAACAATTCAGACCTGCTTAATTGCTCTTCATACAAATGAGGGAGTAGTATTATATGCAAATGATTTCAAGCTGGATAATACTCCTGTTTTAGGAAAAAAACCTAATTATGAAGCTTTAAAAAGAATAGCCAAAGAAGGAGTAAAAGCACTAATAGTAGATTCACTATATGCGGATACTGACAGAAAGACTCCAAGTGAAAAAGTAGCTCGCACACTGCTTGAAGAAGTAATGCTCACCACAGATAATAAAGAAAATGGAATTATGGTTACAACTTTTTCATCCCATATTGCAAGACTAAAGAGTATAGTTGACTTTGGAAAGCAACTTAACAGAAAAATAGTTTTTGCAGGTAGGAGCTTGAATAAATATGTAACTGCTGCCAAGCGTGCAAAAATGTGCCCCTTTCAAAATGATATCCAGATTTTTAGTTATAGGCGCCAGGTAGAGGCAGCACTTAAAAAAGTAAATGAAAAAAGATCCAAGTATTTGCTAGTATGTACCGGCCATCAGGGAGAGCCAGGAGCAATGCTTGACAAAATATCTCGAGGATTAGTTCCTATAAATCTTCACCCAAATGATCATGTAATTTTCTCATCTTCAACTATCCCTACAGAAGTTAGTATAGCAAACAGGAGACAATTAGAAAAAAGGTTGAAAAGTAAAGGTGTAAGAATTTTTGATAATGTTCACACTTCAGGACACGCTGGTAGGGAGGATTTAAGAGATTTTATCAATCTAGTAAAGCCACAGCATATAATTCCCGCGCACGGAGATATTAGGAAATTATCAGCAATGGCAGAGCTAGCATCTGAGTTAGGTTATAAGCTAAAAAAAGACTGCCATATAATGGAAGATTTGCAATACATAGATTTAAAATAAATAAGAATATTCTATCTTAGTAAAATGGTTTATCATCCAGAAATAGTTGAAGGATTAAAAAATGCAATAGAAAGAGGTTATTCTTTGGATTTAGCTAAACAATCCTTTATTAATTCAGGTTATGCTAGACAAGAAGTAGAAGAAGCAGCTTCTGCCCTGGGATATTCTTCTTATCCGGGAATTCAATCTCAGCCTTCCCCTCAGCAATCTTCTCCATCATCTCCTCCCCCTCAATCTATTCCAAGACAACTCCCTCAACAGCCACGCCAGCCCAATCCTAATTTTCAGCAAGCTCGCCAGCCAATTAATAGGCAGCCTCCACAGCAAGCTCCTCAAGCACCATTTGACCAGCAATTTCAACCTCAGTTATTGATGAAGCAACCCTTTATGCCTAAAGAGAAAAAAGGCAAAAAAGGCTTAATAATTATAATTACTTTAGCAATAATCTTAACTTTATTACTACTGACTTTATTAACTACTGTTTTTTGGCCAGAAAAAATATCAAGTATTTTGCAATCCTTAGGAATTGATATCCAGATATAAAATGTATTCTCCAGATGAAGACTCTTATTTTCTATCAGAAATTTTAACTAAATATTTAACTAAATTAAAAAATAAAGATATTAAAATACTGGATACTGGTTCAGGAAGCGGAGTCCAAGCCAAAATCTGCATTAAATCAAGAATATCTCCGGAAAATATAACCTTATCTGATATTGATAGTGAATCATTAAATTATTTAAAATCTAATTTCAAAAAATCCAAGATAATTAAGTCAAATCTCTTTGAAAATATAAAAGAAAAGTTTGATTTAATTATTTTTAACCCTCCTTATCTCCCTGCAGATAAATATGATAATAAAAAAGATACAACAGGTGGTAAGCTTGGAAGCGAGACAATCAACAAGTTTCTTAATCAAGCTCGCGATCATCTAGCTAGTAAAGGAAAAATTCTCTTGCTTACTTCTAGTTATTCAGGTAAGATAAACTGGCAAGATTACAAAAAAAAGCTCTTAGCTAAGAAAAAGCTTTTTTTTGAAGAACTTTGTGTTTGGCTTCTCACTTCTTCTTAAAACTAAGAAAATTAGTATATAAAATCCCTATTTTCGAGGTGATAAAAAACTCAACTACTGCGGAATTTAGTATGTGAGTTTTTTACAAAGTGAGAAATAACTATTCCCACAGAAACAATTATTGTTAGAGCAATCAATAATATATTGACTATATCTCTATTTATTGAGATTAAGGCTGTTTTAAATGCAAACACCATAAATACATAGAGGACAAAATAATAAAATATCTTTGAAAGGCCTTCCCATCCCTCAATTTTGCTGTCTTCAATCAGGTCTTTAAGATAAGTAGCAATTGCAAATCCTACTGAAATCAATAATAGTGCCCCAGTTATAGCAGGAATAACAAATAATATTGATGTAAGCCACTCAGTTAAAGCAGAAATATCCAGCTGAATTAGTGCGAAATTAATAAAGAGCACATATATGCTCCACTCTATAATTGTGAGAAATAAGTAATAGAAATTGTGTTTTGAATCTTTCTTAATTCCACTTCTTTCCAAAAACTTCTTTAATATAAGTTTGACTATCTTTCCAATAATAAATCCTAAAATAAGCAAAATAACAGCTATAATTAAATTAGTAATAAATTCCTTTGATATAAACTCCATTAAATTAAGACTACTACTAATTTCTGAGTTAGCTATCAAAGACTCATTAGCCATATATATCTATATCTTTAAAACTTATAAACTTTATGCTGGAAATGGTTTTCTTGACTATAACTAAATTTATATACTTCTTATTTTTCATTGTCTAAATTAAGGGAAAAATGAAATTTGCTCATTTAGGAGACTGCCATCTTGGTTCTTGGCGTTATCCGGCTCTTCAGGAGCTTAATTTACAGAGTTTCAAGAGGGCAATTGATTTATGTATAAAAGAAGGTGTAGACTTTGTTTTAATAGCTGGTGATTTATTTGATTCAGCCTACCCCCCTATTGATATACTCAAGGAAGCATTTTCCACTCTAAAAAAACTAAAAGAAAGCAAGATATCTTGTTTTATTATTGCAGGCAGTCATGACTATTCAGTTTCAGGAAAAACCTTTCTTGATGTTCTTGAAAAAGCAGGATTTTGTAAAAATGTCCACTTAGCTGAAGAAAAAGAAGATTCAATAATTCTTAATCCTGTAATACACAACAAGGCGGCGATTTATGGCTATCCTGGAAAAAAATCAGGCTTGGAAGTTCAGGAATTAAAGAAAATAAAATTAAATGAATCACCTGGTTTTTTTAAAATTTTAATGCTTCATACCTCAATAAAAGATGCTGTAGGTAGACTTCCTATAGAATATGTTGATGAAACAAAGCTGCCTAAGGCAGATTACTATGCACTAGGTCACTTGCATATAAACTATCGAAACAAGAATATTGTTTACTCATCCCCAATTTTTCCAAACAATTTTCAGGAAATTGAGGAATTAAAATATGGGGGATTTTATATTGTGGAGACGAATCCTTTTAATTGTTGGAAGGTTGATTTAAAGCTTAAAGAAGTTGAATTAATTGAACTTCAGATTGATAACACTCTTATTGCTACAGAGTATATAATCTCAGAAATAAATAAAAGAAATATAAGAGATAAAATAATTTTACTAAGACTTTCTGGAGAAATAAAAAAAGGCAAGACAAGTAATATAAACTTCATAGAAATAGAAAACTATGCAAAGTCTAAAGGAGCCTATGTTCTGTTAAAAAGCACCTCAGGTTTATTGACAAAAGAAACCAAAATAGAAGTTGAAACAAATGACGTCGATGAACTTGAAAAAACTATCTTTAAAAAGTATTCTGAAGAAAACCCGTCTCAATTTAACTCTCTAATAGATTCTTTAATTAATTCACTAAGCCTTGAAAAGCAAGAAGATGAAAAATCAATTATTTTTAATGATAGATTAATGTCAGAAGTAAATAGAATTCTTAACATACAATGATAATAAAAATTAAATTTAGGCTATATCAAGGGAAAGTTAGCCAAGACTTCAAAATCTTTAGGAGAGATTTTGAGAGTGCTCAGAAATCTAAAGATTTCTGACAAAACCGTTAGGTTGTCAGGCAATGATAATAAAAAAAGTAATCTTAAATAATATAAGAAGCTACATTACCGCTGAAGTTAATTTCCCAGAAGGGTCTTCCCTATTATCAGGAGACATAGGCAGTGGTAAGACCTCAGTTCTTCTTGCAATTGAATTTGCTCTTTTTGGTCTTCAGCCAGGTCAAAAAGGGGCTTCACTGTTGAGAAATGGCTCAGATGAAGGCCAGGTTTTTTTAGAGATTGAAGTTGATGGAAGAAAAATTGAAATAGAAAGACATCTTAAGCGAGGAAAGTCAGTAAGCCAGTCCTACGCTGCAATAACTATAAATGGTGAAAAAGAAGAATCATCAGTAACTGAAATTAAAAATAAAGTCCTCAATATTTTAAATTATCCTCAAGAATTCGCAAAAAAAACAAATCTCTTATATAAATTTACAGTGTACACACCGCAAGAAGAAATGAAGCAAATAATTCTTGAAGATGCTGAATCTAGATTAAATACTCTTAGGCATATATTTGGAATAGATAAATACAAAAGAATAAAGGAAAATACATCAATACTGACTTCTAAGTTAAGGGAGAATATAAGGAATAAAGAAGGAATTATTTCTGATCTTGAAAATTTAAAGGTCAATTTAATTGAAAAAAAGGAGCAGACTGTTAAGCTTGAGGCAAATATCCCTTACGCCCAAAGAGAAGTTGACTTAGCTCATACCCAGATTAAGAAAATCGAAGCAGAAATGGAGCAAATTGATGAGAAAATAAAACAAAAAAACAAATTTGAGCAGGAGATTGAAAAAACTAAAATCCACATAACTGGTAAGAGAGAAGTTAAGTTTAATTTAGAAAAAGAAAAAGAAAGTATTATTTTAGAAATTTCAGAAATAAAGAAAACTGAATTTGATGAAAATAAAGTTAAAGAAGGTGAAATAGAAAAAGAAAATCTATCTAAGCTTAAGGAAGACAAAAATAAAGAATATCTTGAAGTTCAAAGTAAAATAAATGCTATAAACTCAAGCATAGCTGAAAAAACAATTACCAAAGACCAAATTACTAAGCTAGACCGTTGTCCAACCTGCCTTCAGGATGTTGCTGCAGTATACAGGGCAAATATTAAAAATAAGTTTGAATCTGAGATAAGTCAAAGCAAAAATGAAATTAATGAATTACAGGTGAAGAAAACAGCAGCTCTAGAACAAATTGAGAATACTAAGCAAAAACTAGTTTTATTAGAAAAAAGTATTAATGATTACAAGTTGCTAAAAGTTAAATTTGAGAGACTAAAGGAAAAAGAAGACAGACTTTCTAAAATACAGAAGGACCTATCTTTAATAGAAAAAGATACTGATATGTTGATAAAGCATATAGATTTGCTGAAAAACTCTATTACAAGTCTTCAAAAATTTGAGAATATCTATATAGAAAAAGAAAAAGAGCTTGGTAATGCTTTGAGAGTTGAAAGAGAATCACATGTTAAGCTAGCTGAAATTAAAAAAGAAGTTGACCTTTTAAAAAATACACTATCTGAAATTGAGGAAAATATAAAAGAAAAAGAAGAAACTAAGAAGAAACTCCTATATCTAATTGAACTTGAACAATGGCTTTCTGACAAATTTTTATTTTTAATTAGCTTCACTGAAAAAAATGTCTTAATTACTCTAAGAGAAGAGTTTTCTAGGCTTTTTAGCCAGTGGTTTTCAATGCTGGTTTCTGATAATTTTACAGTCAGGCTTGATGATGACTTCACTCCAATAGTTGAACAGCAGGACTATCAGCTTGATTATTCCTTCCTATCTGGTGGCGAAAGGACAGCTATAGCTCTTGCTTACAGACTCTCACTAAATCAGGTTATAAATTCAATGCTAAGCAAAATAAAGACTAAAGACCTAGTTATTTTAGACGAGCCTACAGATGGATTTTCAGAACAGCAGCTTGATAAGATACGTGATGTTCTTGATGAACTAAAGGCCAAACAGCTAATTTTAGTAAGCCACGAGCAAAAAATAGAGGGTTTTGTTGAAAATATTATTAAATTCAGAAAAGATGAAGGGATTACTAAAGTTGAAGTTTAAAATAATTTTGGTTGTCTTGTGCTATCAGCTAAATCATTAAACCAGTAAATAAGTTTTTCTCCCAAAACTGGATCTATATTCCAATCTAATCGTAAACTTAATCCTCTTCCAGCTCTAAAGCTTAAATGACCTGCTTTTTTCTCACTGCCTATATGTAAATCACCTTCATATAGTTCATAATCTTCTACATCTAGTTGGGGCCAGATGCTATTTCTAAAATTAATATACGAATTATCCCCTTGATTTTCAGAACTAATTTCAAACACATGTATTTTTCTTGTTCTTGCAAGTTCTTCTAAAGTTGCTTTTCTTTCATCTTCACTCATAATATCCCCTATATCTACAATACTTCCTGTTCCAGTTCTAGGAGTTCTAATATTGCCTGACCAGTCTTCATAAACTAATCTTTGAATAGAATTTTTCATAACCTCATTTTCTCTGCACTCTTCACAGTACCTAGCTATATCTGCAAGTCTCTTTTCTTTTTTATCAAACAAGTGAGCTGGCTCAATTCCATAAGCAGCCATTTTTATTACAAAAGAATAAGGAATAGCAGGAACACTTCTGAGTGCTTGTTCAAATAACTCTGGAAAATAAGGCTCAAACTGCCTCCCGATTGGTGAGGGGCTAATAATTTCAATCTCTTCTTCACTATCTGCCATTATTTTTCAAGCTAGTCTAGTATTATAAATATTTATAGTGTAGAAAATAATCATCTTAACATAAACTTTAACTAATTATTAAAATTAAGAATTAAACTATCTCTCATCTTCTACAGAGGAGTTTCCATCTGAATGGCTTCCAACTTCAGTTATTCCAATTCCACTTATGCCAAAATACCCATTTCCTGTTTTTCTGTCTCTTATCTCATAAATTCCTCTTTTATTGTGATAAGCCAAATCATCTTGAAAAACCCCCACCCTTTGCACATCATATCTCTCACTCTTGTCATATTCTGGGTTTGTTTCTTTTTTCATTTCAACTGTTGCCGCTGGACCACAAGCTACGCAACTAAAAATTAATGCTCCTCCAATCAATATATTTCTTAAGCTCATTTTCCCTTGCATACTCTATAAAAACCCTATTTTTAAGTATTTCTATACTCCCTTGCAACTATTTTAGCATAAACTTTATTAACTGCTAAAACCTTCTTTAACTATGGCTAAAACAGGTATATGGTTGGGTTTAGCTTCTATAATAATAAGTATTATTTTTGCTCTAAACTCATTTTCAGGCTTCACAGGCTATGTTATACTGGAAAATTCAACTTCTAGTATAAATGGCATTATAGCAGCATGCTTCCTAGTTGGAGGATTATTATTAATTATAGCTGAGAAAAAGGAAAAATAGAGATATTATCAGCTGTCCTGAATCATAATAATTTATATAAACTAAGCTAATCTAATAAAAAAATGGAAACACTAAAAAATCTGGTGAGATCATTTATAGGCGAGTCTCAAGCACGCAATAGATATACTTTTTATGCCTCAATTGCAAGAAAAGAAGGATATGAGCAAATTGCAGAGATTTTTCAGATAACAGCAGATAATGAAAAAGAGCATGCAAAAAAGATATTTGAACATATACAAGAGCTTAAAGATAGCAATGATATAAGTGTTGATGCAGCATCTCCTCTAGTCATTGGAAAAACAATAGAAAATCTTAAAGCAGCAATTTCTGGCGAAAACCATGAATACACTAAAATGTATCCCTCATTTGCAGACACTGCAGAAAAGGAAAATCTGCCTAAAATCGCAGCTCGTTTAAGGGCAATTGCTATTTCAGAGAAACATCACGAAGAGCGCTATAAGAAGATACTTGAACAGCTTGAAAAAGGCACAATATTCAAAAAAGACAAAGAAATTGAGTGGGTATGCCGAGAGTGTGGCTATGTGCATAAAGGCAAGCAACCTCCTGTAAAATGCCCTTCTTGCGACCATGAAACCAGCTTTTACCAAGTAAAGTGCGAACAATACTAATATTTGAAAAATGACTAAAAAAGAACAAGTTTACAAATGCAATATCTGTGGAAACATAGTGAAAGTTATTCATGAAGGCGCAGGAACTCTAGTCTGTTGCGGCGAAGATATGGAACTTATTGAAGAGAAAATACAAAAATTAGGATAAATTAAAATGGAGCCTAAAAATTTTGAGAATTTGATTGGAACAAGGGGATTTTCTGATATCCTTCTTAGAAATCACTTTTCACTGTATAATGGATATGTTACAAATACACTGAAACTTCTGGAAACACTAAAAGACAAAGGAAGCATAGAATTTGCAGAGCTAACTAGGAGATTTGGATGGGAGTTTAATGGAATGAGGCTTCACGAGCTATATTTTGGAAATATGTCTTCCCAATCTAAGGAAATTGACAAAACAACACCTATCTATTCAAAGATTTCACAGGATTTTGGAAGTTTTGAAAACTTTGAAAAACAATTTAAATCAATTGGGGCAATGAGGGGAATAGGATGGGCAATACTAACTTATGACAAAGAAACTAAGAGGCTTTTTAATACCTGGATTAATGAGCATAACACTGGTCATTTAGCAACAGCTGTCCCTTTATTAGTTATGGATGTTTTTGAGCACTCATTTATCACAGATTATGGCTTAAAAAAAACAGATTACATTGAAAATTTCTTTAAAGTAATTAACTGGGAAGTTGTGAGCGAGAGATTTGAGTCTGTCTAAAAGCGAAATCTTTATAAACAACAATTTGTTAAGTAATTTAGCAATTCTAAAGCGATTCAAATTCTTAAAATGGATCAAGAACTAAAAAATAATATCTTGAAATCAAGTACAAGTATTGTAGGAATAGTGTGTAAGGATGGAATAGTTTTAGCAGGTGACAGAAAAGCCACTGCTGGAACACTAGTTTTAAGAAAAGATGAGCCAAAAGTAGCTTATATTAATGACTATCTATTAATAGCATGTACTGGCATCTCTGCAGATATAGAATTGCTTAGGAAAGTGGTCAGAGCTGAGCTAAAGTTAAAGGAACTAAAAACAAAGCAAAGGCCAACAGTAAAAGAAGGAGCCAATTTAATAGGGATGCTCTCTTTTAGAAATATACGCCAATTTACAACAATTCCTAGTATAGTCGGCAGTTTAGTTGCAGGATATAATGAAGATGGTTCTTTTGAGCTTTATACAATAGAACCTGCAGGAAGTGTAAAAAAAGTTGAAGACTATGATGCTAACTTCTCATCTGGAATGCCTTTTATTTTAGGATTGCTAGAAAGGCAGTACTCTAAGGATCTTACTGTAAAACAAGCTGTTAATCTGGCTATTGATGCAATTAAAGCTTCATCTCAAAGAGATGTTGGTTCAGGATTTGGAGTAGACGTTTATACTATAACAAAAGAAGGGATTAAGCAAGTGATTAAGCAAGAAGTGGAGTCAGTTTACAAAGACCAGAATTAATTTAATATTCTCAATGTCAAAAACTACAGGTTTTTGATTACTCTCAGAAACATGAAACTAAAAAAATTTCTAAAGTCTCAAGGGAAAATACAAAAAAATTGTAGGTTGTTTTGAAAATGGACATTCTTAAAAATATACAAGAGCAACTTCCAAAATGCATTGCTAGTGCAAATTTTGAAGGTGCAAACATAGTTCTTTACACTGATGATACTAATTTTTTCTTAGAAGGAGAAAATGAAATAAAGAAAGTAGTTGATAAAATAAAAAAAAGAATTGAGCTTAGAGCAGACAGCAAATTACTGCAAGACCAGGAAAAATCCGAAAAAGAAATCCGCAAAATAGTTCCAAAGGAAGCTGAAGTTACTAGCATTATTTTTGATGTTCAAAGGTCAATAGTGGTAGTTGAGGCAAAAAAACCAGGAATGGTAATAGGAAAACAAGGAAGTGTCCTTCAGGAAATCAAGAGGAAAACTTTTTGGATACCACAAGTTCAAAGAAGTCCGGCCATCCCTAGTAAAATTACAGAAAATATTAGGGCAGTTCTTTATTTAAATAATAATTACAGAAAAAGATTTTTAAATTCTATAGGTAAAAAAATTTACAAAGAGTGGAATCCAGAAAAGTTAGATGAATGGATAAGATTGACTTTTTTAGGTGGGGCAAGGCAGGTTGGGCGATCATGCTTGCTTTTACATACTCCGGAGTCAAAAATTTTGATGGACTGTGGGGTGAATATTGCAGCTCATAATTCAGAAAAGTTTCCGTTTTTTGATATTCCTGAATTTGATATAAATCAAATTGATGCAGTTATCTTAACTCATGCACATCTTGATCATTGTGGATTACTTCCTTACTTGTATAAAATGGGCTACCGAGGGCCTTGTTATATGACTACTCCTACAAGAGATATAGCCTCACTTATTGCTTTAGATTTTATTGGTGTAGCTTATAAGCAAGCTACAGCTCCTTTATACTCCTCTACTGATATAAAGGAAATGGTCAAGCACTCAATATGTTTAGATTATAATGAGGTAACTGATGTAACTCCAGATGTAAGATTAACATTTTATAACGCAGGTCATGCTCTTGGAAGTGCTATGGTTCATTTAAATATTGGAAATGGTCTCCACAATTTGATTTATACAGGCGATATGAAATTTGGAAGAACAAGACTACTAGAGGCTTCTGCTATAAATTTTCCAAGACTTGAAACACTAATTGTAGAATCCACTTATGGAAGCAAAAATGATGCCCTTCCTCAGAGAAAAGATGTTGAGGACGAATTCCTAGACCTTGTTAAAAAAACAATTGAAAGAAAAGGAAAAGTTCTTATTCCAGAACTTGGTTTAGGAAGGTCGCAAGAAACAATGCTTGTTTTGGAAGATGCCATGAGGCAGGGAAAAATTCCTAAAGTTCCTATTTATATTAATGGTATGATTTGGGATATTAATGGAATTCATACAGCTTATCCTAATTTCTTGTCAGGAGTTGTCAGAACTCAGATTTTCCAAGATAAAAATCCTTTTTTAAGTGACGTTTTTACTAGAATTCGCTCACCGCAAGAAAGGAAAAAAGTCATTGAAGGAGGACCTTGTGTAGTTCTTGCAACTTCAGGTATGCTTGTAGGTGGGGCATCTGTTGAGTATTTTCGCGAGTTCGCAGGAAATAAAAGAAACAGTCTGATTTTTGTCTGTTATCAGGGTTCAGGAAGTTTAGGCCGTCAAGTTCAAGATGGGCTTAAAGAAGTAAAAATGATGAACTCTGAATCTAATAAAGAAGAAGATGTAAAAGTGCTAATGGAAGTTCATACTATCCCTGGTTTTTCAGGCCATTCAGGTAGAAATCAGCTTCTTGCATTTATCAACCATATCAACCCAAAGCCTAAGCGAGTAATTATTAATCACGGCGAATCAAGCAAGTGCATTGATTTAGCTTCTTCAATCTATAAATTGAATAGAATCGAGACTAATGTTCCTAGAAATCTTGAGACTATAAGGATAAGATAGCTATCTTATGAACTCATCATATAGTTGGTCAACTGCACTTGCTCCATCTCCTTCAGAAATTATATAAATCATGTTTCTTTGTTTTGTACCCTGCGTTTTCCCAATTAAATTAATCGCATTATCACTAAATACTTCATCTACTTTTGCTGAAGTCCCAGAACGATCTTTCATCCCCTTGCCAGCTACGACTAACACTCCTAAATCGTGCTTGAATCCAATTTCAGCATATCCTCCACCCACAGCCTTGTAAATTTCTCTTGTGATTTCATGAACTATTCCTCTTCCACTAACCTGGTCTTGTGTCAATGCTATTGAAATATCATCAGTACCATGTGGCATGTAGTTCCAGTTTATATTCCTCTCACCAAATATCTCAAGTATTTTTTCTACACCCCCTGGAATATCATCGAATCCTGTTTTTTCAATTTCAAAAACACAAAATCCTGGCTGGTAAGCAATTCCTACAATTGGTTTTTTAGGGTTTACAACTCTATCAAAAACAACTAAAGTTCCAGTCCCATCAATCTCTTCTGAATTTCCTATATGTATGGGCACCATTTTATTTTCAACATGCGCTACTGCTCTTGGATGTAACACATGAAAGCCTCCAACAGACAAGGCTCTCATTTCTTTATATGTAAGTTCAGGAATTAATCTAGCATCAGGAACAATATCTCTATTAGCAGCATAAACTCCCTCTACATCAGTTCGGTTTTCATATACTAATGCTTCGAGAACTCCGGCTGCACAAGCCGCACTTTCATCAGAACAGCCTCTTGGAAGAGTTATAACCTCCCCATTTCTATTATAACCAAAAAAGCCAGGAACAATTGCAATTTTTCCTCTATTCAATACCTCTCCAATAGTTCTTTTAATCATTTCAGAAGATTCAGGAAGAATAATAGCTTCTCCATCTTTTCCTTCTACTAAAAAAACATCTCTTGGATTAACATATTCTGCATTTGGAATAGTTCTAGAAAGTAGCTTTGCAAGTGTATCTTCTCCCCACGCTTTTGTTTCTCCTATTGTACTGCATGCTTTTAGCGATTCTTCTGCTTCTCGTAAGTCTGTCCCGTAAAATATCCCCTTATATCTGTCAATAATCGCTCTAAAAAAAGTGTCTTTTAAATCTACAGTTTTAGCATTATAATAGTCTATAAGCAAATCAGTTACCTTTCTGTTACTTCCTATTTTTCCAGGTGCAGAAACAAACATCACCCTCCTTCTGCTATCAGATTTAAGAATCCTTTTATCTCTCTCAATATCTCCCCCATGTATATGGGAAGTTCCCCCAGTCTTTAGTACAATTAATTCAGACATTATAAAACCACTAATTTGACTATTTATAAGTTTTATTGTTCTCTATTTTTCTTTGCTAAACGCAAGATTCACCTCTCTTTCCATACCCCTAATATATTCATACTTGTCAAGCTCTTCAGGTCTAATCCATGCAAAATCTTCAAAATCCTCGCTTAGCTTAACATCTTCAGATTTAGCTTTTACTTCAAAACATAAACCCACTACATTATTTCCGTCAGGTCTTTCAAAAGTAAAATCATACAAATATTCCTTAAAATTTTCAATTTCAAGTCCCACCTCTTCCATAACCTCTCTTTTTAAAGTTGCAAGTATATCATAACCTTTTTCAACCTTGCCTCCCGGAAAAGCCCATTTCCCAGGATAAGCAATTTCATTTTTACTTCTCTTAACAATTAGAAATTTGTCCCCTTCTTGATTTTTTATAAAAGCAGTAATAGCCACTATATGCTTTTTATTTTCTTGGCTTTTCATCTTCCCTCAAGCTTGAAAAATATTTGCTTAATAATCTCATTCCTTCATAAGAATAAATATCAGTATTTATAAATTCCTTTACTAAATTTAATACATTATTCTCCTCGGGCAATAAGCTATATTTTCTGGAAGGGTCCCCTATTATAGTATCCAGTCCTTTTTCTAGGGCAAGTGTAAGCACAGCATTTTCAAGAGAATCCTTTAATTTAATAGGGCTGCCTTTAGAAACATTTGTCAATCCCAGTAAAGTATGCACTCCCCTCATTTCTGCATCTGTGCTGATTTTATCCAAATACCCTAGAGCTTTCTTAATATTTCCTTCATAATCACTTGAAATAGGCACAATCCTAGGATCAAGATAAATATCTTCTTGTTTAAATCCGGCTTTTCTTGCACCCCAGTACAGCTCTTTTACATCTAAATAACCTCGAGTTAATAGGACAATCTTAAATGGTTTCAGATTTCTTAAACCTAATATTGAGTCTGCAGTTGTTCTATCAGCTGAATTTATAATTGGAAGTTCCCCCCCAGCTTTCTCTGTATCATAAACCCCTAAACCAGCAACTAGCACCATTGGATCCCCACTGTCAATGCATAGAGGTATATCTACCACCTCTTGAACAGCCATAATAGCATTTCTCATCACCTGTTCTCCCAAATCATCAACGTTGATATCAATATAATCTGCGCCTTGCTCTGCTTGCCTCACTGCCAACTCTTGAAGATTATAGTATTTCCCCCTGCTAACTTCTTCATCTAATATTATTTTAACTTTACTAGAGCCTTGCCTGTTTGCTCTCTCACCAATTATAGTTAGATTTTCAATGCTCATTTACATTTTAGAAATATTAGTTATATAAGGATTATTATAATTAAAAAGGCATGTTTAAATTAAGAGTTATAATCCTGCTAGGCAAAATATTTATAATAGGTAATTATTTAGTCTAATTGTGAAAAATTTAAATCCTTATTTTAGAGTAAAGAAATCTCAAAAAGGCACTTATGACATTGAACTTCAAAATATAAATGAACTTAGGAAGTTTTCTTCTATTGAGAGCCATATTTTAGTATATCCTTTAAGTAGAAATATTAATGCAGATCATATTCTCTGTAATCCTTTTGAAGAATATGTTCAAGATATTAAAGAGGGGGAAGATTCTGTTTATTCTAAAATTAGTCTTTCATTTAATAAAGTTTTAGGGTTAGTTATGGGAATTATAATTTTGCTATTTTTTTGGATGTTTGCTCCAGAAGCCTTTCTTTCAATAGATTCTGTTGTAGCAATCTTTGCAGCATACATAATTGGCAAGGAGCTTGGACAGGATTTAGAAATGTTTCTTGTGAATATTTCAAGTAATTGGAGATTGCAGTTCTACAAAAACTATTTTAATTATAAATTAGAAAGAGCAACAACTTTAACTAATTACACTAGGTATGCCAAGAGATATAGGTATGGTATGGAATCAATACTTCCAATAAGTATGGGTTTTGACAAAAGAAGCAACTCCCAAATTGTTAGGCTTAAATTTAAAAGAAAAGATTTGGGAGACAGGAATAATATTCATATACTTTCAATAAAAGTTCTTGATAAAGTAGTAAATGAATTTGAAAAAGAAGGTTATATAATTGGTTTCAAACTCTGCCTTAATAATAGAAAAATTTTCTTTACAAAAAGTATTGAAATATTCCAGGCCATAAATAAAAATATTATTGGGTGTTTGGATGGGGCAGATAAAGTTTTAAAAGATTTTATATTTTTCAGGAAAGTCATAAAGATAAGCAGAATAAAGTTTAATTCTAGAACAGGAATTCGGAAAGATAGAATTATTTCTTTTTGATGTCGGAAAAATACAAACCTTTAAATTTCTTATATAACTAATCTTAATATGGGTAAAAACAAGAAATCTGCAAGAATTATGAAAAAATTTGACAAGAATTATAAATTTAATGAGTCTCATAATAAAGACAAACCACTAGAAGTATGGTTTCAGGATTCAGAAGAAGGAAAAATTCTTTTCATTGTTTTTTATACTCAAACTTGCAGGTGGTCTCAATGCCTTGGTTGTAATTTGCCTTCCGCAATGTCAGAAAATTACATTGGATTTAAGCATATTATAAAACAAATAGATTATATTTTTAAACTGCCTAAAGTAAAAAAATTCAAAGAAATTATAAAAAAAGTTATAGTAAGTAATAATGGTTCAGTATTAGATGAAAGAACCTTTTCAAGCACAGCCCTTATCTACTTAATAGCTATGCTTAATATTCACCTCAAAAACCTTTCAATAGTTAGTTTAGAAACAAGGCCAGAATATGTTGATTTAAGTGAGCTGGAATTCTTGTCAAGAGTCCTTAATGAAGGGGAGACTCATACAAATTTAGAGATTGCAATAGGATTTGAGGCTTTTGACAGGCATATCAGGAATAAGGTATTTAGAAAAGGTCTTGAACTTAGGACTTTTGAATCCCTGGTTAAAAAGCTTGCAAATTACAAATTTAATTTAAAGTGCTATTTTATGCAAAAGCCAGTTCCAGGTATGGGTGATAAGGAGGCAGTAGAAGATATAAAAAAAGGCATTGACTATCTTAGCAAAGTTGCCAAAAAACATAAAGTTAAGATTAATATGCATCTTAATCCAACTTATGTTGCAAAAGGCACCATGCTTGAGAAAGAATTCAGAAAAGGAAAGTATACTCCTCCCCAGCTTATAGATGTTTTAAGAGCAGTTAAATATGGAAGAAATAAAAATATAACTATTTTTGTCGGGCTTTATGACGAGCATCTTGCAGTAAAAGA
The DNA here is from genome assembly GCA_043810775.1 of archaeon. Lineage (GTDB taxonomy): Archaea > Nanobdellota > Nanobdellia > Pacearchaeales > GW2011-AR1 > JBDRJD01. The sequence goes on along the minus strand of JBDRNU010000003.1, from coordinate 48,717 downwards.
CGGCTCTTTCATTAGAAAAGGAGACCAAGAAATTTTGAAAAAGCTCCAGAAGTTCAATAAAACTCAAGATTATAATACTCTTAACTAGGAAATTTTATTTTTTTAAAGATTTATAAACCTTCTTTTTCTTATATTTTTAACCTAAAATAAGAGAGGAAAATAATGTGAAGCATAACGCAAAAGTTACTTTAATCTTAGTCGCAATGTTTATAGTTACACAGCTAATAGGCCTTGCAGTTATACATGCTTATACACCTGTAATAACAGAAATAGTGAATCAGACTACAGGTGAAAAACAAAATGTATCTATTGGACCTGTACTCCCTTATAATCTTGAACCTCCTGAAACTGAGCCAGAAATTTCACTAATAAGTATAGTTATTGGAATGACTATTGCAGTGCTCCTTATTCTTGTGCTAATGAAAATAAAAGCAGTAACTTTCTTAAGATTGTGGTTTTTTCTTGTAATAGCTATTGCAATTGGAGTAAGCTTTAATGCGTCTTTGCAAAATTACTTTCAATTTTCAGCTATAATTGCCCTGGTAATTTCCTTACCCCTTGCATTTTTCAAAGTTTTTAAAAGAAATATAATAGTTCATAATTTCACAGAGCTTTTAATTTACCCAGGAATAGCTGCAATTTTTGTGCCAATCCTAACTCTATGGTCAATAATCTTACTTTTAATTTTAATATCAGCTTATGATATATATGCAGTTTGGCACGCTGGATTTATGCAAAAAATGGCTCATTTCCAGATGAATGAACTAAAATTCTTTGCCGGGTTTTTTGTCCCTTATATTGATAAGAAAACTAGGCAGAAGCTAAAGCAAGCTAAGAAATCCAAGTCAAAAAAAGAGCAAAAAGTAAAAGTTAATCTTGCAATTCTTGGTGGAGGAGATGTAGTATTTCCAATAATTGCAGCAGGAGTATTTTTAAGAGCTTTTGGAATTGTTCAGGCACTGTCTATAACTTTATTTGCCACTCTTGCTCTACTAGCCTTATTTATGTTTGCAAAAAAAGGAAAATTCTACCCTGCAATGCCTTTCCTAACTGCAGGTATATTTGTAGGCATGCTCATTGCCTATATTACTGTTATATTAGGTATACTCTAATTAAGCCCTAATTCTTTAAAATTAAGCAGAATTAAGTTTAATTCTAATTATTTATAAAATCCAAGTCAACTTTGTTTTATTGTAACTGTTGAGAGGTAACAAATAGAAAGATTTATAAAGCCATTTTTCTCTACTGATTAAAGGTAAATTATCAGCCTAAGGGAAAATACAAAAAAACCGTAGGTTGTTTTGAAAATGATATTAAAAAGTGAATTAGTAAAAAAAATTAAGACTCATTTTGATCTTAATATTTATGAAACCAAAGTATGGTTAGCTTTAATTAGCAAAGGTATAGCCTCTGCTGGAGAAATAGCTGAAATTTCTGGAGTTCCAAGAAGTAGGACTTATGATGTTCTCGAATCTCTTGAAAAGCAGGGTTTTGTAATAGCTAAAATTGGAAAGCCAGTAAAGTATATTGCTGTAAAGCCAACTCTGGTTATTGAAAAGCTTAAGAATAATACTCTAAGAAACGCTGAAGAAAAAGTAAAGATTCTTTCTAGCTTAAAAGAAACAAAAGAATATGAAGAGCTTGAAGACCTTCATAATACTGGAATTGAGCCAATTAATCAGACTGAAATGTCTTCTGCTATCAGGGGTAAGTCAAATATTTATTCACATGTAAAAGAAATGCTTGAAAATTCTTCAAAAGAAGTTGTAATATGTATTCCAGCTTCAGAAATACTTGAAAGATCAAGGGTATTTAATTTACTTTTTGACAGGTTAAGAAAAGCAAATATAAAAATCAAGCTTGCAGTTTCAGGAAGCGAAAATGGGGCAAAAGATGTTGAGAAAAAATATAATATCAAGCCTCAAAAAATTAATGTAGATGCTAGATTTTTCATTGCAGATAAAAATCAAGTCTTGTTTTTGTTAAACCAGTCAAATATTGATGACCAGGAAATGGGTATCTGGCTAAATTCAGAGCTTTTTGCAGGAATGCTTTCTGAAATGTTTGACTTAGCTGTTAAGAAATAAAAGAGGTAGAAAATGACGTATTTTCATTACCTAACTCTAAATCTTGAATTTTTTGGAAACACTAAAAAGCAAATTCTCAGCACAATTAACTACTATCTAAAAGAAAGAGGATGGGAAAATAAACCTAAATCAGCTTTAATTCATCCATCTAAAAATAACCTTAAAATAAGGAAATTAGATGATGTTAATCTTGAATGTTCGCCTGATGGGGCTGTTTGTCATTCTTGCTATGTTGATGCCCGGATTTTGCCTGATTTTACTCTGCACGTAAATGCAGGTGCATATGATTTTATTAAAGCCAAAGCCTTAAAACTTGCTCCAGATGTAAGATCTGCAAGAAAAAGAGGAGATTTATATAAATTCCCAGTTTCAGAAACAAGAATAGCTTATGTTCCTGAAAAAGTTGCAGATGCACTATCTTCTTATAATTGGAACCAGCATGATGTAGAAATAAGGAAAATGCTGTTTAAAATGGAATCTCTTGATGAGCAATTAGGAATGCATCCAATAATTTTAGTTGATAATACTCACGAGCAAGAAAGCAGGACTAACTAACCCTGGTTATCCCCATCTCATTCATCTGGATTTTATATTTTTTCTTGAATTCAGCTAAGAATTTTTTATAGTTTATATTAATCTTTTCCCTAGAGCATATCTTGCCATTTTTAACAAAAGTTTTTTTATGAGCCTCCTTAAATTTCTTGACACTTTCTTCCATCTTAATTGGTGGCCCTTCCATTATAAGCTCTTTTTTTGCTTTTAAGTCAAAATAATATTCAGCATGCTTTTTTTCATTATAATAAAATATAGCATCTTTAACCTCAAAATATATCCCTAGATTTGATAGCAAGAATTTATAGAATTTGATTAGCTTGCTTCCTGCAACATCTCCTTCCTGCCTGTCAGTTACAGCTTTAACAATAAGATTATACTTTTTTTTATCAATCTTAGTCTGCTCAAAAAACTTTTTAGAAGGCTTTTTCAAAAATGCCGTGCAATACTCTCTGAACTTGGAAAAACTCTCATCACTCAGCGCTGCCAGAGCATTTCTCTCTGCAAAAGTAGGGTCAATAAATACTATAGGAGAGCCTAATTTAGACTCATTTAAATTATTTAAAATATCAATCTTATTTTTGTATTTTTTTCCAGGATCTAAAATTAGTTTGCTCTTAGTCTTGCTGATAGCCTTAACAAGCTCAATAAATCCACCATAGTTTATTACTAGTAATTCAAGCGCATATCCTGAAAATCCTTTAATATATGATTCAGCTCCATAGCATTCTGAAGCATGAGTAAATGACTTGGCAAGTATAATATCATCTGCAAGTTTTGGGTTTTTGTTAATTGCATCTATCACGTAATTAACATGAAAATAGCTTAAATCAGTAACATTAACAGCATCTTCTGGTTTAGCTATTCTTAATACAGGCACTATCTCATATATAACATTTTTTTCTTTAATTTGAAAATAATCTCTGCTTCCGTGAATTTTCACAGCTTTTAACCTAGCCTTTCTTATTATGTTAGGAAGCTTTGAAATATCCCTAATATAATAAAATCTTATGAATATATCTACGTCAGGAACCTCTTTTCTGATAATTGTCCCTTTTGCCAAGCTTCCACCAATAAATATTTGCGCATTAACATTTTTCAAAGCTCTTTTTAGCTTTTCAACTATCTCACTAGTGCTTTTTTTCAGCTTAGAAGACTCTTTTTCAGAAAGTTTTATTCTAACTAACTCTTCTTTCAATAGCTTTTGCATAAATATACTAAAGAAAATTGCTATTTATATCTAACGCATTGTGTTTATTATATTTTTTATGCATTTACTTTAATTCTTTTGCCTTTCCTGTCCATCAAAATGTTCATCTAGTTTATCTACAACAGCTTGGCAAAAAGGTTCAAAATACTTTAGTGTTCCAAATAAGCCAATTTCTGTAAAAATCTCAGGGTATTTTGTTATGCTTCCAAAAGCCTCTATACCTTCTACACTTAAAACATAATGGGATACTTCTTCTTGATAAGGCCCCCCATTATGAGAAACTAACATATGTGAGGGGGTAGCTATTAATCCTTCACTATTTAATACAAAATCATGAAGCCTTTTACTTTCACCCTCTTTCCTATAATCAAAAGGCATTTGCAAGTTAAGATAAAAAGAATGATTATGATGATTTCCAGAAATAAAAATATATGGCTTTAATTCATACTCTCTTCCCTGCTTTGATTTTATTGAAGTTTCTCCTTTTCCTATTACAACTAAATCAGAATGCACCCTCTTACTCCAAGGATTAAAACCAACACTTCTTAATTGATCTGCATATCTAAAAGCATTTAAAAAATCCTCAAAAAATCCCCTTGATTCTTCATAACTAAGTTCCTCATCAATTCCTAGTTGAATAGGCATAGCTTCTGAGCTTGCCCTTTCAATATCTTCTTTACTCAATCTTGTTCTTGATTCTGCTGCAATAGCTTCAATTGTAGCTTTTGGAAGATCATCAAGAGGTCTCCCCACTGATTGCACTATCTCCCTTAACTTTCCAGTATGCCAGTTTTCAGGATGCTCTCCATTTAAAGGAAGATTCCTTTCATCAAAATAATCATCATAAAGAGCTCTATTAAAACCATTAGTTTCTAAAGTTATTTGCCCGAATTTTACTTTTCTTAGTGTCATTTTTAAAATAAATTTATGCAGCTAATCCAGCTTTCCTTAAAGCAGGCTCATACCCCCTCCTAAGCAATTCTTTTTTCATCTGCTCTCTTAAAAGCCTAGAATCTCCTGGAATGCCCTCTAACGTATCTAAAGGAAATCTAAATATCCATGAATCTTTTTCACTTGGAGTATAAGAAGTAGTAACAATTTCGTACCATCCTGCAAAAGACTCTCCTTTAGGAATCTGTCTTAGAATCATACCTTCTGTATGCTCTCCTTGGGAATAAGCATATTCTTGATTATATCCTCCCATTGGAGCCCTGGCAGTTAGCCTTACAATATCTCCAGGATTATATTTCCTAGGGCTTTTAGCACTTTCAATATTTCCAACTGCTCCACTAGCTCTCCACCTATCCCAGAATCTAAGGTCCATTATCTTACTTCTGTTTAATCCCATCTTGTTTTCGAGAATAAGTTCCATTATTTAAAGCTTACTATTTCTCAGGTTTTTTTATTTTCTCTCCAATCTTGTCCATATCAACCCTTAATGTAGAAGCTAAATCAATAATATATTTCCCCTCTTCTAGCTTATAAACTACAGGCCTGCCTTTTCTAAATAAGTTAACTATATCCAGCTTATACCTTCCAGGCCCCTCAATTTTAACAGACTCTAAATCAAGAATAACCGGGCTGTCTTCCTCCTCCACCCCTATCATCTCCCTTACATCTTTTTCAATCTGGTCTTTATCTTCCTCTTTAAGCTCACTTATAATCTTATTTTCTTTTAATGATTCAAACTGTACATTTTTAATATAAAAGAAGAAATGGCTGCTGCAGCTGCATCCTTCTAATAGCTCCTTGCTTGCATCAGGATATATCTTTCCGCAGTGTACGCATTGGTGTGGCATTTTATTATTTGGCTAATGTTAATTTTATATCAAATTGTAAAATGACATTGGCATTTTATTATTTGGCTATTTAATAATAAAAATAAATAATAAGAAGTATAAATATTTATCTCTTAAGCATTAAATCAATCTTGCTAGGGTCTCTCTTAATTTCTCTGACTATAGAAGCTGGACCTATTATAGTGAGGGCATCACTGTCTCCTATTAGCATTTTAGCCAGTCCGTGTCTTAATCTGCTCATAAAAGAAGCCTGATTTCCAGTAATAACTGCAAGTTCAACTCCTCTGAAACTTTTTATCTTGCCAACTAAAGCCATTGTACTCTGGATTAATGAGCCTTCTTCAGTAGCAGCAAGCCTTCCCTGTAATATTACTATTCTATTTTTTAGGACAATATCTAGTATTTTTTTAACTCTCTTGACACTGTCTAAGTTTTCAATTTCTGAATAAGGTATAAAACTTAATGTCAGTTTATTTTTGCTCATTTTCCTCTTTTTTTATCATTTTGAATATTAACTAACTCTATGAAGGAAGTTAATTCGTTGTGCTGTTAAGCACGACAGTTGGAAACCTCCTAAAGGTTTATTTTTTAAGTTTTTTTTGCTAGCTTGAACAATGATTCATAAAACTCTTCCATATTTTTTCCTTTTTTCACTGAGATTCCAACAACATCATATTCAGGAAATGCTGCCTCCACTCTTTTAATATCTGATTTCCTTAAATCAGTCTTATTAGCAACAACTAGTACAGGAATTTTCCTGGCAACTAAATTTCCTATTATAGTAATATTAACTTGCGAATAAGGATTTTGAGTTGAATCTAAAACAACCACCACAGCATCCATATCATCTAGCCATTTGATGCTTTCAACCACTCCCTGGGTAGCTTCTTTTGCCCTTTTTTGAGCAGCCTTTTTATTCATACCATATTTTAAAAAGTCTTCATAATCAATCTTAGTAGCTATTCCAGGCGTATCAACTAGCTTTAGTGTTAGCTTATTCCCCTTATATTCAATATCTACTTTTTCTCTTATCTGAACATTTCTAGTTTCATGAGGAATATGGCTGACTTTTCCTATTTCCTCTCCAGTCCAATCCTTGCATATTCTATTAGCCAGTGAAGTTTTTCCAGCATTTGGCGGCCCATAAAAGCCTAATTTAATATGTTTCTGTCTATGAAACATATTTGAAAAAATTCTGTTAAAAAAATTACTTATTATTTTCACAACCATTTTTTATTAATTTTTAGTATCTTCCTATATTTATAAGTCTTCTGTTTCCTGGTAGATTTTGAGCCATAGGATTGTATTTTTTCTTAGGAAATCTCTTAAATAATTTAGGTATAGGAATTTCAAATAACATTCCCACTCTCTTGCCCTTAACTTTTTTAAATACATATGATATCTGCTCTCCATCCCACCCTGATTTTTTCAATCTCTTTGTTATCTCGCCGTCACCCAATCCCTGGTTTTTAGCATTTTTTACAAAATTTACTAAATTATACAAGTCATTTCTATTATTAAAAAGATAATTTTCATATCTTCTCTTATACCACTCTTGTAATATTATATATACTGCTAAAGCCCCAATCATCAAGATAAAAATCCAGAATATCATCCAGCCTACTGGTTTGCAATCCTGTCTGCAGTTTTTCCAAGTTTCTCCTAAACTTTTTTCACATTTATTATTAAAATTGCACGGCCCAATAGACCCAACAATTTCCAGTTCTGAAAATTGTGGGGCAAGATATGCAACTAAATTTTCAGGTTCTATTTCTTCTTCCACTAAAATTCCCACATTCTTGTTTGATATGGAATCAAATATAATCCCGGTTGCATCATCAAACTCATCAATATTATACTCTTTATCTAAGTCAATATCATCATGGCTAATCACCAAGTACATCTCTTTGCCATCTTTGGCTTCACTGATATCTATATTTAAATCAAACACACCCATAAGAAACTCATAACTCCCATCTTCAAAATATAATGCAATGATCTGGAAATCATAGTCAATTGTAGCATATTTCCCAAGCCAATTGCTAATAGCTTTTTCATAAGCATCCTCTCCACTAGAATTCATCGGAGCGCTTCCAGCACCCATTGAATCAAGATAATCAAAATTAACCTGGCTAGGGTCTATAAATAAGGGCATTGAGCCTTCATTTTTATTCATAAGTTTTATAGGAATATTTAACTCAGTTAAATTAGACATTATTGGGACAAGCTTGTCTGGATCATTAAATGAATTAATGAATTTTATTTCTTGAGTTCTAATCTGTTCTTCAAGTTCATCTATTCCGATTTTTTCCTCAATTATATTTTTATACCATCCAGTATAAAAGCTAAGATCAGCTCTCAAGTTTTCTAGACGGTTTCTATAATCTTTAATTGTAGAGTTTATTGCTATTTCAGGGTCTCCTGCAATAATTGTAAATCTTTTTATAGCTGTCTGGCCAGTTGAGTCCTTTACTGTAAGGTCAAGAGAATATCCTAGTATTCTGGAAAAAGTGCGAGTTACCTGCCCTTCCGTAGTTACTTGCGAAACTCCATCACTAAAGCTCCAGTTATAACTTACAATCTCATTGTCAGCTGGTGAGCTTACATTTACATATAAGGTAACTGGTCTTCCAGCAGGAACCTGATTAGGATAAACATCTCCTATTACAGGAATTTTAGCCACACTTACTTTTTCATTTAAAATTTCTGTCCCACCTAAAGTAATAATAAGGGTGTGATTTCCATAACTTTTAGGAGCTGTAAAGTTAGCCACACTTAAATCAAATTCAAAATACTTGCTAGTAAGTTTAGCTGGTTCAAGATCTACATCATAAATTTTGTTTGTGTCTCTTCCACCAGCCGCAGCCTGATAGTGTAAGTAGATATTGCTAACTCTCAAAGCTTGACTCAAACCTCCATAAAATCTTATAGGGATAACACAGTCACTACTGCAATTATAATTGCTAGTGCCAGAAATCTTGCGATATTTTCCATTAATATAATTATTAATATAATCTACTAAGTCTCCACCATTTTGTTCTTCCCAAGCAACCTGGCTAAAAAAAGAATTATCAAATGCATCATATCTTGCTCCTTTTATCTGTATTGGATAATCTGCATCATAAACTCCTCCAAAATCACCAGCATATCCGCATTTTGGATTTTCAGTTTCAGCTTTTATTTTATGCTTGCCAGTTGGAGTAGAAGAATCTACGCTTATACAGGCAAAGTACTTTCCAGAGCCAATACTTCCATCTGTATTAATAACTGTGCAGTTTACTTTTGTGGTCCAGCTATTTCCATTATATTTGCAGTATTTTCCCGTAGGTGACCCTCCCTGATCTCTTATTTCTAGTGTAAATTCTACATTAGTATCTGCTCCTTTTATTAAATCTACACTTATTTCATAAGCTGGTCTTTCAGTTAATTGGAACTCTTGGCAGTATAAGCTAGATGCAGTTAAATCATACTCATTGAGTGTTGCTCCAGAATTATAGCAGTTCAAATCAGTAACTCCGCAGTCAAAAACAGGAAAAAATTCCTTATATTTCCAGTTAATATTGCCATCATTGCATAAGTCTATTCTAAGTGGCATTGCGCAAGAATCAAAAGTATTACTTGAAATATTAAATCTAAGTTCATCTACTCTTTCAAATGGCTCGCTAATTTTAAATCCATAAAGTTTTTGGCTGTCTGCAGCCAAATCAGCTTGTTTAAAAGTTGCTTCATCTCTTACTTTGTAATTATCTTCACAATCTTTAGGAAGGCAGTCGTAATTTAAACTATTTTTTTTCACAAAATCAATCAAATCTATAGAATCCCCATCTAAGCTAGTGTCTAACTGTAAATTAGAAGCATCATTTTGCAAGCTTATATTAATCCATCCCTGAATTATCTCTCCAGGAGCATAAACATATTTGATGCTATAGCTCTGATTTGAGCTAACTGAAAATCCACATACTAAACTACTTAAAATAACAGAAAATACTACAAAAAAAATTAATTTCCTCATCTTTTCTCTCTCACAACATAGTATAAGCTAATTAACATTAATGCGAGAATAATGCCCCAAATATTAAAAAAACCTAGCTGTTCACTAAATCCACAGTTATAATATCTTGAGCCATCTTGACAGCCATATAAAGTTTCTAAATTTGCATCAAAAACCTCTCCACTAATAGAATGATATAATATTTCACCCCAGCTTACAAGCATCTTTCCTCCCTGGCAATTACCCTTAGTGGTAGTTCTATCACAATAATAATATCCAGAATCATCACACCCATTAAAGCATATTGTTGGAACCCACCTCATATGAAAATAACATGCATTGCCAGTGCTGTTCCACTTGCAGCTTTCATTTACAGAAGCCCACCACATTGTTCCATTCCAGATATATCCCTCACAATTGTTTTCATCTAATAAACACTCCCAAGTTACAGCCCCGCAAGAATCAATTGTGCAGTTTGCTTGGTCAGGATAATCTGCACAATATACTATCTGCCCTCCACTAGTGCTTCCGTTTGAGCAATACTCAGAAGTATATCCTTGGCATCCACAGCCAGGTCCTGCAGGAGGGCTACATGGAACACAGGTAAATCCGCTTGGGCAGCATCCTCCTGGCTCCAAAGTGCAGTAAGTTGAATCTTCTATCAAATCATAAGTACTAGGATCAAATGTAGTTGCATGAGATACACCTAATTCATCAATCCAGTGCAATCCATCAGCAGAACAGCTGCCAAATTGAGTTTCAAATTCAGTAGTTGCATTTCCCTCAGCAGCGATTGCAAGTCCAGCTAAAAATATAACTAACAATACTACTATTATTCCTCTTTTTTCCATATTCTCTTAAGTTAAATTTTATTTATAAATCTAACCATTATTGTGTCGATATAATTGTTAATATTCAACAGTAAGCAATGCGGTATGTCTTCCTGTATCTGAAAAAGTCCATTTAAATTCAGACCCATAAATTCCCTGATAAGACCAGTTCAACTTATTTCCAGATTTATCTTTATCAAATACCCAAAAGAATTTCAAAGGGCTAAATCCAGGGCTTATATCAATTATTGGATCTCCTAATTCTGTGCTAGCTGGGCAATAACCAGCTACACAGTATATATTGCCTCCTGAAGATACATTAATATGTATAGCATATGTACTGCTTGCATTAAATCTAACTTCCTGCTGGTCAAAAATCTGTCCAAATTTTGGCTCACTAATGTAAGTAAATAAATATTTCCCATCAGCAGCATTAGGATCAACAATTAGTATACTAACCTGGTCTTCATCAAATAAACCTCTCTCATCTGTAACTTTAAGTTTAATACTCTTTTGCCCAGTGCTAGTGTAAATATGGGTGTCATTATAATTAGTTGATGTGCTTCCATCACCAAAATCCCATAAAATAGTAATATTATCGTCGATATCAGAGCTATTTTGGATAAAATTCACAGCTACATTTTTATAATATATTCTTTTATTAATTGGATTAACAATGCCTGCAATTGGCGCGCTATTATTTTCAAAACTGCTGACAGTTAAATTATCCGATTTAATAGGGGTTCCACCCTCTTCAGCAACCTTGAAATAGTATTTTCCTTGCTCACTAGCTTTCCAGCTTACTGATTCAAATCCAGCAAGACTTGCTATCTTGCTGTCAAACCACCATTTTATATCTTTCCAGATTTCAAAAGTCAAGTTCTCTCCTGTAAAAGCTGTTCCAGTTGCAAATAATTTAACTCTGTCATTTAAGTCAGCATTAAATATTTTAATTCCTTCCATATTAGTCCAGTTTGCTTCTGATATGCCAAAACATAACGGACTACCTATACAATCACTGTCACTGCAATCAGTAAAACCATCAAAATCATTATCAATTCCATCACCGCAAATTTCTGGAAGTACGCAATTGTTTCTGCATCCATCATCATTAATAAGATTTCCATCATCGCATGATTCATTTTCTCCATCATCATTAGGGTTTTGTGTAATATTATCCCCGCAAAACTCATAACAAGTACAGGCATCAGGATCAGTCATATCACAAGCTCCTAAACAACTGCCTGTTGAGGTTCCATCACACTGTTCTCCAAGATCTATGTTATTATCACCACAAACTTGGACTATTGGAGGCCCCCCAGTTGTTTTATCTATTTTCTGGATTCTCCATCGGCCGTTGCTGCTTTCAGGAGGAATGGTTCTAGATTGATATCCAACAAGATATAATGAAAGTGAATCAACTGTAGCAGAGTAAATAGAATCATATCCTCCACTAGGATTGAGAGTGAATAAGCCATCCCCATCAAAGGCCGTAACTAAATTACCCGTATTTATATCTCTCTTTTCAACTCTCCAGTAAGATTCGCTTCCAGAATATGTTTCTCCAGCAATGTATAAGTAAGATGAATCAGAGGTTATAGAATTTGCAATGCCGCTACTTGATGCACCTTGTACTATCCCATCACCACCAAAACTTGTAACTAAAGCACCTGTTGTTTTATCTCTTTTTTCAATTCTTATCCGAAGCCCACCACCATCAGTGCACTCATTTCCTGCCAGATATAAATAATTGCCTTCAATAGTTGACGAACGTAATCCTAAAATGCAAAACCATCCAGTTGAAACAGTACTTCCAATCACACCATCACCACCAAAACTTGTAACTAAAGCACCTGTTGTTTTATCTCTCTTTTCAACTCTCCAATGTGGAGCGTCAACAGAAGATCCTGCTAAGTATAAATAAGAAGAATCAACTTTTATAGAATATGGAGTATCATAAGAATCACTAGGGTTGCTAATTATAATTCCATCCCCACTAAAACTTGTAACTAAAGCACCTGTTGTTTTATCCCTTTTTTCTATTCTCCATCTAGAATTATAAGTAATGGTATAATCCTCTCCAAATATATATAGATAATTATCATCAACTGCTATCGATTTAATAATTTCGGCCCCATAAAGACGATCAGTATCGCTTGGATTAAAAGTAATTACGCCATCACCACCAAAACTTGTAACTAAAGCACCTGTTGTTTTATCCCTTTTTTCTATTCTCCATTGAGCATTATTACCTGGAGAATAATCATATCCAGCAGCATATATATACGAAGAATCAATTGCTAAAGAGTATATAGCATCAGAAGAACTACTTGGATTACTGGTAACAATTCCATCACCACTAAAACTTGTAACTAAACTTCCATCAATTATACTTCTCTTCTCAATTCTCCATTGAAGAGAATCAAATCCACCAGCATATAAATAATCACCATCCCTTACTGATGATAGTGCCCCATCATCCCCTCCAGTTGGATTGCTAGTAACAGTCCAAGCACTAACACTTCCAATTAATAAAACTACAAATAAAAAATATATTAGTAACCGTCCTCTTTTCATTAATTAATATAAGAAATCTTTATTTTTAAATTCTACCTTTAAATTAATTGTTTATCCCTTCATTACTGCAATTGGCTTTAACCTAGCTACTAGCTTGCCTAAACCAACTTCATCTGAAACCTTGGCAACCTCATCAATATCCTTGTAAGCTTGAGGGGCTTCTTGAACAAGTCCTTTCCAGCTTCCAGCCTTTATTTCTATACCTTTTTTCTCAAGCTCTTGTTTTATATCTTCACCTCTTAAATTTTTTGAAGCAGAAGTTCTACTGCAGCTCCTGCCAGCTCCGTGGGCAGTACTTGCAAATGTCAACTCTTCTGCTTTTTCAGTTCCTACTAGCAAGTATGAAGCAGTACCCATGCTTCCAGGTAGGAGAATCGGCTGTCCGGTTTTTCTGTAAATTTCAGGAAGCTCCTTTCTTCCTGGTCCAAAGCTTCTAGTTGCTCCTTTCCTATGAACGCATAATTTCGTCATTTTACCGTTGACATTATGCTCTTCAATTTTAGCTACATTATGGGCAACATCATAAATTAAATCTAGCTTAACTTTTCCAAATATTTTATTGAAAGAATCTCTTACCCACTGCATAATCATCTGCCTGTTGCAGAAACCAAAATTAGCTGCAGCTGCCATTGCACTTAAGTATTTTTTCCCAAGTTCAGAATTAATTGGCGCATTAATTAGTTCCCTATCTGGCAGGTTTTTCCATCCATACTTATCTTCCATTAGCTTGATATAATCACTAGCTACCTGATGCCCTAGTCCTCTTGAGCCACAATGAATCATTACAGTTACTTGCCCTTTTTCTTTTATTTCAAATTTGCTAGCTATTTCCTTGTCATAAATTTCATCTACTTCCTGTATTTCTAGAAAATGATTTCCAGCTCCTAAGCTTCCAAGTTGAGGCAACCCTCTTTTTATAGCTCTATCAGAAACATCTTCAGCTTTAGCTCCTTTAATGCAACCATTATCTTCTGTTCTTTCCAAATCTTCTTTTATACCATATCCTTTCTTTACAGCCCACTCACTTCCTTTTTCCAGAATTTCTTTAATATCATCTCTTGTTATCTTAATAGCTCCCCCTTTGCCCACCCCGCTAGGAACATCCCTAAAAAGCTGGTTAATTATCTCTTTCTTTTTACTTTCAATATCTGATTTTTTAAGGTTGCTAGTTAGTAATCTAACTCCACAATTAATATCATATCCTACTCCTCCTGGTGAGATAATTCCAGTGTCTAGTTTAAATGCGGCTACCCCTCCAATACTAAAACCATAGCCCTGATGGGCATCTGGTAATACAATTGATTTTTCAACTATTCCTGGCAGACAAGCTACATTTCTGGCTTGCTCTAAAGTTATATCCTGTTTCATTGCTTCAAGAAGCTTCTCGCTAGCATAAATTACTACTGGAACTTTCATCCTTCCTTCTTTAGCTATTTTCCATTCATAGCTAGATATTTTTTTTATTTCCATACTTAAATGTATAATATCAAGTTTATAATTTTTACCTTATAATTTAAATATAGAAATCTTTAAAAAGACACAGAAATTGGCGATAATATTATTAAATTAAGAAAAATACAACAATAAAATGTCAATAATAGAAAAATTAAGAGATATTTTTTATGTGAATATTTTAGACATGCATAAACATAATTATCAAAGAAATGGAACTTTATTAGTTGAACTACCTGGTGGAGAGGTAGAATTTCCTTATTTTCAATGTACAGGGTGTGGAAGAACAATTACTTTAGAGGAGCATCAAATGGAGGATAATGTTGGAACTAGGATCTTATATGAAAAAAGAGATAATACTCCTAAAAATATAAAGACAGTTAAAAAAGTATTAAGTCCCTCAATAAAGTTAGGTACAAGAGAAAATCCTGTTGATTACGATGATTTACTTGACTTAAAAAATACGCTTAATAATGGAACTTTTTGGGATAACCTTTAATCATTCAAATATCAAAAATCCGAGTTTATGGGGATTTTTGTGGCTTGAAAAATCTCTTGATTTTTCAAACATCCACAACTACCTGGCATATAAATTTATTCCCTTGCTTCTTGACAAACATCTCATTATAAGTAACTGCCTTTACATCTAAGTGAATTTCGTAACTCTTGGCTTTATCTCCTTCCAAGCTTGCTTGCAATTCAAATCCTTTTATTTTCACTTTTACCGAAGATAAAAAGAAATTTTCAGTATCGAGTAGAAATAATAATTCCTCAAGAAAGTTATAAAGCAGGGATTCATTGTCTTTTCCTTTAACTTTTATTTTTTTCTTAATCTTGCGCTGAACTTTCTTGTCATACATGCAGTTAAACATTGCTAAAGCCGAGTTTTCAAATGCCTCTTCAATGCTCTTGCCGTAAGCCTGAAATTTTATATCAGCTGTATGCTCAAGGAATTTGAATTTTTCCATCATTCTTCCCATATAAATATCCTTAGTTTTTTAGGAGCATACTCTTCAATTGTCGAGGAAATTACAATTTCCTCAACATAAACCTCTTCTCTATATTCTTGCAAGCCGCATATCTCATCAATGGGGCATACCCTCATAGTAAAATTCATTCCAGGTGGGATTTTTGGAGAAGCTACAGCTAGTATGGGGGCTAAATCTGTTTTTAAGGTGCTGTTTCTTAAAGAAGGGTTATCTGCAATCTCAACTAAAATAGACCTTTCTAAATTATGAATATCATCTTCAAAAGTCCTGTCAGCTCTCTGATTTAAAACCAAGACTATAAGCACACCTGCAATTAGTATTACTGCTATAAAAGCTTCAAAAATTCGTAACCATCCTTTTTTATTCATGTTTCAATTCTCACCAAATACGAACATTTAGTACAGCATATGAAATAGTTCCATTTCTGTATAAGACCTCTACAGGTATTTCTCTAGCTACCGCGTTTAACCCTGAAGGCGTGCTTTTCATAGCTCTTATAATCTCATTTCCCCCACTAGTTCTTAGTATAAACCCAAAATCATTTCTTGAAGGTAGATTTACACTATTTCTTACAGATTCATAATTATCATTATATTCCTGGCTGAAATTGCTTAGCCTATTAAAATATATAACCTTAGAATTCTTTGATAGCCCTAAAGTGACATTCTCTTCGTCAAAAATACTGCAGCTGCCAGGTGAAAATGTATTTTCTTCTAAATCCATAAAAGAGTGTATTGTAAAAAGCTCTCCAGAAGTAGCATCTATATATAAATATCCTCCTGAATAATCAGCCTGTAAAATATTTCCTTTTTCATTAAAAACAACAACACTGCTAACATCTAAATCATACCCAAAACATCCGGAATATGGCTGTTTTAAATACATCTGTGCTTTAAATATTTCAACACTTCCTCTTTCTATAATCCCCCTTTCAGCTAAATCAAGTAAATTTTCATTAATAGGGCTTTCCTTAATTGGGTTTAAAAAAGCCAGCAAAAACAGCAGGAAGCCTACAAATATTAAAAATGAAGCAATCATTTCAATATGGCTCATTCCTCTTTTATTCATTTTATTAGTAATTTTTCTTTCTTTATAAATTTTAGCTGAAAAATGCATTAGCTCCTGTTGAGATTAATACAGATATTATAACAAGCGCAAATGAGTGCTTAAGCCCAGCTTTAATTGTACCTTCTGATAGCTTCCCAATAATAATTCCAGCAAAAAAACCCTGAGTTATTAAAAGCATCAAAAAAGGTATTGAAAACTGTTCAGGCGAGATTTGCTGCTGCCCAATTCCTAATTGTTCTACGCTGCTGCTTGTCCCAAATCCTTCAGTACTAGTTATTCCAACTGTCATTGCAAGGATTTTGTACTGCATAATCAACATTATTACAATAAATACAAAAAATATTATATAACCCTGTACAATTAAGCTGTAAATTGCAGCTTTCCTCTCTTTCTTCAGTTTTTCAGAAGTAGATACAGACTTAGCTACAGATTCTAATATAATATCAATACTTCCCCCTGCCTGTTCAGCTTCACTTATTAAAGTGACGGCTCTGGATACAGTTGAGCTATTTACATCTCTGGCAAATATTTCTAAAGACTCTTTAACAGGAATCCCAATAGCTATTTGATTAGACAGCTTTTTTATATGTGGGGAAAGAGAGCCGTAGTTTTTATCACTAACATGAAGAATGCTTTTGCTTACAGGAGTTCCAGATTTAACACTTTCTACCAGATTCCTGGAAAATTCCAAGAACATTTCATCGTTTTCTTTAGCCCTTGAACTTTCAAGTGATAAAGAAGCAACAAAAGGCAAAACAGCAATTAGCAGGGCAATTCCTATAATAAAGTAAAATATTTCCTCTTCTCTTAAAAATATAATATTAACTGTCAAAATTATAAATGCAAAAACTATGCCCATAATATGTTTTTTTTCTAGTTCCATTTTATCTCAATAAGCTGGTTGTTTTATTTGCAAAAACACCAAAAATACAATATTTATTAAAAAAACTATGAGTATGATAACTAAAGTAAATCCCATCATGCTAAGGCCAATACTAATTCCACTTATATTAATCAATACTAATAATAGCATCATTATCATAGGCGCTGCTATAACTACACTAATGTAAATATCCATAAATGTTTCCGCAATCTTAGAATATTTTTCTCTTTCTAATTTATAATCTAACAGCAAGGATTCAGATCTTTTGTCAAGAAATTCATTTAAACTGCCCCCGCTAGTTATAGTAGTTGCCAATCCTTTAAAAAGTTCTGACAATTTTGGGCTTGAAGTAGCTCTGGCAGAATTTTTCAGGGCATTAGATAAGTCATAGCCATAAACATTAATTTGATTGAGCACTTTTCTTATTTCTTGCCTGGTATATTTATATTCGCTGCTTAATGCAATTATTTTGAATATCTGGCTAGGTTCTATGCCAGAGCCAGCTATTGCAGACATATGAATAGCTACAAAAGGAATTTCCTGCTCGATTTTTCTCTTTAAAGACATAGCTTCTGATGCAGGATAATAATAAAATGCTAAAAATGTTAAAATAGGCAATATGATTATTATGCATAAATTCCAGAGTAATCTCTCTATTGAAGTGTCAATAACAGATATTATTGGCCAGGTTAGAGAAACTTTAAAAAAAATCAAAAATACATATAAAAATACTCCGGCAATAAATGCCAGAATAGTTGAAAGTATTATCATTGAAACATAAGTGCCTGAAAGAACAGATAAATTGGATTTTCTTAAGTCATTGATAGCAGCTCTAAAATAACCTTCTTTAATTAAAGTTTTAGATGATTTAGAAAAAAGCTTATTTGCAAATCTTCCATATTTATTGGCTTTTTTAAATTCAACTAAATGCTCTTTTTTGCCTTCTTTATATTTTTTTATTCTTTTTATAGTATTCTTGCTTATTGTAAGTTCACTCATAAAGTCCCTCATATCTTTTTCTTTTATAGTTACATTCATGTTTTTTCTTGAAAATGCAGGAGTATACTTCAAACTTACAAGCTTTTTTTGCTGGGAAATTGTATTTTCACCAGGTAGTTGCTTATATACTGAAACTCCTTTAAGCAAGTCTGGAATAGAGTTATTTATTATCCTTAACTGGCCTATCAAAGAATTAATAGCTTGTAACATTACTCTCTCTTCTTGTTTTTTTATTATTCTTCCTAACTTTTCAGCTGAAGTCTCCTGTGATAGCTCATTAAACTGATTTGCAAAAGAATATAGCTCTCTGACTATTTCTTTTTCCATTTCAATATTATATTTTAGTTCCTCAATGTTCATCTTAAATCTCCATCAGGAGTTTGAAATGCTGAATTTTTTAATTTCTTCATTTTAAAATTCTATCTATATTATTTTTAAAATTCATGATTTCATCTTTTCCACGTTTAATTTTTTCAAAATCCTGTTTTTTTTCAGCAATCTCCAGCTTCATGACAGCTTCATTCATTGCTTCTACAAGCTGTGCAATTTCCTGCAATTTATATAAGTCTATCATTTCAACCCTCCTTTTTTTTGCATTTTCTTTTTCTTCTTCCTGGGAACATTCCAGTAAGGTGACTTGCATTTTGGACATACTCTAGGCTCTTGTAAATTTCTAGGAATCCATTTATGAGTGCATCTCTCGCATATAAATCCTTTAAGAGTTATATTTCCCATAATTTAGTAATATACTAATAATATATAAACTTTACTATATTACTAATAGTAATATATTAATAAGTATATTCAATCTTAAGAAATCTTCACTTAATAACTCCAAACTGCCTTAGTGTTGCAACAGGGTCTTTATAATACTGGTTTACAAGCTTCTGGACATCTTCAAAACCATATATCTTTCTTCTAAATAGCTCATATATGAATTTTGACCTTAGTCCAAACTCCTTGGACAAAGCTTCTTGTGAAATACCATATCTATGTGATATTTTTTGCAGGACTTTGCTGTCTTTTTTAAAAAAGAATTTATCCTTAGCAGGATCCCACATAAAAGGAGTATTTGTTATGGCAACACCATCTGGATTAACATTAACTACCTCAACTATCTCTCTAAGTCTTCTTGTTTCCTGCTTGTTTACAATTGCATGGCTCATTATAGCAATAGCATCTAATGTATTTACTAGTGTAGGTGATAATTCTATAGGTGGGGTCTCAAGCCTCTTTATTACAGTATCTACGGAGTCGGCATGAATTGTACTTATACTTGAGTGCCCTGAAGCCATACCCTGAAATAATACAAATGCCTCTTTTCCTCTTACCTCCCCCACAATTACATAATCTGGATTTTGCCTAAAAGAGTTTCTAAGTAAGCTAAATAAGTCTACCTCTCCTACTTTGCCAATTCCAATAGCAGTTCTTGCAACACTTGGAAGCCAGTTTTCTCTAGGCAAGTTAAGCTCTCGCGTATCTTCTATAGATACCACTCTTGCTTCTGGAGGTATGAAAAAAGCTATAGCATTCAATAAAGTAGTTTTTCCAGAAGCAGTGCCTCCTGTAATAAGTATATTGGATTTATACTGTATTAAAAGCCAGAAATAAGCTAGCATTTCCGGGCTTAGCGTATTCAGTGAAACTAACTGTGGAGGAGTCCAAGGTATTTTAGTAAATTTTCTTATTGTAAAAGTAGGACCTTTGCTAGTAACGTCTGTAGTATAAGTAGCATTTATTCTGCTCCCATCAGGAAGACTCCCATCTAGTAAGGGAGAAGCATAACTTATATATCTGCCGCATCTCTGGGCCAGTTTTTCAACAAAACTAGCTAAGTAATCAACATCAGTAAACATTATATTAGTCCTTAAGTTCCTGTAAACCCTATGGACAATATAAACTGGTGTATTTATTCCATTGCACTCAATATCTTCAATAAAATAATCTCGTGAAAGTGCTTCAATTTCATTTAGTCCTATAAAATCTCGGTATAAATAATAAAATATCTTCTTGTAAGTTTCTTCAGTTATCTTCATATTAATCTCTGAAATCAATAATTTAGCAGTCTTGTCAATATATTCAATCATAGCTTCAGTAGTTTTTTCAACCATGACATTTATATTAATTATTTCTTTCATTCCGTCTTCAACACTTTCTAAAACAGCTTTTTCCTCTTCATTTAAAAGCGGCTCTTCAACCTCATAAACTACTTCATTCCTGGTTGGGTCCCAATATATATGTGTATAAGCGTAAGGAGAAATTAAAACATACCTTGCATCAACTTTACTCTTGTCAGAGACTCTTGGCAAAGCAGGGATTGATGGATTCAAATTTATATAAATTGCATTTTCGGTTTTCATTACTTGATCCATTATAATTTACCTTCTTTTAATTTAGAAAACTAACATTATATTTAAATTTATTGTAAGTGAAATCTTATCTCAGTAAGCTCACCAGTTATACCTTCATTAGATAAGATTAGATCATAAGAAACACCTGCTTTTGGAATAGTCCTTATATCATCTATTCCATCATAAGTTATGTTAAATTTCCTTGAGTAATTTAAATCCAGATAAATATCATATTTTTTACCGCTTTCAACACTAAGCACTTTTACCTTTCCCTCTTCAATTATTATTCCTGGCTCACTATATTTATAGTTGCTTCCTTTTAAAATAAATTCAATTGTGTCATTTTGCGAGTCAATAATTATCAAGCCGCTTTTTATGCTCAATTGAAGGTTTCTTGAATTTCCAGCAACATACTTTATGTCGTTTATCTTTGCATCTATAAAATTAAGAACCTCAACACTCTGTTCAACTACTGCTTTATCGCGAGTTTCATTTATCTTAGGGGTTACAATTGTAAGCAAGATGCCAATTATTGTCAGACCTATAAGAGTATAAATTACTGTCTCCACCCAAACCTGTCCTTTATTTTCCATGTCCATAAATTGAAACCACTCCCTTTTAAGGTGTGGCCTCTTTAAATTTTTTTCCAATTTTGGAGCATCCTAAAAACCCAATATAAAACTTAGGGTTTTCTTGATGTTAACATTCAGGCATTTTAGAAGAAACTGGATTACAAGTTGTTCCGTCACCAAGAACAGGAGCTACATCAACTGATTCTACATTAATGCCTAAGCCAGCTGAACCTGTATTGAACACATAAGTCAGTGCTCCGCCTTCTGGCACCAAAGTTAAAGACTGATTATAGCTTCCACTATATTTTCTCACATTTTCATTTATTGTATTGTCAAAAATCTGGATTACTTGTGAATTGCCCTGTCCAATAAGGGAAAAAACAATTTTTGTAACTTTAATATCCTCATCACCTATATACTGTCTCTTAACCATCACCATAGTTTCTCCAGAAGTTATATTTTTACAAGTATATCCTGCATCACTATCTATTTCCATCTTTCCAAGAACCTTAAAACAATTTCCTCCTCCTGTCATTTGCTCTTTTATCATTGGTATTATAAAAGCTGAAATCAGAGCTACAGCAACTATCGTTACTAGTATTAAAAGTACAGATGCAATAACCGGACTCACCCCTTTTTTGTTTACCATCTTATGCTAGAATAGTATCTTCAGTACAGTATTTAATTGTTTTTGTGCTTCCTCTTAAACCAAGTATAGCTGGAACTAATTCAACTTCAGAATAAGCACTAAAGTCTCCATGTGGGCCTTCACTATCAGAAATAACTTTAGCTTCACCTTGACCCAGTTCAATTTTTTCAGTCTGCCTATAAACTGTTCCACCTTCCCTCATATTAATATCAATAATATATACGGGAATATTCCCTCTATTCACAATTTCTAGTTTATCATTATTAATTGCAGTTTCTAGATTAATCTCTCTGCATGCTTGATAATCTGGCTTATCTTGCTTCATAATTGATTCTTTAATAAATCCTCTAGCCCATAAGAAAATTATAGTTGCAATCACTATTACAATTGCAATAAGCAGAACAGTTGCAATAACCGGACTCACCCCTTTTTTGTTTTTCACCATCTTTTATTAATAGAATACCTCATTTAAAAATATTATGGAGGGCACCCTCCAACCTGTTGCACTATTACTGATTCCTCGCAAATAATATAATTATCTGATTTCTCATCATACATTATTGGTGAAATTTCAATCCTGCTTAAGCTGTTTAATTCAAAATATGTAAAATTTTCTTTTATTGATAATCCTGGCCTGAAATCTGGAACTAATATAAATCCTCCTTCAAACATATTGGGGTTAGGAATAGGCTCTAAAGGATTAATCACAAGCCCCTGGCTGTTATTGCTTCCTTTTATAACAAATCCATCTAAGTTATACCTTCCATGATTATTTAGTAGTACTTGTATTTTAGGAAATTCACTGCAATCATAATCTTGAATAATTATTGACGCTCCTTCAGGGCAGACTTCACTAGGTACGAATAAGTATCCTTTCATCCAAGTATAAACTACAGCACTCAAAGTAAGTGCTATTACTATAAGCAATACATAAGCTATAACTTCACTCAATCCTTTTTTATTTATCATTTTAATCATTAACTAACTCTTGTAGGAAGTTAATTCGTTGAGATAATATCTTACATAAGTAAGATTTAGTCTCGACAGTTGGTAACCTCCTAAAGGTTATCTACTCAATCCTCTTTTGTTTATCATATCAGCCTCTTTCAACTACTCCCTCTTTTCTTATAACAAAGTAAAAGTTTTCACCTTTCTTTAATTCAAAATCATAAGCATAATTAAAAAATGTTACATTTACATAATCTCCAAAAGGTATAAAGCTTTGCCCCTGGCTGCGAGTCTCATCTAGTGTGTAAATCTGTGCAGACCCTCCAAAATCTAAGATAATGCTTCCTACAGTATAATTAGTAAAAGTTAGAGCAGTAATATTATCTGAATTTCCATATACAAATAGCCAGTCAGAAGGCCCGTAATTATTAGCATAATTCACGTATTCATTTAGCCAGCTCCTAATTAATAATTGGGTATCCTCTTCATTGTAAATTCCATAAGAATAAACCTCTCCAGTTTCATCACCCACCTCCTTGCTCAAATCATAAATTTTAGTTTCTTTATTCTGGTTTCTTACATAATTTGTAATGCTCACCAAGCTAATTAGCGCTATAATTATTATTACAGCAGCTACAATATAAAATTGCCCTCTTTTATTCATGTCAATTTAAGAAGATATAAGTATATAAAGTTTATTTTAAAACTTTTCTTAATACTATTAAGATAATCATGCTCGTAGCTGCTAGCTGAATTAAAGGAGTGACTCCAATTCCAAATATAGTGGGCATTAGCTCATTATAGCTCCATAAATTCATCATTCTTGCCCGTATCTCAATTAAAATTGCAAAAGCTATGCCTAATACAGCCAAAATAAAAAAATCTCTCTTCCTGGGCTCTGAAATCCATTTAAAATTATGTCTAAATAGAGAATTCAGCAAAAATATTAGCAGTATAAATATTCCGTCGCCGATTGTTGATTTTAATATTCTGTAAATATAGAAATTAAAATCATTTTTTAATGGTTCTTTATTCCAGTCATATAATTTAGAGTGGCCTAGCTCCCATAATAAGCTAACTAATATAGCTGCGAGAAATATTAATAATAAAGTATGCAGTATTCTTTTTTTCATGATAAAAATAAAGAGATAGAATTATTAAATCTTCCTTATGACTCATTGATTCTAAAATAACAATCCATATTCTCAAAAACCGACTTTCTCCCCTCTTTAGTAGACAAATCAGATTTGTTCATATGCCAATCAGCTCTTAATCTTTTAGCATCATCTTCACTAATAGAATAACCTGTAAAAGTATAAACTCTTATGCTAGGATTAGTATCTTTTGAAGCACTAATAACTTCTGCTCCACTTATATCTTCAAGGGATAAATCAATTAAAGCAGCATCATATTTTTTACCATCCTTAATTGCATTTATAGCTTCCTTGCCTTTAGAAAAATAAATTACAGAATATCCATGCATTTGAATCCCCTTCACAACTATTTCTCCATATTCAACATCATCATCAACTAACATAATAGTTATATCTTTTTTTTTCATTTAAAGAAATCACCTCACAAAAAGTGCAGACTCGGAGGATAGCTCAACAAACCGTAAAAAGCTACCTTTATTCTTTCTCAGCTTTGCTACCCTACAAGCACCTTAACTCAAGTTTAGGGCTGCTCCGATCAAGGTCTGACCCATTTCGCAAGAGCAAGATCGAGCAGGACAAAACCTCAACGTCCAAATAAAGACTTTCTATAGTCTGTATCACACACCCTCCTTGCAGCTTGCCTAAAGCCCACTGGCAAATGGCACAGGGCTAGCGTGCCAGCCTAGTCTGCAATTTTACTAGAAATACTTCATATTTAAGCTTTATGGAGAGATTCCAAGGGGAATAATAAAAAAATAATCTCTTTGTTTTTTTCCAGAGCAATTAGTTTCTTCCTGTTTTATCCCGGTGCTTGTTTCAAACCTACTTATACAATGGAATGCAAGAAATCCGTCTCTATAATGAAACTCTTCAACCTCTGCAATCGGAATATACCCTCCATTTTCCATATCTTTCTTTTCAAACCCCTTTAGTCTTGCCTCTGCGACCATTGTATTGCTATTGTCTACTGCAACAACCCCTGCAAGAAAAACTGCTTCATAAATAAAATAGTTGCTAAAATCCTTAAATTCGTGTTTTATTATTTTAGATGTTCCAGTCATAAATCCCATCCCAGGTGTTTGTGAGCTTTTATATTGCAGAGGCATTGAGCCTTTGTAGAAATCTGGTTTAATATTAAGAGTATTATCATAAACAAGGGCAGGACCTTTGTAATTGTTCACCTCTAAATCAGCAGGCTTCCATATTGGCCATTGGTCCTGAAGCTCTTCTGATATTCCTGGTGCATGAGTTTCCCCATCTCTACCGCATCCAATTAACAACGGATTCATAGCCAACATTCCTGCCAATAAGGATATCTCTAGAATTCTTTTTCCAGAATTAATTATATTTTCTATGCTCATATTTTATCGATAATAAAATAAGTTATTTAAGCTTTTATATACTTCAAAATAATATAGTTTTTAAGAATAAGTTTATTTTTTAAACTTAGGAAAATAAGCAGCAGATTTGCTTTTATTTCTGTTCATCTTTACAGCATATCCTATTCCAATAATTGCTCCAATAGCAATAACTACTAATACTATTCCCCATACAATTGCTCCAATGTCTTTAGGCTCAGGTGAAAGCTGTGGTTCTTTCTTAGCTTGTCCTGGTGGTGTACTAGGAGTTTCACTTGGTGTTTCAACTTGTGCAGGTTCATCAGAACCTTTCATTCTTTCACTTATCTTTGTCACTGTAATACTTGCTGTAGTTCCTGTAATTGAATTTAGTTTAACAGAAATATCATAATATTTATCATTTGTAAGCTCATATTTTCCCACCTGCCCTATTCCTAAAGTAGAAAGTACTGTAGCTGAAGTTATTTTTATTGTTGCAGTTGAAGCACTAACACTATTCATAGTTAAGGTATGATTTCCATCACTTAAGCTAAACTTCACCATACTTCCAGTTCCTAAAGATTTAGTATATCCTGAACTAAGCTCTGATGAGCTTGGATTATAAGTTGTAGCTCCTCCTCCTCCGCCTCCTCCTCCGCCAGTTCCTGCATCAGGAACTTCTGGTTGATCTCCTGCTGCTTGCATAACAGTCAATACTCTTACTGCACTTCCCCCTTGATTTCCAGCCATGTCAGTACAGTTTACAGTCCAGTTCTGATATGCTCCTACTGCCAAACTAGTATTATACATTCCAATAGGTCCTGAAGCATTAAGCACAGGAGTCATATTATGATAATTAACACTATTCCAATATAATATACATCCTTTAATATCTCCAATGCCATCTGTTGCATTAAATGTAAAGTTATAAGATACAACAGTGCTATTAATATAATTTGAAGGTGTATTAACAGTTACATTTGGAGCAGTAGTATCTAGCTGGAATGTTCTCAATCCAGTATAAGCCATATTATTATAAGTATCATTTACACTTGCATTTACCTTATAATATCCTTCACCTAAAGCAGTGTAATTTACATAAAACGAAGAAGAACTTATTGCTGAGTAGCTTGTATTAATAACATCATCAGTGCCATTATGGAACCATATTGTTATAGTATCTAAAACCCCATTATCAGTGGCGCTAACATTAATTCCTACAGTTGTCTGTGATAAGTTAGCTCCAGCAATTTCAGTTGTTCCATTTACAAATCCCACAGTTGCAGGAGCAGTAGTATCATTTACAACTATAGTAATATTAGAAGTAAGATTTGAAGTAATATTAAAAGTCATAACACTAATATTAAAGCTTCCTGGAGTTGAGGCAGTTGCATTAAACCAGAAGTATTTATAATTCCCTGTTCCAGCTGCACTGCTTCCATTAATTAAGAAAGAAGATACATTGGTAAATGTTAAAGTTAAATTATTACTTGAAAGGCTTACATTTCCTATAGCATTTGTCCCATTTGTTGCTGGTGTAATAGTAAAAGAGTTAGGAACAGTAATATCCACCCTAGTAATATTTCCTACATCTAAAGGATCAGTATTATTTACTGTAATATTATAAAAACTGCTTACATCTTCAGTTGGATTAAAACGCGTAGTTCCTATTGAAGTTGTAATAATATGAGTAGCTAGAACAATTGTTAAAGATGCGCAAAAAACTAATACGAGCATCAAACCAATCTTCGTTTTATTCACCATCTTTTTTCTAAACTAATAATATTTTTAGCCTTTATAAATATTTCTATTATTTACTAGATAATTAATTCACTAAGAATTTCCATAAAAGATAAATTTAAAAATACTAAGATGATAAATTATAATGATAAAAAAACTAGACAATATGAAAATAATTTATGCCCTTATTATATTACTAGTTATATTTCTTATACTGCTTGGAATAGTCTTAGTTTACAAAGATAAAGAATTTGGAACTGCAGATTTTTCAGATTTTTGTGGAATTTCAACTAAAGGTTCTTGCACTTCTGACTCTGACTGTATTCGCGGAGGATGTAATGCTGAAGTATGCCAAAGTTCATCTGAAGAGTTAAGGAATACAGTATGTCAAGCTAAAGAGTGTTTTGACGACGAGAAATATAATGCTGTCTGTTCATGTGTAGCTAGTAAGTGTCAGTGGGATGAAAAACTTTCTGGCGATTCAATCAGCTCTTCAAGTTCATCTTCAGGAGCCTGCCAAACTCACGCTGACTGCAGTGATTTTAACTGTAATAGTGGTGAAATACCCGGCTGTGACCAAGGGCAGTGCACTTGTATTGCTTCAGGCGGAGGGTCAGCAGGATGCACCTCTCACTCTCAATGCAGCTATCTAGATTGTGATGAAGGAGAAATAGCAGGATGTTCAGAAGGAACCTGTCAATGCATATCATAAATATTTTTTAGGTTTTCTATTTCTAGTTTTCTTGATAATAATTATAATTACAGCAATAATAATTACTGCAGAAATAATTAAAATATAAGGTATTTTATTAGTAATTGTATCTTTTCCAGAATCTCCAATATCCCCTGGTTCTTCCTCGCTATTATTAAATGCACTTACTTTTTCTGGCTTTAATATAATCTCACTTATCTTAGTTAAAGTTAAGCTAGCCTGGCTTTTTTCAATTGAATTTAGCCTGACTATTATATTATAGTAATTATCTTCAAATGAGAGCTTCTTGCTTTCACCAGTTATAAGATTAAAATTATATATATTGCTCTCAACCCTGATTTCACTAGTATTCTCATTCAAGTTTTCTAAAGTTAGATAGTGTGTCTGGTTTAAAACAACAAATTTAATTTTATTACTTTTGTAAAGACTTCTCGTAGCTCCTGAAGCTAGCTGTTCTTCTGTAACTGTATAAACTACATCAGTTCCTCCGCCCCCACCTCCACCACTACTTCCTCCGCCACTAGAGTCATCATCTCCACTACTCGGCGCCTGATAGTTAACTGTTAACTGCCAGGTATCACTTAAATTAGAATTTCCAGCTTTATCAGTGCAGTTTACACTCCAGTTATAAATCCCATTTTGCAAAGTTGAGTTAATATTATTGTAAATTCCTGAAACCATATAGTTAGTTGCATTAGTCTGATTATTAACTATCAAAGTGCAATTGCCAGGATTAGTTTCTGATAAATTAAAGTAAAATTGCACGCTGTTCGACGAGTAGCTTGAAGAATTTGGTGGAATGCTTAAATTAATTGCCGGGGCAGTATTATCATAAGTGATGCTGTAATTTGAGCTAGCCATGCTGGAATATGTTTCATTGTCATAAAATATACAGTTCCAGTTATAGGAATCTTCACCTAGTGTAAAATTAAACTGGCTATAATTGCTTGTGCCATTAATTCCATTTGATTCTTCATTTATTAAATCAGAAGTAGAATTCCATAAATAAAAAGTTACATTCAAAAATTCAGTTCTATTTGAGGCAGTTGTAGCATTGCAGGTAAAATTAGTCTGAATGTTCAAATAAGTATTATTTTTTGGTGAAGATAGAATTACTAAAGGCAAATCTAAAGATAATATTGTAGTATATATGTCTATTCTGCTAAAGTTTAATCCTCCGTATGTAACTATTACCCCATTATTTTTCAGTGCACTCTCAATATCTTGTGGTGAAGCTAATGCATTTCTCTGCAGCCTATAAAACTGTTTTATTAATATGAATGCAGCAGTAACGTGCGGAGCTGCCATTGAAGTCCCGCTTCTTATCTGATATCCTCCTCCTGATTTTGTAGAATTAATGCTGACTCCAGTTGCAAATAAGTCAGTTATATTATTATAATTTGAATCACTTGCTGCACCGTCGGATTTATCAGAATTTCCCACTGCAGTTACGTTCTGAATGCAGGCTGGCAGGGCTATAGCTGTTGTATTGCCGTCATTTCCTGTAGCTGCTATTATAGATATGTTATGGGCAGTTGCATTATTTATTGCAGCAGTTGTCTCTGTATCAATGTTATCGCAGTAGCTTCTGTAAAGATAAGGTGGTTCAGTTCCCAGGCTTATGCTTATTGCGCTTATATTATATATAGGGGCATTTTCTATGCACCAGCTTATAGCTGAAGTTACATTAGATAAATAGCCATTTCCAGCACTGTCTAAAACCTTCAGGCTGATTAGCATTGCGTCAGGCGCAATTCCCTTAAGTATAGTGCCATTTCCAGCTAAGATTCCAGCTACATGAGTCCCATGCCCATTATCATCTAGTATTGAGCAGTTTTCTATACAGCCTTGAGTCATACAATTAATATTGCATGTATAGTTTTTTCCAACTAGGTCTGGATGTGTAAAATCAACTCCAGAATCTAGAACACAGATAGTCTCATTAGCTCCTGTAATATTTATTCCCCCTATTTGTACAGCCCAGGTTGATGTAGCATTTAGTATTCCTGCTGAATCTTGCAAAAAGGCACTTACAGGAAGGTCTCTTATAAATTCTCCATTCATATAAATGCTAGTTTCTGAATTTACGCACGTAACTAGCAATAATATTAATCCTAAAAATAATATTAATCCTCTATTCTTCATACTTAATTCTCTATTCTGTACTTAAAAAAGCTTTTTATTCTTTAAAATAAGGCTAAGAAGTAAGTTTTTAAATCATAGAATATTAATAAATTAAGAAAAGATGGCTGAAAATCAAAAAACTTTTGTTAAGTGGTTGATGATTATTGGATTTATTTTAATTGTTTTAGTACTTATAAGTATGTGGTTAGGTTATGGCCAACTATCAAATAATCAAGGTGAAAATGTCGGGATGACTTTAACAGTAAAAATCATTGTAACTATTGTTGCCTTATTACTTATTTTGTTAAGTTATTGGCAATATATTCATCAAAAAAATTTAGATCTGAAAAATGTCAATTCAAGAAAAAGATAAAAAAAACATTGGAGATAAAGCTTTATCAACAGCTTATAAAGTAGGTGGGTTAGGATTAAAATTTAGAGCTATTAGCTCTCTAATCATCGGAATAATTCTTATAGTTCTTGGAGTTATCCTGGCGATAATATACTCTTCTTTCAATGCATTAGTATTATCTTTAATTGGAATATTGGCTCTAATTGCTTCATGGATTAATTGGAAGAGGTCAAAATCCTTAACTAAAGGAAGATTTTATTAGTGAAGAATTATTCTTTAAAATAAGGAAAGACATTCTTATTTTCCCTATATTTTATAATTATGAAATATATCATTGCAGCGTATATTATTCCTAAACTGTCGACGAGAACATCGCTAATGCTGCTGTATCTTCCAGGCACAAAAAATTGGTGAATTTCATCAAGCAAGGCATAGAATACTGCCGCCAAAATTCCCAAGCAGAGTATAAGATATTTTTTCTTGCCTCCTAGCAAGGAGATTAGCAAGAAAAAACCCAGTATAAAGAATATAACTAAATGATAAAGAATAGCATTTAAGTTGCTTCCACCTTCACCTGCTTTAAAGCTTAAAGAAGAAACATAAAAAATAATTATAGCTATTATTAAAGTAATAGCCCAAGATATGCTCTTATTCCTTTCAAGCCAA
Source organism: archaeon (assembly GCA_043810775.1). GTDB lineage: Archaea > Nanobdellota > Nanobdellia > Pacearchaeales > GW2011-AR1 > JBDRJD01. The sequence continues at coordinate 17,675 of JBDRNU010000003.1, read as the reverse complement.
GATATCATTTCACCCTGTTTTTTTTCTAAGTAGAACTAAAACTATTAGTGCAGCCAGTATAACTACTATAAATAATAAGGATAATCCAATATTCCCTATTCTTCCTCCAAGCCCAAGAACAGCGCCCAATAAGCTTCCTCCGCTTTGGTCTTCTGTATTTCCTGTCAAAAGTCCTTCGCACTCTCTTTCACTAACTGGCTTTAAGCTAGTAGTTCCGCACTTGTTTTTATCAGAGCAGGTTCTAACTTCCTTACCATCTTGACATGTTGACCAGTCTCCACAGCTCCATAATTCAGTGCAGGCCTTACTGCTTAATAATATCCCATCATCATTGTCATCATCATCTCCACTTCCTCCACCACCCCCTCCACCAATTACTGTTGTTCCGCCAGCATCACAGCTTGTAGTATTTCCGCAAGTAGCTGGCCTTAAATCATAAGTTCCGCACGCATTACAGTCTACACATATGAAACTCTGAAGATTATTTGTACAGCTGTTCCAATATGAACAGCTCCAGTCTTCAGTGCATGTCTCGCCTTGAGGAGGTCCAATAATAATTGTCCCATCACCTACATCAACATTCAAGCTTCCATGATAATCTGCTCCAAGAACAAAAGTGCTAGCTAGTAAAAATGCTAATATTAATAAAAAACTCTTTTTTGTCATGTTTGAAATTTTCTCTAGATAAATTAATAGATTTAATCTTCACAAGTCATTGAAGATTTAAGCCAGTACTCTAGTTCATGAGCTCCAGCTCCTAACATTCCTGCAGTATCTTCATCTAGGTCAAGGCTTAAATCAAAAGTGGTTCTTCCATTAATCTCTTCGCACTCATTTCCTAGCATTAGTACACCTGCATCACTCTCAAAATCATCATGCTTTAATCCTACAAAAGTTTCATCTCCATTTGATGAAATCATTGCATTCATCATATCTGGAGTAACTACTCCTCCAAGCTTGTTCATCCACATTTGCATTGAATTATCTCCCCTCATGCATATATGGAATGTAAAGTCGCAGTTTCCTCCTTGTTCAGGATCAATCTGGCATTGAGCAGGACTAATATATTCTACGAATATTGTTTCTATAAGCATTTCACTAATTAATTCCTCTCCAATATTATCAACATTATCCTTGGCTTTCACTATTAAATTATACTCTCCAGCTGGCAGTTGCTTGTCCATCAGAGCTTCGTAAGTTCCGTATATTGTTTTTTTCATGCTGACATTTCTTAATAAATCATCACCATCATATAATTCAGCCCATACACTCTTTACTCCGCTCTTATCATCACTCACTAAAGCTACTACACTCTGGATGCATTTTTCTACATTTTCAGCTTCTTGTTCAGTTGGATTTAATATTATTATTTCAGGAGCAGTATTATCGACGCTGAAAACCTGGCATTTTTCATCTTCAGCATTTCCTAATAAATCAGTTGAATAGTAGCATACTTTATGATCGCAGGTTTCATCTACTGTAAATGGGGTGTTGTATTCAAACTCATCTGTTACTTGCCATAAAGTTGATATGCATTCAGGGCACTCTTGAACTTCCTTTGGTAGCCATGCACAATCAGGAACATCTTCACAAGCTTCTTCTCCATAATCTCCACATTCTATATCTACTTCTCCACTACAATCTCCTCCTACTGATTCCCATGAACATCCGTCTGTATCTTCACAATCATTTTGATTATCTCCATCACAAGCTCCTACAGGGCTTCCTGCACATCCTCCATCTATAGGATCAGTCCAGGTACATCCTACATTTCCACATAGTGTTTCATCTACAAATTGAGCGCAAGTTTGCTGTGGGCTTCCATAACATTTAGTATCAGGACACCAGTTGCATCCTGCCTGATTACAAGCAAGTTCATCCTCTCCAATTGCGTAACAGTCAATAACTCCTTCACACCCGCCAGTTATAGGATCTTCCCATGAACATCCGTCTGTATCTTCACAATCATTTTGATTATCTCCATCACAAGCTCCTACAGGGCTTCCTAAACAATCATATTCAGTATTCCAATCACATCCTGCATCTGAGCATTCAAGATTATCCTCAAAGTAAGTACACTCTAATGTAACTTCTCCCTGGCACTCAAATTCTTGATCACAATTATCTTCAATACATTCTAATTCATTTTCAAACCAGGTTTCTGTTTCTTGCCCATACCACTCTTCATGGTCCTCTCCGCCAGGAACTAATATTTGAACATAAGTCTTATCTACTCCAACTTCAGAATCTTCAGCTTCTAATGCTATTTCAGTTGCCCCTGAAATATACCTCATCCATACATTTAAATCAAATTCTGGAATAATTCTATAAGCTGAATATTGAGGTCCTTCATAAGTTTTGCTAGTTACTGGAGCTTCTGTATCTATCTTGTCAATTTCCTCTTGAGGTTCTTCTTCATTTCCTATCATATCTTCAGAATAATATTCAAGTTCATAGACTCCATCATCTTCTCCTACACTAAATGGGCCATCATATTCTTCCCACTCTCCACCATTAATTCTATAATAAGTATTATCACACCCGCTTCCATCACCATCCTCACAGCTGAAGGTTATTGTAGTTTCTGGTTTAATGAACCAGTCAATTAAATAATCCATCCACTCAAATCCAGGATATTTTGGATCTGAAACTGTTTTTATTGTAGTAGGGGGAGTTCTGTCCAAATCCCATTTATGCCCTTCACTATTTTCATTGCAGGCATTATCTATTACTTTTTTTCTAATCCAGCATACATTTTCTCCATCTTCAGGACAGTATTCAGAAATATCAACTGAAAATTCAGAATTACATTCAACATCCATATACTCATCAGGCTCAGAGCCATCTCCGCTTATTGCTATCTGGCATTTCCATAATGCAAGATTATCTGAATCTTCTTCAAATATAGAGAAATCATCATTATACCATTCATCCCAGGCTTCTCCAGTTATTTCAACTTGAGGATTTTCATTATCATAATAAACATCTTCTGACTTATCAGACCATAATCCTTTATTTCCAGCTTTGTCAACAGCTCTTACCTCAATATAATAATCTTCTCCATTTTCTGGATTTGCTACACTCATTTCAGTATCTAGTGTCTCCAAGCCATAATAGAGAGTACTATTTGAAAAATAAACCCTTACTTCATAATAATCAATTCCTGCGCATCCCTCATCTTCAGCTTCATCCCATGAAAATTCAGGAGCTTCATTTACATAATTGCTTACACAATCTGAAGGATTTGAATGAATAACATTTTCTACAATTCCAGGATTATTTCTATCAATGCAGAAAGCTACACAGTCATCTTCATCTGGAATTTCCACATTATTTGCAGCATCTACTGACCTGCAGCAAATATAATGCCAGCCATCTTCAAATGTAGATTCCCAGTCCTGGCTGTACCACTCTTCCTCTTTTTCATTAAAAGCGCCGTCGTCAGCAACAGCATTTTCAAAAATATGATAATAATCCTGGTCAGGGCTGGTTCTATTCCACTGCACATTAACTACACTGCTTTGGCTGTCTTCTGCATCTCCGTAAATATAGAATTTCCCATCTTCACTGAGGTAAATTGAGCTAGAATCAAAATCATATTCATTGTGAGAATCTTTTTGCTCAAGATAATTAATATTGCAGTCAGGTGCAGTTGTATCTTTTGGAGCGCAGAACGCGCCTATAGGTAATTCTTTTGGAAAAATATCATCATCTGCAGCTACTAAACTAGAAATACCTGCAAAAATTAGTAGCGTAATTAATAATACACCAATTTTTTTTCCGTTAGTCATAAGAAAGTTACAGCGCCTTACTATTTAAAGATTGTTGCAAAAAATAATATAAATTTTTTTCTTACTAAGAACTAATGAAAAATTACAGATTTATTATGTTAGAGATTTAATTGCTGAGTATAATTCTCCTGCTGAATGAAATCTTTTATGGTAATCAGGATGTGTGGCTCTAACAATAGTCTCAGTTAATCTTTCTTCGGCACCAATCTTTTTACACATATCTCTCATAAAATTTTCATCTTTTTTTTCACTTTTAAACTTAACAGAAAATGGAGTTTTTTTAGTTAATAAAAAATAAGTTATTACACCTAGAGAGTATACGTCTGACTCCTTAAAGAATTCAGGATTTTTTCCCTCTGCCCAAAAACTCTCAATAGCTCTGTAACTATCAGTTCCATGCGCTGAACTTGTAGTTCCTGTAGCACCTGCACTGCCTAAATCAGCAATTTTATATACCCCCTTACAAACAAGAATATTACTTGGCTTTAAGTCTCTGTGAGTTTTTCCTTGTGAATGCAAAAAATCAGCAGCACTACAAATAGGATTCATCACTTCACAAACACCTTCTAAATCAAAAACCCTTCTTAAATTATGAACTTGAAGATTACTTTCTGCTAATTCCATTACCATCACTGGAAATCCACTTAAATTCATTATATCATATACTTCAACTAAATTTGGGTGAGGATTTTCTAACAAAAACCCCTCTTTATCAAATAATTTATTTAATTCAGAATCATAAGAGGATTTACCTATTTTTACTGCAACATCTTTTCCCTCTCTTCTATCTCTTGCTTTAAATACCCAAGCAAAACCCCCTTCTCCAATAATTTCAGTAATATTATATCTTTTATCTCCTGAATCCATTACTTCATTTGCATGTTGAATTAATTCAGAACTCATCTTATTTGATCCTCCCCAGGATATTCATAATGATTTCTAAAACTACCATCTCTTATTTGAGCCAATGTTACTCTACGATTACCATCAGAAGAAAGTAAATTACCCTCAGAATCCTGCCTCATATGTAAAATCTTCCAAACTTCATAATTTTCAAGTTCCATTTCTGGAGCAGTTCCTTTTCTCCCTTTTTTCCTATACTGAGCAAAATCTTTCCATTTATTAGTATTATTTCTTTTTTCTTTTTTTGATTTGTCTAACCATTCCTTAATAGCTAATTCATCTTTTTTTACTTCTCCATCATAAGCTTCTCTTGCCTTATCATATAAAGGATCTTCAGTTAAATCATGTTGTTCAGCATAATCTCTCATCTGTTCAAAAATTGTAGTTTGTTCTTCAACAACTTCATCAATAGTTAATCCTAAAGAACTCCTTGGTTTATCAAGTGCTATTAATAAACTTTCACGATAACTTTGTAAGTCTGCCATTTTATTTTCTCTTCTCCCTTATATAGGCTACAATTAAAGAAATAATTATAATAGCTATAACAAATCCTGCAATTATTAATCCAGGATTTCCTATTCTTCCTCCAAGCCCAAGAACAGCGCCCAATATTCCTGGGTTAGCTTCTTGAGTAGTTGGCTCTTGCAAGTTTCCTTGCGAATCTTCTGTTGCATTACTTTCATCATCTCCAGTTTGCTGAACTAAATTTTGAGCAGGTGGCAAAATACCTCCTCCTGCCCCGCCTCCTCCAGAACTTCCACTTCCTCCACCACTACTACTTCCTCCAGTATCTCCACTTGAGCAAGCTCCGCAATCTACCGAGCAACTTGAACATGATTCTCCCTTATCTACATCGCAAATACCATTGCCGCAATAACTTAAAGTTACTGTAAACTTAACTGAATTCTGCCCAGTTAAGAAAACACTGTTTAATCCTATAACAGTAAGATCATTTTCTCCTTCTTCAGCCGTAATAATTATATCAGGAGTAAAAGTTACAAAGCTCTTGCCATTTAAAGAATACATCCAGATTAGTATATTTTGATCAGATGTAACTTTTAGATCAATTTTATCACTATCATAATCTTTAGCTTCAGGAGAAATTATATTAATTATTGGAGGATCAGTACATATTCCACAATCTTGCGAGCAACTTGTGCATGTTTCATCTCCTAAGCAGTAGCTATCACCACAAGTAGTTGTAGTAGCTATATTCAATTCTGTAAGCTCATTATTTACAAATTTAGTTTCTCCTACCTTCTTGCTACCTAAATAAAAAGTAATTGTCTGTCCCATTCTGTCTCCATCAGGATCAGCTACATAAAAAATATTAGGATTATATCCATACTTGCCTTCTAAAGAAAGAGTTATATATTCATCACCTTCACAAACAGCTTTTAGTATATTATTATTAGCAGGCTGACCATTAACTGTAACTTGGCCGTAAAACTGGTGGGGAATTCCGGGAATAGCTGACACAACGCTAGCTACAAGCAACACCCCTAAAAATAATAAAACTAATTTTCCTTTCATCTTAGTCTAAATTTTAAATAAGTTAGTATTTAAGAATTTAACTCTTATGTTAAAAACGGAATCTGGCACAATGAATTCCACATTCCTTCACATACTGTTGAAGGTTTATAGTCTCCTTCTGCGTCCATTGATATCCAGTAGCCTGCTCCAGGATCTAGTTCATCACAGAAACCATACTCTTCCCAAGCATTTGGATTCTCAGGTTCCCAATAGCCTATTAAAGCACTCCACTTAGTAGGATCTAATCCTCCTAAGTTTCTTAATGAGTATAATTCACAGTAAGCGTCTTTACCATCTTGGAAATACCAGGCATTTGGGCCCTCATATTTCCATCTATCTTCAGTTCCATAATATCCTATTAGGTTCCATCCTTCTGGCAATTCTTTGCTTGGAGGTACTACAGGTCCTGGGTTGTATAAGCTTCCACCGACTGTAAGCATTTCACACTTGTCTCCGTCTTTTCCACAGCCGTGTCTCCAGTCCCATGGATGTCCTTGGAATTGTTCACAGTCAGATAGCACCCAGTATCCTTCTCCTGGAACTATATGATCAAGGTCAGCTAATTCTGGTTGATCAGGTCTATATACATGCCAGTCACCATTTTCATCATAACTCCATACAGTCTGTACAGATTCTGCATCTTCAAATACTTCTGCTGGGTCATCATTTAATAGTCTGAATGGTACAGAGATTAAATTCCATTTATCATTTAATCTGATTTTAAACTGCTTTCCTATGACTTTGAATTTTTCATCATCTACAGGGCCTTGATTTCCTAATGCATCTTCACAGTAAAATGCTAAGTTATGTTCAGATTCTTCAAGGAACTTAAAGTCTTCTATTTCCTTATCAGTACAGCAGTATCCAGTTGTTCTATTATATTTTCCACCGTATTCTGCACAATATCCATCTGGCCTTCCACATTTCATTCTTCCACAGCCATCACCATTAGTTATATCTTCTCCATCCATTTCAACTTTAAAGCATATTTTTTCATGATTAACTGGATGAGGTTGAGGATCTTCACATTCCATTGAAATTTTAGTATCTAAAGTTACTTTCCAGCAGTCAATACTGTTTTCTAGTCCATTCCAACATAATGGTACTATTTCAGGGTAAAAATGAGTTGCATCTGGGTCAAGTGGATTGCTAGCTACATCAACTGGTTGCCATTCTGTAGATGGCTCATCTACTGTCTTAATTGGTATAGGTGATTGATTATCTACATATACCCACTGTTTATGCAAGTTGCATTTATCAACATTATCAGTTGCCATTATCTCAATCAAGTGGCATGAATCATCATCTATAGTAAATTCAAAATTATTATTATCATCTAGTTCTGCAGTATCCCATTCTTCTCCAATAGCATCATCTGCTTCTGAACAGTCATAATCACTACTTTCTGGCCTTTGTTCATATCTGCAAGATTCATTAGATTTCATTATACTTCTATATTTAACTTCCTTAATTCCTGTTTTATGATCTCCTGCATCATCTATATTTATCTTTATTAGAGTTTCAGAATTTATCCATTCAGCCCAGTATTCTATACAATCATTATTTCCTCCGTGAGCAGCTGATAGCTCTCCGATACTTTCATCACATACTCTAAAAGTTCCACTGTAATACGGATCCCCATAAGTTTTAGTTATTGCTGGAGGTGTTTTGTCTACATTGAATATTTCTTCATCAATTACTTTATTTCCTAAAGCATCCCAACAGTTGATTACTAATAAATGCTCAGATTCTTCTGGAAATTGTACTATAAATGAATCTCCTACATTACTTTCTCCACCTTCTGGCGTTTGGCTTCCATCTAAATAATACTCCCAGTTGCAGTCTACATTATTAACTGGATGTGGTTCTGGGTCAGTTACAGTTACATGAATCTCTGTAATTCCATCAATATAAAAACAGTCTAATGGTTCTACATCATCATCACCATCAGCTCCCACTAAACCATCGCAAGGTAACCAAGGTCCAATAATTTCTTTCTCAATTACTGGAGCTTGAGAATCTACAATATCAATTTCAAATTGATGTTCTTCTTCATTTCCAAGAGCATCTTCACAATAATATTCTAATTCATGACATGAATCTTCAGGAAATTTAAATTCCTTTAGTTCTCCTGCAGGGTCAATCCAATCAGTCCATTGAGCTAATTCTAAATCATCACAATCCTCTGCATATCTATATCTATACCATAAAGCCTCTCCTCCAACTGGATGAGGTAGTTGGTCAGTACAAAGTATGCCTATTAAAGTATCTTGAGTAATGTAAGTTTCTCCATCACATTGGGGAGGCTGTCCGCCTAATCCACATGTTCCTGGTTCAATCTCATGCGCAGTAATTATATCATCATCTGGATTTGATTGAGGAGTATGCCTCACCCACATAACTTCTGTTGGGTAAAAAGTAACTGGATCACAAGCCATATCTTCTACTCTGTCTGAAGTGCTTGCAAATTCTCCTAGTGCAGTCCATGAATCAATATCAGCTCTAAATACATCTCCTCCACCATTGTTTCCTAAATATAAATTAGGACCACCAACTGCAAGTCCACTAGTTCTACTTAATGATGAATCAATTGTAGTAGGATTATAGGTATCTACTAATGTTCCATCTGGTCTAAATAACCCAATTATATCATCAACATCATCACTAAACCAGATCTCATCATCTGCATCTGTATTTGGATCATTCTCATTATAAGCCAATCCGTCTGTAAAGCAGTAATATAATAATTCTCCATCTGGTACATTAAACATTAAAGTTACAGAATCATCATCAAAATCCCAAAAATATATTGGCATTTCACCAGCAACACAACTCTGACTTCCAAACCAAATACCATTTCTTTTAGAATCATATGCCATTGCATTTGGATAACTAATTCCAGTATCAAATGTATTTCTTAGATCTCCATTTATAGGATCAATTTCATAAATATTTGAATCTCCACAATTATCATAATATAGTGAATTTCCATCAAAAGTTAATCCAACACTACAATGGTGTGGATAACCTGGATTATCAAGTAGACTTACATCTAATTCATGTACTACATCACCTACAGAAGCAGCTCTAACCAAAGGTTCATCATTATTGCAACTCTGCACCTTTGGCTCTCCAATTTTCTTAATACTTTCAGGCGCTTTATTATCTACAAATACGCACTGTCTATTGTAAGTTTCTTCATTTCCTAATAAATCTACAGAATAAAATTCAATTAAGTGGCATGAGTCTTCTGGTAATGTTACAGGGGTTTTGTATTCAACAAATTCCTCTAAAATATCTTCATCATAGTTCATACATCCACTGAATTCACTCTGGCACCATATATCCTCCACAACAATATATCTCCAGTAAGTTTTATCTACTCCAACTTTTGCATCTTTTGCATTTAAAGTTATTAAAGAATCTGAAGTAATAAAATGTGGATATGCTCCAGGATCATTTATATCTTCTGGGAAAAATGGAACTCCATAAACTTTTGCAGTTACAGGTGGAGTTGAATCAACTAAGAAAAATTCATGGTCTTCAATAGGATTTCCTAATGCATCTTCACAATAAATATCAAGTTGATGTGTAGAATCTTCATGGAAAATAATTTCTTGATAATCTGTAAAATCTCCGCTATCAACTAAACACCAATCATCCCATACACCTTTAACTTCTGCACATTCTTCTCTTGATGCTTGCCAGTATAATGTGTAATTACATTTTATGTTATCAACTACACATTGAGGGAATTGCTCATCATCATCTTTAACAGAAATACTTACTCCTCCTCTTCCATTATCAGCAACATAACAATCTCCATGCTCTAAATATCTTCCACTTGGGCAGTCTCCCATCCAGTCAATATTCTCTTCACCAAGCATATCTTTCTCTATTATTGGTGGCTGGCTGTCTACCTTGAATTCAGCAGAATATGGATCATTTTCAGTTCCATCATAATTATCAACAGCATCTACACAGTAATATTCTAGTGTATGCTCTGAATCTTCATTAAATATAATTGGTTCATCATATAGTGCCCAACCTTGTGCTAATACATCATCAAGGAATATTCTATAATAAATTTTAACATTATCACTTGGATGAGGCCCTTGATCTTCACAAGTTAAAGTTATAGGTGTAACATGATCTCTAACATAGCAATCTTCTGGCCCATCATCATCTACAACTAGCCTTATTAAATCTCCACATCCCACACTAGGCTCTCCAACTTCTATATCTACTACAGGAGGTGTATCATCTACAAAGAAACAATTTACTTGATATTCTTCAGCGTTTCCTAAATAATCAACTGAGAAATACTGGAAAATATGGCAAGATTCTTCATCTTTAGTAACTTGTACTCCTCTATATAATTTCCATAAAGGATCTACTTCACATTTTCCATAAACATACTCTTCTACACAATCATACCAATCTTCTGTATTAGGTTCATACTGCTTTTCCTCTATACAATACTCCTGAACTTCATCAACACATTTAATCTCATCACGAGGAGATTTTTTAATAAAATCAGTATCAAATTCAGTAATAGGAGTGCAGCTTCTATCAGGATATTTGCAAGAATTTTCAGTTAAATCAATAACATTCATATACCAAGTCTTATCTAATCCAATTGCACATTCTAATGACATGTCAACTGCAGTTAAAGTAACAGGAGTTGAAGTAGATATCCATTCAGAAGTCCCATCAGTATAAAAAGGATTTCCAAGAGTTTTAGTAGTTTCAGGAGCATGACTATCTATACTAGTTGTATCATAAATAGTATGCCAAACATCGTTAATATCTCTGGTTTCAAATTTCCATTGTAATAAACATTCTACAGGATCTTCAGAAGGAGCAGTAGCATGAAATTCAAAATCCTGGCATTCACCTCCATCAATATAATAAGAAGAACTTTCAGCAACATAAAAACAAGCTTTTTTAGTATTAATAAAATTTAATTCCCAACCAGTTTTTGGTTCACAAGCACTTGAATCATCAAACCCACCATATAATTCATTCTTGTAAACTCTTACCTCATCAATTGTATCAGGACCATCATTACAAATCTTAACAGTATAATCATTATCAACAGAAGGAACAGACCATTCAGGTTCTAATTCAGCATAGGAATCATGACTTTGAATAATCACACCAGTATCAGCTTCACCTACAGGAATATCCTGGCCAATTACACTCACAGAATAAGCTCCAACAAGAATTATAGTGAAGATACCGACTATTAACATAGAAAATTTTAACGCAGCTCTTTTGTCCCTTAGTAACTTCATTAGAAAACTAAACACTCTTTACTATTTAAAGATTGTTGTAAAAAAGAATATAATTTTCAGTATTACTCAATAATGATGAAGATTATTTTTTTCTCATATAAGCTACAATTAAAGAAAGAATTATAATAGCTATAATTAAAGCAATTATAAATCCTATATTTCCTATTCTTCCACCTAATCCTACTACAGCTCCTAGTATTCCTGGACTTAATTCTTGATCCACATTTCCTAATAAATTACTAACTTCACAGTTTTCTTGCTCATCTGGTTTCATTAAAGTAGTGGTGCAATTATTTAACTCATTACAAGTTCTAGTTTGAGTTCTATCAATGCATTCTGACCAGTCTCCACACTCCCACACTTCTAAACATCTAGGCAAGATATAATATCCACTTCCATCATCACCACTATCATCATCTCCTGAGTCATCATCACTAGCTGGATTATAGCTCATTACAATATTTTGAATAGCAACATGATCAGAGTCACAAGCGTCTCCAGTACAGTTTATTATTACTCCTTCACTGCTTCCTGAATAATCTCCTTTACTAGCTGAGACTTTTACATCATCTCCTTCAGTACACTCACTTTCTGGAAAGTCAACAGCATAAGTTCCATCTCCTAAGCTAGTATCAGTACGGCTAGTCTCTATATTATTATGTATGCATATTACTTTTACATCAGCACCTAAAGTAGGATTATAAAAATCAGAAGTATATATTTTTCCTCCAACTAGTGTATCAGAACTAACTAAGGCGCTTGCCATAAATAGCCCTAAAACTAAAATTACTAATAATGAAATTATCCTTAGTCTCATTTTTTTACCACTCTAAAACAGTATTTAAATAAGATTATACTCTAAACTATAAATTTTTTCACTACTGACTTATCCTAACTTTTGTTAGTAAATATTATCCTAGTAGGTTGTATCTCATCTACCCAGAAATGAATATCTAGAGTCTGATTTTTTAAGTTAGGATCTTTTTGCTTTGGGTTTTCTTGAAGTCTTTCTAGTTCTATATTTATCTTAGCTCTAGTAAATTCTTCATCTAGCCTAAATTCTTCATATATAGTAGATGATTGATTATTTTCAAGTTGCAAATTTCCATAGTCTATCTGGCTAGTTATATTTCCATATTCTGCATATATCTTATAGCTATAGTTCATCTCCATGTATTCTAGGTTATGAACTGTAAATGTAAAGTTGTATTTTTGATCTGGAAAGATATTAACTGGCAGTTTAGTATGATTTTCAAAATATAGCTCAGTTAAAGGCTCAATCCCAATTGGAATTTTCATTAAGAAAAATAGGAAAATTCCTAAAATTATTACAGCTGCAATTAGTATATATTTCATTTTGTTGTAACTATAAAATAACAAAAACAGTAAGCTTTATAAACATTTCTTACAGTATAATTTCAAGGATTTTAGGTTTAAACGAACTAAGGGAAAATGAAGAAACTAAAGAAGCTAACTGTGATTATTCCATGCTATAATGAGGAAAAGGGAGTAGGAAAAGTAATTGATTCTATTCCTAGAAAGGAACTTAAGTATCTAGGTTATAGTATTGAAGTATTAGTTATTGATAATAATTCTAGTGATCGAACTAGTGAGATAGCTAGGAAAAAAGGAGCTAGGGTAATTTTTGAGGGTAAGCAGGGAAAAGGCGCTGCTCTTCATACTGGTTTTGATAATATTAGTAAGGATACTGATTTCATTGTAATGCTAGATGGAGATAATACTTACAAGGCTTCTGAGATTCCTAGAATGATTGAGCCTTTATATAATAATTTTTGTGATGTTATTATAGGCTCTAGGTTAGAGGGAAGAATGAATGGAAATTCTATGAGTTTATCTCATAGAGCTGCTAACTGGTTTTTTACTTTTATTGTAAGGCATTTCTATAAAGCTAATGTTACAGATACTTGTACTGGCTTTTTTGCCTGGAAAAGAAAATCTCTTATCACTTTAAACGGATATATTAAATCTCCTGGCTTTGCAATTGAAGCCGAGATGATAACTAAAATGGCTAGGTTAGGAAATAGGATTTATTCAGTTCCTATTACTTATGATAAGCGTAAGGGAGAGTCAAAGATAGCTCCAATAAGTGATGGTTTAAAGATTACTTCAATGCTTCTTAAAAATATTAAATGGAAGCCGAGGCGATAGGATGAAAATTGCTCTTTTGTCAGATTCTGTTTATCCTTTTAATAAAGGTGGAAAGGAAACTCGTTCTTATGAATTAGCAACCAATCTTGCAAAGAGAGGATATGAAGTTCATTTTTACACGATGAAATTTTGGGAAGGAAATAACACAATAAAAAATTATAATATTACATTTCATGGGATCTGTAACAATTATCCATTATATACTAGTAAAAGAAGATCAATAAAACAAGGATTATTCTTTGGGATTTCAGCATTTAAAATATTAAAAGAAGATTTTGATGTTGTTGATGCAGATCATATGGTTTATTTCCATCTATTTCCGGTTAAGCTTGCATGTTTGATTAAAAGAAAGCCAATGATAGTCACCTGGCATGAAGTCTGGGGTAAAGACTATTGGTTAGAATATATGGGGAGAAAAGGAATAATTGGATATTGGATTGAAAAACTTGCAGGAAAGCTTCCAGATAAAATTATTTCTGTATCTAATAATACTACTCAGCAATTAATAAAAAAATTAAAAATCAATAAGAAAAAAATCATAACTATTACTAATGGAATTGATTTTAGTAAAATCAAGAAAATAAAACCTAGCAAAGAAAAATCAGATATAATCTTTGCTGGCAGATTATTAAGTCACAAAAATGTAAATTATTTAATCAAGGCAGTAAAAATTATCAAGAAAAAATTTCCAGATATTAAATGTATAATTATTGGAGATGGTCCTGAAAGAGAAAATTTAGAAAATATAGTAAAGGCGTTGAAAATTAAGGAGAATATTACCTTCAAAGGAGCTGTAGAAAAAAATGAAGATGTTCTCGCTTTAATAAAATCTTCAAAAGTTTTTGTCTTACCTTCTACAAGAGAAGGATTTGGAATTTCAGTTATAGAGGCTCTAGCTTGTGGAATTCCTGTAGTTACTATTGATGCTAAAGAAAATGCTTCAAGATTTCTTATAAAGCAAGGAGAAAATGGTTTTCTCTCAAGTTTAGATGAAAATGATATATCCAGAAAAATAATTCAAACACTATCAGCAAGCAGAAATATGAGTCAGGATTGCTTAAATTTAGCTAAGAAATATGATTTGGGTAAAATCATCTCTCAATTTGAGGAGGTATATAGGGGATGAAAATATCTTTTATAATTATTGCATATAATGAAGAGACAAATATATCTCATTGTATAAATTCGATTCTTAGTCAAAATGAATTAGCAGATTATGAAGTAATTGTTATTAATGATGCATCAAAAGATAGCACTTCACAAGTGGTTAAAAATTTAATCAAGAAAAATAAAAATATTAAATTAATCGATTTAAAACTTAATAAAGGGAGAGGTAATGCAAGATATATTGGAGTTAAAAAAGCTATAGGAAATTATATTGCTTTTGTAGATGCAGATATTATTCTACCAAAAAATTGGCTCAATGTTTGTTTTAGATATCTGAAGAAGTATGATGCTGTAGGGGGAATCGCGGTTCCTGATGGAGATGTTGCCTATATATTTAACAAATTCAATTTAAAACCCAAATTAATTAATCATACAACTGAAATAACAGGTAGTAATGGGATTTTTAAAAATAAAATTTTTAAAAATATAAATTTCAACAAAAAATTAAGTAATGGGGAAGATTTTGATTTAAATGAACGATTGAAAAATAAAGGTTTTAAATTAAAATCAGTCAAAGATTTAATAGTTAGACATAATTGTATAAAAGATTATTCAGACTCATTAAAATGGTTATATCAAAGCGGAGAAGGATCCACAAGATTAATAAAAAAATATAAAAAGATAAGATTGCCAGATGTGGCCTTTTTTGGTTTTATATTTTTTTTACTAATTATGATTTTTGAAGGTATTTTTTTAAAAACACATCTATTTTTGGTTTTATTTTTGTTATACCCTTTAATTACAAGCTTCTTGCACATAAGATCAAGATATAAATTTGAATCAAAAAAGATCTTAAGTTTTCTATTAGCAATTGTAATCAATTATAGCTTAATTCTGGCTTACTATGTTGGGAGGATAATCGGAGTTCTAAAATGGAAAAAATTAATATAAAATTAATTTCGCAAGAGTTTTCAGACAAATATTGTGGAGGTGCAGGAGTATATGCTTATGAATTATCTAAGGCCTTGGTTAGGGCTAATTTACCTATTCAGATAATTATCCCAAGTGATTGTAAAATAGGAAATAAAAAAATTCACAAAATAAAATTTCTTGATTGTATCTCTATACCTTTATTCAGGCTTCCCTCATTTTTTATTTCCATGGTCAAAAAAGTAAAGGTAGATAGTAAAACAATTATCCATTCTAATAGTTATTCAGGCTTCCCTTTGATTAATAAAGGTATTTTTTTAGTAACAATCCATCACCCAGTTTTATTTGATTTTCCGAATTTTAACTTTTTTCAAAAATTAGTTTCTCTACCTGATTTAATTATAGAAAAGATTATTACAAAGAAAGCAAAAAAAATTATAGCAGTGAGTTCTTCAACTAAAAAATTATTATTAAAATTGTATCCAAATTTAACTGAAAAGACGACTGTTATTTTGGAGGGTGTGGACACTAATCTATTCAAACCCACTAAATCAAGAATTAGCAAAAAAATTAAAAATTCTGAAGAGGATATTTTAATATTTTTTCCAGGAGGATCAAGGTCAAAAAGGAAAGGCGCAGAAGTGGCTCTCAAGGCATTAAAAAAATTAAAGAAGAATGATATTAAATTCACTTGTATTATTTCTGGGGCAAATCGTGAGATAGGGTGGGAGAAAGAATTATCAATTAAAATAAATAAGAATAAATTATCTAAAAATATTCTATGCGTCGGTGAATTAGATTATAAAGATTTACCAAAATATTATTCAGCTTGTGATATCACCATTTTTCCCTCTTTATTCGAAGGTTTCGGTATTCCCATATTGGAATCAATGGCATGTAAGATACCAATAATTGCATCAAAGACTGGTGAAGCGGAGAATATAATAAAAAATGATAAGAATGGAATTTTAATAGATATAGGGAATTCAACCCAGTTATATGATGCTATATTAAGACTATCTAAAAGCAGGAAATTAAGGAAAAGAATAGGTACACTTGGAAGAAAAAGTATTTTGGAATATTATTCTTGGAATAAAATAGCAAAGAAGTATATTAAATTATACAAAGAAGTTCTAAGCGAACATAATCAAAAAATAAAGGAAGAAACAAAAAATGAAACTAAATAAAAACCTAATATTAATTGCAATATTTTCCTTTCTGGTAATTGTAAATATCTTAATTTTATCCAATATTAATTACCTTTATATTCGAGCAATCCTGAGCTTCATTTTCCTAATGACAATTCCAGGATTGCTCATCATGCTTATATTTAAGGTTCAGAAGATTAATTTCTGGGAATATCTTGTTTATGTAATTGGTTTAAGTATAGCTTTTATTATGTTTGCAGGGCTAGCTATTAATTGGATTCTGCCTTGGTTGAATATAACTGATAAACCTCTTTCATTAATTCCAGTTCTCGTTAGTTTTGATGCATTTATTTTAGTTTTAATGACAGTTGCATCAAAAAGAAATCCTAAATTAAAGTTTAAAACTAATTTTCCTAAATTTTCATGGCTCGACAGAATCTTTATAATAGTTCCAATGATTTTCCCTGTTATTTCAATTCTTGGAGCTTTAACTTTGAATAATTTTGGGCCTAACTATTTGACTATGATCATGCTAGGAAGTATTGCTGTTTATGTTTTCTTAGTGGTTTTATTAAGTGATAAGTTAAATGAGAATGTTTTTCCCTGGGCTTTATTGATGATTGGAGTGAGTTTATTGTTGATGTTTTCAATGAGGAGCTCGTATGTCTTTGGATTTGATATTCATCATGAATTAAGCATATTAAATCAAACAGTAGGATCTCAAAAGTGGAATTTTAGTAATTATGTGGATGGATATAATGCTTGTCTTTCAATAACTATTCTTCCTGCAATATTAA
>JBDRNU010000002.1:0-52545 GCA_043810775.1 archaeon | reverse complement strand
TTTTCATATTTCAGAATAAAAAACCTACTGATTTCTAAAGCTTGACTATTCACTAGCTAATAAAGCCCACCATGGCTTCTTAATCTTGCTGACTTCTCCGGTTTCTGCATCAATTCTAGCTTGTATTTTCATCTGCTTCTTAAATAAAGCAAATAATCTGCTTTCTTTGTTGCCTTCAAACTCATACATTAACTCTCCTTTAATTTCCTGAAGCTTCACTGTGCAGTTTCCTTCACCTTCGCAAATTCTTGCTCTTTCTCTTACTCTTACTTGAGCTTCATCTGGCATCAAGTTAAGCCTCTTAATCTGTCCATTTGAAAGCTTGGCACTTAGCTTAGTATTGTTGCTATCATCTAGCTCACTTTCAACCTCAAGCTCAGTTTCTACTCCAATTTTTTCAATTGTAATTATTATTATATTTCCTGACCTGCCTGCTTCAATAGTCATTGTCTTTCCAGTTGAAGTCTTGCAGCTAGTTACAGCTCCATGGCATGAGCATCCTTCAGGACATTCATCTTCGCTTCTCTTCTGCCATGGCAAGAAGCTTGATTTTTTCTCACCTTTAGTCTTGTTCTTAGTTACAATTGCTCCTGAATTACCAGAATCATCATTATCATCATTCGCGTCATTATCATCGTCATCATCTGTCTCATTCAAATCATCATCGTCATCATCGCTAGTTTGATTAATACAAACCCCATTTTCACACGAGCAATTTTTTATATCTAAGGCCACTATATTATTATCACAATAAAACTCACCAAGATAATCACTTT
The DNA here is from genome assembly GCA_043810775.1 of archaeon. Classification (GTDB taxonomy): domain Archaea; phylum Nanobdellota; class Nanobdellia; order Pacearchaeales; family GW2011-AR1; genus JBDRJD01. Next base: position 51,769 of record JBDRNU010000002.1, on the reverse strand, counting down.
CATTAACTTCATCACCTTGCAGAGAAGGGACATTCATGCAAGAGTCACTTGCATTATTATAACTATAATTATTAATATCATTTCCATTTATCTCTCCCCTGACATAATAATCCTTGCCATTATCACTGTCAGTGCAATTTCCATCAGCAATCACTAAGCTTAAAGAACAAACTAATAATATTCCAATAAAAAATAAGAGCACCTTTTTCATTTTATGTTAATCGTGTTTTGCTTCTTTACTAAAAGAAGTAGAGTTTAAAAACTTTATTAAAAATTAAGCAGCCTGCCACTCTTCAACTGGCTTTAATAATCTTCCAAAATAACTTTTCATTCTGCTAAATAAACTTTCTTTAACTTCAATGCTTTCTTCACTTTCCTGATTAATCAAATTTGAATATCTTGCTTTAGCCTTGCTATTAACTCTCCTAGCCATTAATCCTTCATAACAGCTATTGCAATTCTTATAGTTTTTCCTAACATAATTCATTATGATTTGAAGCTCGCCTTTTTCACTAGTTTCAATATTTCTGCCCAATATTCCCAGCTTGCACTCTAAATCAACATTTCTATTTGATATAAGCCCATCAATATCTTTATTGTTTAATTTCCCCTGATTAAAATATAATTTTATTCTATTATCTCTAGCCAAGTCCCTTAAACTATAATCTACACTTTTTCTTTCCTTAGCAAGCTCAAGCTTATACATAATCTCACTTGCCTTTTTTCTCATTTCTGGCTTTTTCATAGCCATTTCCTTTAGCTTTCTCCAAACACTATCCATTTCCCCAATATTATAATTTCCTGATTTAATCTTGAATTCAATTGCCTCTAGCCTGTTTTCCCAAAACCAGAACTCTTTTTTACTTCCATTGAGAATTTCCTCAAAACTGCTTTCATAAGACCTTCTTGCAAACTCTCCAATGTTAGCTCTCGCTTCATTTCTTTTTGCCTGCATCTTAGCTTTCATATAAGCACTTCTGTCAAATGTCATGTTCCCAATTATTGATTTTTATTAAGAATTAACCTATATAAAGTTAACGCTGACTACTTACCATCTTTCCCGCTGGAAAGCTCGCTGTCTACCATTGCATCTACAAAGATAAAAACTATCCTCAATGCAGCTTCAAGAGATACAATAAAAATAACATAAATGTAAATATTCCTTAAAAGCATTGGAATTTCTGCAGCCTTGCTGACAAGATTAGACAGCAAAAAGAAATCAGGATTAAGCAAAAATATAGCTAGCACTGTAAAGGGAAATATCTTTGCAAGGTCCTTGCTCAAGTCCTCGCTAAAATAAGAAGTCAGTCTTATTGAAGCTACTATCCCTCCGGCAACTAGCAATACCTGTGCTATAGTCTGGTCTTCAGAAAGAAGTAATAAAAATATAGCTAAAAATAAAAACCAAAATATAACTATGATTGGAAGGACAATTATATACTCTAAAATAAAAAATACTGAAGCAAAAAATTTATTCCATCCAGGATGATCAGTCTTATTATACTGGTTTAAATCTAGTTTTAGTATATCTCTTCTTCCTAAAAATCTGTAGAATTTATATACAAATATGGCATAAATTGCTATTAGTATTGTGTAAATTGCTATAGTGATAATTAAATGATAGTCATCAGGAAGAATTCTAAGATCCACTCCCTGAATACCCTGCAAGCTGTCTAGCACTCCTTTTATATCCATCTTGAAAACCTCTGTTTTGATATATTATATAGTATGATAGGACATTTAAAAATCTTCTTAAATTATCAAAAGGAAAATCTAGCTAATCTCTCTTTTGATTTTTAAAATCTCATCCATATTGCTGACTTCTTCAAGCTCAGTCTTCTCTCTTCCTTCCTGTTCATTTAAGTGTGCATTATATCCAATCATAAAATTTCTCATTTTTTCAAATTCTTCCACTCTTGTTTCTTCTCTTCCAATTTGCTCTTGAAGAAAATAAGAGTATGCCTTTCTTCTAACTTCGTCTTCTCTAATTGCTAATCTAGAACCATATTCAGCATTGGCAGCCATTCCTAAGCAAAAAGTTGTCAGGCAGACTAAAGCAAATTTTTTATGATTAGAATAATACTGATTTACTATTTCCCTAATTTTATCTAGCATTTTCATCAGAAAATGCGGGAGGAAGGATTCGAACCTTCGTAGGGACTAACCCACAGGATTTCTCCTCCTCCATGTTTTCGGAGGACCTTAAGTTTGGCATTCAGATTTCCTAAATATTTAGTTTATCTGAGTCCTGCCCGTTTGGCCACTCCGGCACCCCCGCATGAATTTAGCAAGAAGTAATTATTTATAAAGCTTATCAATGCGCTAAATTTATAAATACTAATTATAAAGATTATCTAATGGATTTAGAAGAAGCTTGTGATTTATACGACCAGATTTGTAATGATGGTAGCAATCCAAGCATAGCTCACCAGATTCTTCTCCTTAAACAGCTTGATATCCCTATTCCTGAAAGATATCACGAGCTATTGAGGAGGCAGCTAAGTGATTATCTATTTAAGCTTGAGAAAAAAGAGTTTCGGCCTTCACATCATGCTCTTGCAATATTCTTATTTAGAATTGGAACTGCCTCTTTTTTCAATGAAGAAGACTTAGCAAAGTATGGTGAAATTTTTGAAAGAATCCAGAAAAAATACCAAGATGTCTTGCCCCAGCACTTTCAAACTCCTTTTAATTATGATTCAGAATAAGAGTTAGCAAGCCTCAAATCCTACTTGACTGATCATTAACTAACTCTATGAAGGAAGTTAATGTGGTGAGGTAATATCTTACATCAGTAAGATTTAGTCTCGCTGTTTGGTAACCTTTTTTAAAGGTTAGCAAGCCTCAAGCAGGATTTGAACCTGCGACCCACGCTTTACGGGAGCGTTGCTCTACCAGCTGAGCTATTGAGGCATATTAAAAAAGAAAAAGAAATTAGAGATTAAATATTTTCCTGTATTTTAATTTTATTCTATGTAAAAATTTCCTACCAAGGTATTCGGACATATTTGGGGGGAAGTTTTTCCTGAGGGATTTGGGATGCAAACTCCAGTACAAAAATAATAATATGGTGAATCAAATTCACCTGATGCACATTGGGCTGACATACATGTTGAATTAGTTGAAAGAACTCCAGGAAAGACACAATATGAAGGGATTTTATATACTGCAACTTTATTCCCAGTTCCCCCAACTGGACATCCTGTCCCATCTGTTCTACAAACACCAGTTAATTCACTAGCATCATGACTTACACCAGCAACAGCAAACACAATTCCTCCAAGTGCAATAATAAAAGCAATTGCTAATAAGGTATATATTGCCTTGTTTGAAATATTAATGTTTATTTTCATTTTAAGAGCTTATTCTTAAAAAGTGAATTTCTAATTTATCTGAAGTCCCATCAACACAAGAGCTTGCCGCACCAGTATCAGACCAGGATTTTACACTCCACCCTCCTGTTTTTCCATCAATATTAAGTGTATTGTATCTTGTAAGCGCCCCATTTACACACTCTTGTGGAAGTTCATCAATCCTCTCGTGGCCAGGAGTTCCCCATTGAGTAGCTCCACAAGAAGTAATTCCTGGACCTGATTCAAACCAGCAATCAGGATCATCTACTCCATTATTATCTACTCCTATGTAAACAGTATTCTCATTAGGATCAGCAGAGAAACATAAATAAACAAATTCTACTGGATTTCCCGCTATAAAATCGATAGCTCCAGTTTTTATTTTAATTCCAGTCTCACAGTAGAAGGTACTTCCAGAACATTTTCCATCTCCCCAAAGAGGAATGGTTCCTGGGCAGCCAAACCTTGTAGATCCACCTCCAATAATTGCCCCTGGTGCACTGCCACATCCACTTTGCATTGTGCATATTGAGCTCCCACCAACACTTGCACCACCTTCAACATTTAAATCACCTTCAACAGTAAATCCATTTGAGGTATCAATTTGTTCAGCAGAATGGTAAGGTTGACTAGTATCTATAGCATATACAGCTAAAGAAATAGAAACTAAAAAAAGTCCAGCTAGCAAAGTATACAAGAACTTGTTTGAAATATTTATTTGAATCATTTATATCCGCCAGCACTGCAAGTTTTTGTAGTCCAAAGAGGAGAATTATGATTATTTTCCTTTCCCTTGCTAGTTAAAGTCCATTTGCCAGTACTTGAACTATAATCAACTCTTACTGAAGGATTAGAATTAGTTATGGAACCAGTATAAGGACCATACAGCAGAGTGTTATCTGTATAAATCTCTCCAGTAGCTTCTTGTCTTATTCCATTTACAGTGCCCATCCACTCACCATGATCTTCGCCTGTAGTCCAGCATTGTAGATTATAACTCCCTTTAGTCGAGATAGTGATCCTGCAGTGATATCCTTTAGCATGGCTTGTCTCACAACTTCCACTTTCTAACCATAAATCTTTAGAAACTCCATTAACATAATCTTTTTTTAGAATATTACTTTCACAAAGAACACCTCCTTCCCACGGGTTTTTACTAGTCCATCCACTCCAATCACATTGAGTGCTTCCTCCGCCAATTTTACCTTGGTCAATTGCATCTTGTAATTTCATAGAGCCTTCTCCAGTTATATCTACATAAACTTCGTTGCTATTATGGCTTACAGTATTACTTTGTGCCCAGACTACCATAGTTATAGAAACTAAAAAAAGTCCAGCTAATAGAGTATACAATAACTTGTTTGAGATATGAATATGCACTCCTCTTTTCATGTTAATTAATAGTTTTACAGATTTATAAAACTTCCGAGAATTAAATAATTCTAATAAAGAGCCTGCCTGCATATTTCATAATCTAGGTTAAACCATATACTTCCTGCTGTAGTCCAATATCTATGGTAAGTGCCAATATATTCTTTAGGGCAGTTATATATATCAGGACATCCAATTATTTTGCAGAGTGAATTTTCCGTTTCAAACTGAGAAGTACAATAATAACTATTAGCATTCCATTTCCAGTATTCAGTAGGTCCAGGCCAGCTATAGGTTGTTAATTCATTATTATTATTAAATCTGCACTCAATAGGTGGTGGAGGAGGTGGAGGTGGCAATGCCTGGCAAAAATCACCCTCATTAATTGCCTGTTGCAATGTCTTTTCTCCTACAATAATCTTCCCACCATTATGTCCAAAATTAGTGTTTGAAGAGTAATTTGAAGTTACATTTCCACATAAGGAATTATTTATTGCCTGTTGCAAAGTCTGTTCTATGCCATTAACAGAAACAAAAATATTTTCAGAATTATGAAAACTTCCGGTTAAAGAAGTTGTTAAATTGCTTGAAGGAGTAGAACTTCCATTTAAGTATCCATTATTCAAAGCTTCTTGCAAGGTCATACTATATCCATTAATTCTTACTAGGATTTTATCTGCATCATGGCTTACAATAGGCATGGTTTGAGAGTATACAATTAAGATTATACTGAAAAATATGGCTATTAATAGAAAATATTTTAGCTTGTTTGAAAAACTAATCTTAGATTTATTTACCCTCTTTTTCATGCATAATAATAGAAATAATAATTTATAAAATTATCTTAAATATGGCTAAAATCATTCTTGACATGTCAGAAATGCTCTTTGATGTTTGCATTTCTGAGCATGCTCAAGAACCCAAATATAGTATTTATTTTATATTGCAGGGTTCTTGACATCAATCATAGAATATACCTTTCCTTTTTTCCCTTCATTTATTCTTCTGTCTAAAAACCTGATTGCATCAATAACTCCAAGTGCATATATTGACCTTCCATTTACATTATGAGTTATTCTGCATTCCCTTGGAGATTCAGCCTTAAACTCAAATCGCACGCTTTTATCAGCAGATACTGCATTTTGATATTCAGGTGTTCTAATCACTTTATAATCTTCAAAAACAGGATTATCATGAAAAAATTCATCATAAAAAGCTCGTTTTAGCTTATCTAAAGATTCCTTGCTTTTGCCCTCAGGAGCAGTAATATTATATGAATGCCACCCATGTCCTCCTAGATGTGCAACTGGAACTCCTAATAAAATTTGTTCTTCATGTTCTCTTATCATAGTAAAATTTCTTAATTTAAGCTCTTTTTTTAGCTCTTCTTCAATACTGAAATCTATTCCCATCATATTAAAATAATCAATAATTGCCCTAGCTGTCCCGCTAGTGTCTTTCTTGCCTTTTTGGTGGCTTTCTCTTACTTTTAATTCATACCCTTTCATAGAGTCTTTATTAGCACTAGCATAATTTTCAAGAAATTCCTGTAAAGCTACAATTTGCTTAGCCATATTCGGCGCAATTACAGCGCAGACTTCTGAGCTTAAAACTCTCTGCTCTAAAGCCTTCCTATCTCCCCCGGTAGTCCCCATAACAAAATTAAATCCATTTTCACAATAAAAATCAGCATTTTCATTAACTGCATTAGGGGCAGTAAAATCAACCATAACTAAATTTTCAAATCTTTTCAATAATTTTAAATCATCTCCCCTTGCACTAGGTCTAATTAAAAAAGTAAACCCCACCTGAGATATATGGCTAGGTGTTTCAGGTCCAGTAAGTGAGTATCCTACAGCATACATATCATCTTGCTTTCTAATTTCTTCACAAACAGCATTTGCCATTTTTCCAGTATCACTCAATCCATTAACCATTACTGGAATTTTTTCTTTAGCCATTTGAAAGTTCAAACTTTAAACTTTATAAGTTTTTATATACTTAAAAAATATATTTTATTTTAGCTGTCCCATTTTTTCATGTCTTTGACACTTACTGCAAACTCCTAATAGTTAAATTTAAAAGTCTGATTTCTCATTAATTAAAAAAGGGAACTAAAAATGCCTAAAAAAATAAAGCCAAAGGATATTGAAGAAAAGATTCTTAAAATTGCAATAGAGCTGGCAAAAAAAGGTGATGGTGCTTTATTTGTAATTGGAAATAAAGTCAGGCATGAGCGGCTTTTAAAGCAGAAATTTAAGCCATTTAGCATTTTTGAAAAAGGTTCAGAAAAACTGCTTAAAAGCCTGGCAATAATTGACGGTGCAGTAATAATTGATGATAAAGGAACTGTCCGCAAGTATGGAGTCATGATTAAAAAATCAAAGGCATTTATTGGCTACGGAACAAGGCATGCTGCAGCAATTGCAGCTTCTCAAAATAAAAATACTGTAATTTTATGTTCAGAAGAAGAGCAAAAAGTCAAGATTTTTAAAAATGGCAAGTATATTATGCAGGTTGATGCTCTTCAAAAAGGAGTTGAAAAAAGTGTTTCAAGCATCTCCAAATTACTAGAAAGTCTGGGTGCAGGTCTAGTAGGCACTATTGGAGTAGTGACTCTTGCTCCAACCTTAGGAGTAGCTTTAATTCCGGGAGTTCTGGTCTTTGGGGGGAGCTACTATGCAATTAAATCACTAGTTGAGAGGATTAAAAGATGACTAGCAATAGAGACTTAAGAAAATATCAGGATTCAGATGCTGTTCAGGACGCATTTTCCAGAATAGTTTCTGGAAGGTCAGGATATAAGGCAATTATTGAAAAAGACAAGCCAAAGCTGTATTGTAATGGCTGTAGCAAGCTCCTTGAAGGCGAGGAAAAATTCTGCCCAGAATGCGGAACTAAAATCGAGTTTAAAAAATGAATTATCAATCTAATGGCAAATTAGAAGAAGCGCAGGCTCCAAAATTTGATTATACTATATCTTTTTTAAGTGGAAATAACTCTGCTTCTAATGGTGTAAACTATCATAAGATTCTTGAAAGATTTGAAGATGCTGTAGTTGTGAGAAGAGGAGATGATATTACCAAGATTTTTTTCACTCATAATGGAAATATTGGCACAAAGAAATTGCTAAAGCAACTTAAACGCCTTAGAGTTTTATCAATAACTTCTCAATCTGTTGATTATGAAGACTAATAAAAAGGTTTTTTAATGCTTAAATTATTATTTTTCTATGAGTAAACTAGAAGAAGTTTTAGAAAGTCATGGAATTTCAAAGCTAATTAGTTCTGATTATTGTCTTCACTGCCAGCTTGAGGAATTACGTGATTCAAGCGTAATTACACTTCAGGAATATGATATAATAATGACTGAATTAGACCATTGCAGCGAGAAACCTAAAAGCAAGTTAGCTAACTACCTAACAAACTTGTATTATTCTGCAGTTTCTAAGCTTCCCCAGGTTCCATTTGCAATTGGATAGATAGCTTTTACTCATACTTCAAGATATTATTTCTTGATTATATAAATATTTAAAAACAGCCTAGCTCTTCAATAAAGATGGCAGAGAGTTTGGAAAATTTAACTGCTGAAAAAGCAAAATTAGAAAAATTAGCATCTGAAATCAAGAATGCAATTTTAAGAGTAACAATTAAGCAAGCAAGGGATAGTGGTAAGATTTTTCCTGATATTGAATCATTGAAAGCACACTTTCATAAACAAAGTTCAACAAAAAATGTTATAGGTTATCAAATAATTGAAGAAGATGGGAACCTTTATGAAGATTATCAAAAACTTAATATGCCTGGTTTTAAAAGATTTAGAAACAGGATCTATTTCTATGAATGTTCAACTTGCGAAGGGCTAGTTATTGGAGTTCCAGATAAGAGGTATGATGCATCTACCACAGAAGAATTTGCAGAGCTTGCAGGGAATAGTGGTTGGAATTTGTACTGTAGAGTCTGCGATAGCTTTTTATGTTCTGACCCAGGTGATATGCTTCGTAGTGTTAGCTTAACTGATAGATAGTTTTTTAATTGATAATTTGAACCAAGCTTGAACTATATGCCTTTACACTATCTTTCTCATCTTCAACTTCAACATAATAAGCAAGAATATTTCCTGTTTTTTCCAAGCTTGCTGTATACTTATTATCATCATCCTGCATCTCAATGCTTAACCATTGAGAATCTGAAAAGTCCATGTCATTGTGGTTTGAATAATATAATTTTACACTTTTTATAAACTCAGAATTTGATATCTGGGCATTTACATTTAAATTATTGCCATTAATGTCATCATTAACAATTACACTTGGAGTTTTTCTTCCAAAAAAGCTTCTCTGTATTATTGCTCTCCAATTTTCAAGATGCTTTCTGCTTCCCATTCCATGATAATAATTCTCCACTATGCTAAATGCTTTCTGACTGCTAAATTCTGGAAAAAATCCATTTGCTGAATTTATGGGGTATAATCTGTCATTAGTTCCCGTAGTCAGGATAAATGGCTTATCGATTAATTCTGCAAATTGATAAGGGTCATATAAATCTTGATATTTTTGTCCTGCTTCTGTATTCAGCCAAGCTAATGACTCATCCGCATTTCCTAAATTAGTTTCTCCTCCTAAATCTTCATTTACCAAGTTCCAATAATTAATTAAATTTCCAGCAGTATAAGCATTAGGCATAAATCCTTTTACCCTATTATCAACAGCTGAAAGCTGAAACTGGGTATATCCTCTTTTTGAAAATCCAGTTGTAACAAATTCTTCAGGATTTCCTGCTTCCTCTAAAGTTCCTGCCATAGTCATTGTCCTCATATATGATTGAGTCAAAGGGTAAACAATTTCCAAAGTTAAATCATTATTTTCCATCATTTTAATTCTTAATTTTCTTGCTAATTCAGTTTCATCAACCTGATTTTCTGGTCCGAACAAAATAACAGGGATTTTTAATAATACTGCAGTATTTTCTCCAAAATCTTTCTGAAAATTAATTCCTTGCTCTATTGCAGATGAGCTTTTTTGAGATATTGCGGCCTTTCCAAAATTTTCTTCAGGCATATTTTTTGGAATATAAATATCAGCAAGAAGGTAAATTTCTTCATTAATCCAGTTAGTGCCGTAATATCTTGTTTTTATTATCCTTACATTGTCATTTTGAGTGTCGCTTAATATTTCTGTCTGCAATGTAGAAGTATCAAGCATTTTGTTCATATCATATAAATCTTGTGGATTACATTTATCTCCACATTCAAATTTATCTTTATTATATAGGCTATTAAGCTTAGAGCTGTTCAATATAATTAAAATGCCTAGAATTAAAATTAAAAATACTGTTATAATATACGCTGATTTGATTTTAATTTTTTTCATAATTAATTTAGTTTAGTTTCCCTTTTAAATTCATGCAATAGATAGCTTTTTTAATTGTGTTTTATTAGTTTTAATTATGAAAGAACTTATTGCTGATTTGCTTTCAAAATATATAAAATTAAATAAAAACGAAATTCTCAATTTAATTGAAATCCCCCCTGATACTCGGCTTGGAGACTATGCTTTTCCCTGCTTCAGGCTTGCCCCAATACTAAAGCGCAATCCAAAAGAAATAGCAGAAGAGCTTGCCGAAAAAATATCACTCAGCTTGCCTCGCGAGATTGAGAAAGTTGAAGCCTTTAATGGCTACCTTAATTTTCTTATTAATTTAAGATTTTTAGTAAAGGACACTATTCTTAGTCTCGAAAAAAAAGAAAAAAAATCAAAGAAAAAAATTGCTTTAGTGGAATCCCCCTCTCCAAATACTAACAAGCCCCTCCACCTTGGCCACCTAAGAAACATGGCTATTGGTGAAAGTATTTCAAGAATTCTTGAATCTCAAAACTTTAATGTAAAGCGTCTTAATCTGAATAATGACAGAGGAGTTCATATCACCAAGTCAATGCTAGCTTACAGTAAGTGGGGTAAGGGAAAATCTCCCAAAGAAAAAACAGATAAATTTGTAGGAGATTTTTATATACTTTATTCTAAAGAGCTAAAAAACCATCCAGAGCTTGAGCAGGAAAACCAAGAGCTATTAAGAAAATGGGAAGCTGGAGATAAAGAAACCCTTGCTCTTTGGAAAAAAATGAATGATTGGGCTTATAAGGGATTTGCTGAAACTTATAAAAAGTTTGGGATGAAGTTTGATAAAGAGTACTATGAAAGTCAGACTTATAAAAAAGCTAAGGAGATAGTCAGTGAAGGCTTAAAAAAAGGAATATTTCATAAAAAGCAGGATGGAGCAGTATTCATTGACTTAAGTAAATACGGCTTAGGGGAAAAAGTAGTCTTAAGAGCTGACGGAACCTCCGTATATGTAACTCAGGACCTTTACCTTGCAAAGTTAAAATACACCCAATATAAATTCGATAAATCAATTTATGTAGTTGCTTGCGAGCAAGACTATCATTTTAAAGTTTTATTTAAAATCTTAGAGCTATTAAAACTTCCTTTTGCAAAAAATGCCTTGCACTTGTCATATGGGATGGTAAATCTTCCTGAAGGGAGAATGAAATCAAGAGAAGGAAAGGTAGTAGATGCAGATAACCTTATTGATGAAATGCAGACTCTGGCCTTGAAAGAACTGAATAAAAGAGCGAAGCTTTCTAAAAAGGAAATTCAAGATAGGTCCTTGAAGATTGCTCTCGCATCAATAAAGTACTTTCTTTTAAAAATAGAAATAAGTAAGGATATGGTTTTTAATCCTCAAGAGGCAATTGCCTTTGAAGGCAATTCCGGCCCCTACTTGCAGTATAGTTATGCCCGTGCCTCCTCAATCCTAAGGAAAACAAAGAAAAAAGGAAAGTTTAATGTTGGAGGGATTTTAGAATTTGACAAGCAGGAAATTTCCCTTATCAAGAAACTTGGGCAGTTTTCAGAAGTTCTGGAATCTTCTTATAAAAATCTAAACCCAGCTTTGCTAGCTAACTATTCTTTTGAGTTAGCTCAGCTATTTAATGAATTCTACCATTCTTCTCAAGTTATTAATTCAGATAAAGAAGAATTTAGATTATTTCTAGTTGAAAAATTCCGTGAGATAATTAAAAAGTCTCTTTACTTGCTTGGAATTGAAGTCCTGGAAGAAATGTGAATGTGAGTACAATAATTTATTTAAACAACTTTTCTTAATACAAATAATGTCTAGTAATCAAGTTATATCTGATCTTGAAAAGCATGTGATAGATAGTATAAAGGAGATGGCTGATAGTGTGGAGAAGAAAAGAGCAGAGCTTGACTCTCGAAGCGAGCCTTGTTATCTCCTTCGTGGTGGAAGGTGGGATATTCCTTTAGAGGACTTTTTAAAATTAGTAAAAGAAGCAGTTCTTCAAGTCGTAAAAGACAAGGAAGAAGCAAATGTCTTAATAGGATCTATTTTCAATAAGACTAATATTTATCAAGGGAACAGTGGGGGGGACCACCATACAGGTTATTTTCAAGACTATTATGTACTCACAAGTCCTGCTGTTCTGCTAGCAAGAGATACTGAAGAGCTTAAAAATCTTATAGCTCAATATCACCAAATAAGTCATAATCATTCTGATGGAAAGTAATGTGAAATTTCCGAAAAGTATAAATAGTTTTTGTCATATTTATTTTTAGTAGAATTCTGGGGGTAAATTCAGAGATATACTAAAATGTCAGATTCAGCTTCAAATTCAAGAAAAAGAATATTCAATCCTATGGATTATAGCTGGGTGATTCAAGGAGATATGCTCGAAGGATGCATGGAAGTTTATGTTCTTGATGATTCTGGTAATTTAAGCCATATAGTTTATCGTAAAATTACAAACGAAATTGTCTCAGAAACACCCTATCCTCTTTCTGATAAGCAATGCAATATAGTAACTGGAGGCAAGCCTGAAGGTACTGGAAATCATGCTCATCTTACAAGATGTCAGTTTATAACTAGGCAAATAATTTCTAACTTAGCTGAAAAAAAAGAATCCTCTGAAGAAGGCGGACTGGCAGCTCAGTTAACCTAATTAAAAAAAGAAAAAATTACTCAGTTTTACTTTCCAAATCAGACTGGGGCAATTCTGAAGAAGCAGGTTGATTATTGGGTTCTTGGTATTCATTTGTGTCGCTTCCACGACCAGTGTAACTTATTCTTAATTTAAAATGTGGGTTTTCATCAATATCATAAAATGCAATAGCTAATGCTTGATTTCTGTCACCCATATTATTAGTAAGTTTACCAAGTTTATAAATATTATCAAAAAATAATAAAAAAAGAAAAATAAAAAACCTACTTCTTATTAACTAACTCTAGGTAGGAAGTTAATGCAGTAAGCTAATATCTTACACTAGTAAGATTTAGTCTTGCTCTTTGGAAACCTTTGGAAAAGGTTTACAACTCACTAGCTAATAAAGCCCACCATGGCTTCTTAATCTTGCTGACTTCTCCGGTTTCTGCATCAATTCTGGCTTGTATTTTCATCTGCTTCTTAAATAAAGCAAATAATCTGCCTTCTTTGTTTCCTTCAAACTCATACATTAATTCGCCATTAATTTCCTGAAGCTTCACTGTGCAGTTTCCTTCACCTTCGCAAATTCTTGCTCTTTCTCTTACCCTTACTTGAGCTTCATCACCCATCACTTTAACTTCTTTAGTCTCACCGTTCTTCATCTTGGCTTTTAGCTTTGTTTGATTGCCTTCTCCCAATTCTGTCTCAATCTCAAGTTCAGTATCTACTTCAGTTTTGTCAATAGTTATAGTAATCAAATTTCCACTTCTTCCTGCTTCAATACTCATTGTCTTTCCACTTTCAGTTTTGCAAGAAACAACTGCTCCATGGCATGAGCATCCTTCAGGACATTCATCCTCGCTTCTTTTCTGCCAAGGTGAAAAACTTGAAGTTTTTCCTTCCTGTGTCTTATTTTGAGCCATAGTCTGGTTCTGGTCTTGCTGTTGAGTCTGATTGCCTTGCCCGTCATTGGCATTACTGTCATCATTGCCCTGTCCCTGAGCATATACAGAAGTCACTGCTAAGCTTATTAGCAAAATTCCTAAAATTAAAATCACTTCTTTTTTCATAGTATAAACTAGAAATTTGACTTTAAAAACCTATTTCTTTCTAAAAACAACTTCAGAATGGGGGTAAGCTATCTCAACATCTTTCTCTTTTCTTATTCTATCAAAAATCTCTTTAGTAATTGCACTTGAAAACTCCTGAAGCCTGTCAGCTGGGACAAAATACCTTACTCGAACACCCATGTTACTTGGCTCAAAAAAAGTCCTGACATAAGGCTCTTTTTTTGTCTTCTCAATAATCTCTTTTAAAATTTTCTTAGCAGAATCTAGCGCTATTTTTATTGCCTTATCTAAGTCACTTTCATAAGTAATGCTGACATTAACCTGGTCTAAAACAAAATCATCCTGCAAAGTATAATTTATAATATTCATATCAAATAAAAGTGAATTAGGAACCATAACAACTCTTCCTGAAGTTTCCTCACCTGGCATTAAACCTCCAACCTCACTCAAGTAAATATGTGTAATTGTAATATCATAAACATCTCCTTTAATATTTCCAATTATAACTCTATCCCCAATTCTAAAAGGCCTCTTAACTATAATCATTATCCAAGCAGCTATACCTGTAATTGGTTTTTGCAATGCCCATCCCAAAGCAGCACTAAGTAACCCAACAGTAATTCCTAAACCTGTATAATCTCCTGATAAAGAAAAAACAGCCACTAAGATTAATACTAATACTAATAAATAATACAATAATCTTGAGAAAATCTTTATATTTGAAATATATTTTTTAGATTTTGTCCTTTTTAACAAGGCTCTTTTAATCCTGCTTATTATAAATCCAAAAACAATTGCCAATATAACTATTAATATAATTGTTCTTGTTACCACTATTACATTTGCATAATCTCTAAGAGTCTGGTAAATATCAACCATATTTTAATCCCTTTTTCAAATAAACAAAGCAATTTAACTTTAAAAAGCCTCTCCCTATAATATATTTATGGTGCTAAAATTTATTTATATCAAAGGACGCGGTTATTTCTTAATTGCGCATTTGATATCAAGGGAAAGATAAATGATAAGTAATCAATATCTTTCACTATACATTGAAACTTATGGCTGTTCAGCTAACCAAAATAATACTGAAATTATGCTTGGCTTGATAAAATCAGCCGGCTTAGAAATTACAAATAATCCAAAAATTGCCGACTTGCTGATTATTAATACTTGTATAGTAAAAGGTCCAACTGAAAATAAAATAAAAAGGAGAATTTCTGACCTATTAAACTTAAATAAACCTCTAATAATAGCTGGCTGCATGCCTTCTGTTCGTAAGTTTCATGGCAAGAATATCTATCTTCTTGGAATCTCCCATATTCGGGATATTCTAAAGCTAATAAGGAAGATTAGTGAAGGCAAATATAATAAAATCGAGTTTCTATCTAAGAAAAATGAAGTTAAATTATGTATTCCTAAATTATCCTATCGTAAGAAAATAGGCATAACTCAGATATCAGAAGGCTGTCTTGGAAGATGTAATTACTGCATTACTAAGTTGGTAAAAGGCAATTTATTTTCTTATTCAGAAGAAAAGATTCTGGAAAATATCAATCAGGACTTAAAGTCTGGATGCAAGGAAATATGGATAACTAGCCAAGATAATGCATCTTATGGATTAGATTCAGGTAAGTATAAACTTCCAGAGTTACTTTCCAAGATTCTTGCTATTAAGGGAAATTTTCAAGTTCGTTTGGGAATGATGAATCCAAATCATGTTTTGCCAATTTTATCTGAGCTAATAGAAATTTACAAGCATGAAAAAATGTACAAGTTCCTTCATCTTCCAGTTCAGTCTGGCTCTGATAAAATTCTTCTTGCAATGGATAGGAAATATAAAGCTAAGGATTTCCTGAAAATAATTTCTAAATTTAAATCAGAATTTCCTGGAATAACTATTGGGACTGATATTATAGTGGCTTACCCTTTTGAATCTGAACAAGATTTTCAAGATACAAAAAAACTGCTTCAAGAAGTTCGCCCAGATGTAGTTAATATAAGCAAATATTGGGCAATGCAGGGAACTAGGGCTGCTTTACTTAAGCAAATTCCAGCAAAGCTAGCTAAATCAAGAGCTCTCGAAATTCAAAAGCTTCATTTAAAAATAGCTCTTGAAAATAATAAAGCTTTAATAAATACAGAACAAACTTGCTTGGTAAATGAACAAACAGGAACTAATTGTCTTGCCAGAACTAATGATTATAAACTTATAATCATAAGAAGCAGTAAAAATTTATTAGGTAAAATAGTAAAAGTAAAAATTAAGAAAGCCTTTTCTCATTATTTGATTTCTGATCTAATCTAACATCCCTCTTCATTCCTTACCTCTTTTTCTTGAGTAGCTTTATTTTACTGTCTTAAATTTCTGCCATGCAAGCTCAAACATCTGTTCCAAAGCCTTTGCAAAGAAGTCAGTATTAATCCATACTCCAACGTCATAATTCGGGTGCACTTTCTCGTCATCAAGTAGCATGAACATTATCTGTTCAGAGTCAACAATAGAAAATCTAGCTTTCATTTCACCCATATCCTTAACTTCAGCAACCTTTCCAAGCTCTTTTGCAATCTTAAAGTTGTTCTTGTTTATAGGAGCAGCAATTCTTATCTTAACTCCCCTCTTTTTAGCTTTGCCAAATGAAGGCATTAAAGCTTCAAGCTTCCTGTTAATGCCTTCTGCAGTAGTCACAACAGTAACAGTCTTCTCAGCTTCCCTGACCATCATATCAAGATGGTTATACATGTTCTGTCTTCCTCTCAAGCTTCCTGAAAGGTCAGAAGGCTCTACAAACTTAACTCCTTGAGTAAATAAGGAAGACAATTCTTTAAGAACTTCATCACCCTTTAACACCTCAAGTCTCTTTGATTTTTCACTTGCTTCAACAACTAAATTCTTCTTGACTCGCTCAATAACTTCTTCAGGCTTCAAGGCTACAAACTTGATTGGCTTGCCTAATTTCATCACTATAAATCCCTTCTTATCTAAACTTTCAAGAATGTCATAAGTTCTGCTTCTCGGAACATCACTTATATTACTCAACTCACCAGCTGTGGAAACACCTCTCGAAAGTAAAGCAGTCCATACACGCACTTCATATAAGTTCAAGTCAAAGATTTTTCGAAGTCTACTCAAAAACTCTTCTTTTACTATCATTTTAAAGTTATGAAATTTAATTTAGCTAAGTATTTAAAGGTTTTCTTTCATATTGCTATGATAAAAGGGTAAAAATTCACTATTAGCTTAAAGTGAATTAGTTTATTTTCTCAAAATTTATGCTAATTTTTTCCTCTTTTACGACGAAGTCTGAGCTGTTTTTATATTTTTTTGTTATTTTTTCACTAATAACGGCCTCTTTAGCATTAGTCCTTTCCTTTATAAATTTTTCCTGTCCTTTAATCTTGTTTTGCAAGCTACTACTGACAGTTACCTCTAATTTTATCTTATCTTTTTTAATCAACCCAGCTTTTTTTCTTGCAGCCTGTATGCTTCTAGAAATTTCTCTGGCAAATCCTTCAGCTTCAAGTTCTAGGGTTATATTAGTGTCTAGCTCAAGATCAAATTCTATACCTTTTGATGAAGGAGACTTCCAATCAACTTGCTTTATATTTAACTGAGTTTTTATTATTTCTTCAAATTCACTAAATCTTTCCCTTCCCTTAATATAAACTATCATCTTAGCTAAAGGCCACTTTAATCCAATCTTCGCTTCATCTCTTCGAGACAAGCCAGCTTCAATAATCTTAAAAGCTTCTTGCATTGCTCCTTCAATTCTCATGTCAATTTTTTTCTTGTCAGTTTTAGGCCACTTGCTTAAATGAACAGAATTCTTATTAAAATTAGAATAAATATATTCAGTTATATAAGGTGCAAACGGCGATAATAATAATGAAACACTTTCTAAAACTTCCCCCACTACCTCTTTAGTATCTTCTCTTTCACGAGTCATTTGTATATATCCTCTTGAAAAATCATTTACAACAAATTCTGAAATTGCTTTAAATGGTTCATCTAGTTTATATTTTTCTAAGCCACTAGTAACTCTTTCAATAAGAGAATGAAGCTTGCTTAAAATCCACTTATCTTCCACTCTTAATTTTGATTTTTTATTCTCAAGTTGATTGTAATAACTATTCAGATTATAAAGCACAGTTAAAAAAGGAATTACTGATTCTCTCATTAAGTTATATGAAAATCTCTTGAAATTTCCTGAATCTGTTGTGCAGAATTGCAATCTAATTGCATCTACTCCGGCTTTATCAATAATCTCCCTAGGAATTATTATATTCCCCTTGCTCTTGCTCATCTTCTCTCCATTTTCATCTACAACATGCCCAGCGCAGATTACATTTTTATAAGCTGGTTCATCAAATAAAGCTACAGCTAGAATATGTAATGTATAGAACCATCCTCTAGTTTGATCAATGGCTTCAGAAATGAAGTCATAAGGGAATCTTTTTTCAAATTCTTTTTTATTCTCAAAAGGATAATGAAACTGGGCAAAAGTAGCTGCTCCTGAATCATACCAGCAGTCAATCACATCAGGAATTCTAAGCATTTCTTTACCACACCTGCATTTAAGCTTAATTTCATCAATCCATGGCTTATGCAAGTCAATTTTTTCTGTAATCTTTTTCGTAGATTCTTTTTTCAGTTCTTCAATACTGCCTATAATTTTTTCCTGCCCGCATTTGCATCTCCAAATAGGCAGCGGAGTTCCCCAATACTTAAATCTAGATAAAGCCCAGTCTTTGGCACTTTCAAGCCAGTTGCCAAATCTTCCATCTTTAATATGTCCAGGCTCCCAATTTATCTTTTGATTATTTTCAATTAATTTATCTTTTATTGCAGTTACATTTACAAACCATGAATTAATAGCATAATACAACAAGGGAGTCTCACATCTCCAGCAAAACGGATAAGAATGCACTATTTTTTCTATTTTGTAAAGTAAGTGCCTGTCCCTTAAATCTTGTTTTATGGCTTCTTCAGCGTCTTTAACATAAATCCCCTTAAATTTTGGAACAAAATCTAAAAACTTTCCATCTTCCCCCACTGTATGGACTGCAGGCAATCCTATTTTAGTTCCAATATTATAATCATCTTCCCCATACATTACAGCAGTATGCACGACTCCCGTGCCTTCTTCAGTTGTCACAAAATCAGCCAAAATAATTCTATGAGATTTTTCATTTTGAGTTTCTTTTATATCAAACAAGGGTTCATATTCCAGTCCTTCCAAGTCCTTCCCTTTTAATTTTTCAATAATTTTATATTTTCCCCTTAAAATATCTACTTTTTCTTTTCCAAGTATAATCTTATCACCATCTTCTAGTTGAACATTTACATAATCTATATTTTTTCCAACTGCTAGAGCTACATTTCCTGGCAAAGTCCAGGGAGTAGTTGTCCATGCAAGAATATACTCTCCTTTCTTACCTTTAATTTTAAAAGCAATATAAACAGATTCTTCTTTAATATCTTGATATCCTTGAGCAACTTCATGGCTTGAAAGAGGAGTTCCGCATCTAGTGCAAAAAGGAACAACCTTATACCCTTCATATAATAATCTTTTTTTATGTAATTCTTTTAAACTCCACCAAACACTTTCAATATATTCATTATGCAAGGTTACATAAGGATTTTTTAAGTCAACCCAGTAAGCTAACTCTTCACTGGAAACTTCCCAATCTTTAATATTTGAAAATACACTTTCTCTGCATTTTTTTATAAATTTATCAGTTCCAAATTTGATTACATCTTTTTTATTTCCAAGATTCAGTTTTTTCTCAATTTGAACTTCTACAGGCAACCCATGGCAATCCCATCCACCTTTTCTAGGAACAGAGTATCCTTGCATAAATCTAAATTTACATATTATATCTTTAAAAGTCCTTACTTCTAAATGATGTAATCCTGGAGGAGCATTTGCAGTAGGCGGGCCTTCTAAGAATGAGAAAATCTTCCTACCTTTTATATCATGAATAGCTTTATCAATTTCTTTTTTATGTTTTTTCCAGACACTTCTCGCTTCACCCTCTACTTTTTTGAAATCATACATCTTTATATATCGGTATTTTGGTTTATAAATTTACTTTTATTATTATTCAAGTAATACCTGAATCCCTTGACTAGGGCTTCCACTGCCGAATTCAGGATATTTTCATCAACTCCAACAGTTTGAAATTCCTCTCCATCACGGAAAGTTATAAAAGTCCTTACTGTGCTTTCCTCTCTTCTGCTCCTTGCAATGCTTACATGAAAATCAACCAGTTTTAACCTATTTACTTGAGGATATCTTTTTCCTAATAATTTAATAATTGTCTTATAAGCAGCATCTACAGGTCCTCCTTCAACAGTATGTATATCTTCAAACTCTTCTCCATTTATGCTGCCAGACATGTGAAATATGCTTTTTTCACTTTCACCCTCAACTCTGCTTCTTATTTCCCATCTTCTAATGTTAAAAATTTCATTTAATTTTCCAAAGTATTTCTCTATCAATAAAAATTGTTCAGCTTTTAATGACCCTAACCTATATCCTCTTTTTTCTAGCTCTCTAAGTTCATAAAATAATCTAGTAATTTTTTCTTTAACATCTGGATTATTTTTGTCAAGATTATATCCTAATTCTCGCGCTACCTGAGTTACACAGCTTCTTCCTCCAAGAGTATTTAATAAAATCTTGCTTTTATTTCCAAAATCTTCTGGATTTTCGTGTTCATAGCTTACTCCTTTTGATTCTGCATCAGTATGCACTCCTCCCTTATGGGTAAATGCATTGTCTCCTACAAATGCCCTCATTTCAGGAACATCAATTCCAGCTAGCCTAAAAACTTCCTCACTAATTTCCTTTAACTTGACTAAATTAACCCTGCTCATCCTCCCCATTTTTTTGATATATACTGGAAGAAACTCAGAAAAATTCAGATTGCCTACTCTTTCACCAATTCCATTAATAGTTCCTTGAACTTGTTTAATATATGGCAGGCTTGCTAGTGTACTTGCAAGAGCTAGGCCGCAGTCATCATGAAAATGAACTCCAAGTTTAGCCGCGAGCTCCTTGTCAATTAGTGCTCCCTGTGTTTTCTTAAGTATCTCTTTAGCTTCATCAGGAAGGCTTCCCCCTTTAGTGTCGCATAAAACTATCCTTTCTGCACCCCCCTCTATAGCTGCAATTAGTGTTTTAATTGCATAATCTTCATCTGATTTAAATGCATCAAAATAATGCTCAGCATCATAGAAAACCTCAATTTCTTTTTCTTTTAAAAATTTAATGCTCTCTCTTATCCTTCTTAAATTTTCATCAGGCGAAATTTTAAGCTGCTTTTCTACGTGCTCTAAATCTGTCTTGCCAACTATGCAAGCATATCTCACTCCAGATTGAACTATTGAGTTTAAATTCTTGTCTTCTTGAATATTCTCACTTATGGAAGTTGAGCCAAATGCTACAATCTTAGCTTTTTCAACTTTTTCAATGCACTCTTTAAATGACTCTAGTATCTCTGCAGAAGAAAGAGGCCATCCTAGCTCAATATAGTCTACTCCAAAATCATCTAGAATTTCGCAAATTTTCAATCTATCTTGCATAGAGAAGCTTGCCCCTGCTGCCTGTTCCCCTTCCCTTAATGTTGTGTCATATATTTCAAGCTCACTCATCTTGTCTTGCAAGCTAGAAAATCAGCTTGCTCAGTTTATAATAATCTGAGATATAGATTCAGCTAAGATAATCCTGTTTTTATAATTAGGTTTATCTTTTGCCATGTAAGATTTTAGGATTTGAGGTTTTTAAATATATTGCCTGACTCTTTCAGCTGCCCCATCATTTCCATCTTCTCTTAAGCTAGCTAATAGCTCTCTTTTTCCTGTAACTGCATATGCTTTAATGTGGTCAAGTATATCTGCTCTTCCAGTCAGTCTTGAAGGCAAATTGCTCCTAACTCTGTCATAGAATCCTAGGCATTTGTCACAGTTTTCCCTTGTTACATGTCCATCAATTCCTTCTCCAATTCCGGCATAAGGTCCTTTTTGCATTTCAGCTCTTGAAGGTATTTGTTTTCTATAGCTGTCCCTTATTTTTACTGCTACATCAGAAGCTCCATTAAAAAGTGCATTCATTGCATCAACACCCTCTTCACCATATCTTTTCACTGCTTGTCTTGTGTTCTTTAGTTCATCTTGCAGTCTTTCCATATTAACAGTTCCATCAGCTCTAAAAAATTCTCCTGCATAATCTCCAAGTTTATCTTGCATCTCATCGATCTTGTCGCCTATTTGCTCCAGGTCTTGTCTAAGCTCACCACTGTTCACATAATCTGAAATTCCTTCTCCAAGTTTTGAAATTCCTTCTCCAATTGCATTTGCTCCATCAATCATTTTTGTTAAGTTGTGTCTGGGGTCTCCATGTTCAAAAGACGCAATTACACTAAAAGCCCTATCTTTAGTAATTTCTTTAAAATCTCGAGCTGCTCGTCCTAATGTTCCTATTACATCAGCAATAGTTTTATTTTTAGCCATAAAATTAGTTATATCTTCAGCTTATAAGCATTATTGTAAGCTAAATTATATATTGGAGATTTAGATTTTATCCAGAAATTCCTGCTCAGCAAAATGAAGCTCGCCAGGAATAATAAAGCAAAACGGAGGAAAAATATCACTGCCTGACAGCTGGTTTATTCTTCCATGATAAATTTTGCTGTCTTCCATCCCTAGCCTTGAGCAGACTATTATCTTGTCTAGCTTTACTTTATGATTATTTACTGCTATTTTCAGCTGGTTTAAAGAGTCTCTGAATAGCAAGCCTATATCAACAAGTATTAAGGTATGTGCTTTAATTTTCTGATTATCTGCTATAATTTTTGCAAACGAGTCTGGCTGGTAATTTGCCTGCCAAGAAGGCATGCTAGCTGTTTTTCCAAACTTATAAACTTGCAGTCCAGTTTCAGAAATCGCATCTAAAATACTTGCATTATGAATTACTCTGTAAGGAACCTTTTCTTTAATAGCCTTCATTACCAGTGAAATATGGGTAGTAGCCATCAGCGGGCTTCCATAAACTAGCAGAGCTATGTCCTGTTTCTTGCCCTCTTTTACAAACTCTTCTTCTTCAACCATTAGCCTGGTTAAGGAAGTTATTTGCTTGCCAATTCTTTCCTCTAGCCTAAAAATCTGGTAAGGAATTTCTACAGTATAAGTTTCCATATAAATTTTTCTGCAGCTTCTTAAAATTTCCAAAGATTCTAAACTTACCCCTTTTAGGCTTAATCCCAGCCCTATTAAATAAAAAGTCATAATAAGATATAGAAATTTTATATTTTAAATCTTGCTATACCGAAAGACTTTTAACTTATATTTATAATGCAAAGTTATGACAAACAAAACTATTGGAGTATTAGGTGGTATGGGGCCAGAAGCCTCGGCAAATTTGTATCAAAAGATAATCAAATACTCTCAGAACAAGTATAATGCAATTCAAGACTCTGATTATCCTCCAATTATAATTTACAGTCTTCCAATGCAAGGATTCGACGAAACAGGAATTGCAGATGAAGAACTAGTAAAAAAACAACTAATTGAAGGGGTAAAAAGATTAGAGTCAGCTGGTTGTGAATTAGTTATTATAGCTTGCAATACAGTTCACTACTTTTATGAAGAAATGCAGAAAGCAGTTAAAATTCCTATATTCAATATTATTGATGAAACTAAGAAAAGAGTTCTTTCAGCCGGATATAAAAAAGTAGGACTATTTGCTTCTGAAAGCACTGTTAATATGAATCTTTACCAAAAAAGATTTGAAAATTCAGGCATTGAAGTCATCTCTCCAAATGAAGAGCAGAAAAAAATCCTCACAAAAGTAATAGAACATGTAATGGGTGGGCATCAAGGAGATGAAGATATTATTGTCTTAAAAGATATAGCAAGAGATTATCTTAAACAAGGAGCAGAAGCAATTGTAATGGGCTGTACTGAAATTCCTCTTGCAATTAATCAAACTCATACTGATATAAAGCTTTTTGATACAATTGAAATTATAGTTCAATCAGCAGTAGATTTTTCACTTAAAAAGCAAGATTTATAACCTTTCAAGCTTAGAAATAATCATGGGAGAGCTATTTGTATTCGGCGCAAGCACAGAGTGTGGCGCCTGGGATGAAGAAGGAGGGTGGGTGGAGCGCCTTCGCAGATTCTTGTATAAAAAGGCAATTAAAACTAGCCTAGATAATGGCTGGATTGTCAATAATCTTGCAGTTGATGGGGATGACTCTTCTGGTATGCTCAAAAGAATAGAATCTGAGATTAAGCCAAGGCTCTGGCCTGACTCAGACCAGATAATTCTAATTGTCGTGGGAGCAAATGATTCTCTATATAATAATAAAACTAAGAAGCTCCGGGTTCCTTTAGAAAAATTCAAGGAAAATATGCTTCAAATTTTTGAAATAGCTAAAAAATATTCAGATAAAGTGGCTTACATAGCTCACATGCCTTGCGATGAATCTAAAGTTGACCCAGTTCCCTGGCTATTAGAATGTTCATATAAAAATGAAAATTCTGGGAAAATATTCAGTCTAGCTGAACAGGCTGCCAGGGAAAAAAATATAGAATTTATCAATCTATTTAGTAAGTTTAAATCTAGTTACAAGAATTTGCTAATTGATGGAGTTCATCCGAATTCCCAAGGTCATGAGCAAGTCTTTAATATAGTGAAAGATTTTTTAATTAAGAAAAAATGGATATAAAAAGAGAAAATGTCAATTTACATTATAAAAGCTAATGGGGAAAAAGCAGCATTTAGTCCAGACAAGATTTACCATACAGCTATCAGGGCAGGCGCCTCTCCAGGTTTTGCAGATGAAGTAGTATCTAAGGTAAGAAAAAAAGTAAGAAATGGAATGTCAACTCGGGCAATTCTCAAGTTAACCTTATTTTATCTTAAAGAAAATCCAGTAGTAGCTGAAAGATATACCTTAAAGCAGGCAATTATGAATCTAGGCCCTCATGGTTATTTTTTTGAGAGATTCTTTGCCAGACTCCTGGAAAATCATGGCTATAAAACAAGAGTCGGAAAAGTCATGCAGGGAAAATGCGTCACGCAGGAAGTTGATATTTCTGCAGTAAATAAGTTGAGATATATGATTGAATGTAAGTATCATAACTCTCCTGGAATTTATACAGATATAAAAGAAGCAATGTATACTTATGCCCGATTTCTTGATTTAAAAAAACATTTCGACAGAGCATGGCTAGCAACTAATACTAAAATGTCCCATCATGCAAAGCAGTATTGTAATTGTATGGAAATAAAAATAACATCTTGGAACTATCCTCATGAGGAAAATCTTCAGACTCTAATAATGAAGAAAAATCTCTATCCCATTACTATCTTGCGAGCTTTGTCTAGATTTGAACGGGAAAAACTATCAAGAACAGGGATACTTCTAGTGAAAGATATTACAAGTTTAAAAGTCGGCGAGCTTATGTCCAAGGCTTCTATTCCAAGAAAAAAAGCTGAAAAAATCTTATTGTCAGCCAGGCAGATAGTCTAGTCATAAATTCTTTCTAATACAGCATCAATATACTTTGGATTTCCAGTAAAATCTCTTCTTGTTATGGCTTCAACTTCTCGCTTTACTAAATCTGGCTTGTAAACTCTTTCACTATCTAACGCTTCAACTAAATCACATACAGAGACTATTTGTTTTAGTGTCTGAATTCTTCCATTCATATTTCTTCTAGGTCTTTCAATTCTATGATTTCTTCTTCTTTCATCTCCATCCCTGATATATGGGTGAGCTTTGTGGTATTCATGGTGGGAAATAACTAATTTTCTCACATCAAGCATGTCTATGCCATTCAGCACTACTCCTTCTAATGCTTTATAACCATAAAGAGGATGTTTGTGCATCATTCCCAATTCACTTTCATTAAGTTTTCCAGGCTTATCTAAGATATTTCTATTAATTCTTAGCTTTCCAATATCATGCAAAAGAAGCCCAGTTCCTAGCAATCTTAAACTCTCTTCTCTAAATCCCAAGCTTATTCCTAAATCAACTCCTAGATATCCTACAGCAAGGCTATGCTCAAAAGTTTCATGATTATGACAATCTAATGCTTCAAGAAATAAGCTAACTACCTTATATCTTCTCAATCTTCCAACAAGCCCTAAAGTGTCTTCATTAAATAGCTGGATCATAAAACACTACAAAATTATCAATTTATAAATCTTGCCTTAATTCTTTTTAGTAAGGTCATACTTTCCGTGCGTAATCTGCACAACTGGAAACTCTCTCATTACAAATCGCATTGCCTCTTTAAGCAGGGGGATATTTTCCTTATATGTTTTTAGCTCAACAACATAAAAAGGCTTTTCCTTTCCTCTAGCCACTAAATCAATTGAAGCAAGCATTTTCTTTCTATCATAAGCCACCATTCTTTCAAAGTAAATTTTATGCTCTTTATCTTTTCCCTTGGCTTTCAGTGCGCACTTCCTTATATTCAAGTCACTTATTTCTTCGCAGTTTTTAGGCATGCCTTCCTTTAGTATGAAATATAATTTTTCTTTCTTAACAGGAAAGTATCTGTTTTGTTCAAGCTCCTTTATACTCATCTCTCTTGCTTTAGTAAACACTATCTGAATAGTCTGCATAAATCTTCCTTTTATCTCATCTTCTTTTCTCAAAATAAATCCCTTCCCTTTTTCTCTATTTCTTTTTCTTAACCTCATTCTTACTTTTCTGCCATTATATTCTGGGATACAGCAGTCAATATAATTATCATTATACTTGGCTTTCTTAATAGTGCCAAGCCCAAACTCTTTTGCAATTTTATTTATGACTCTCTTAGGTTCAACTCTTGAGCTGACAAAAAACCTGGACTCAAAGTAAATTTCCTCTCCAAATCCTTTTTTCTTTAATCCTCTTTTATAGTTAAGATAAATTATCTCTTTCCAAGCCACCTCAATAAAAGCCACTATTCCCACTGCAATAATAAAGCTCAAAGCTGCAATCATCCATGCCGGAGTTGCAGGATATAAATTCAGCCCGGCCCACATGCCAATAATATAAAGTGGGTCATGGAAAGCTATATCTTGTGCTAGACTCTTGCTTCCCCCCTTTACCGCTTTTTTAAAGTAATAATTTAAATTCTCTCTTTCATCTTCAGGAGTCTCATTATATACATCTCTAGCTTCTTTAAAATGTCCGGGGAAAAATCCCACCTTCTCAACTATGGGTCCAGTAAGTGCTAGAATTAAATTTCTTAAATTTTTACTAATTAGATTATATCTAAATAATATAAAAGCCATAATTGCAGTTCCAGCAACATTAATTACTAGGGCAATAGCTTCGTCTCTTCCAAATCTCTTAAATACTTCCCAAAAAGGGCTTTGTGGAAGTTTAATTGGCTCTTCTGCAATAGTTTTTTTCAGAAAATCATCTTTTACTGTCTTTGGCATAAAAATATACAGAATCTAGCTTTTTTAACTTTTACTTCAGCTAAATATCATTCAAGTCAACATAGTCTTTACAATTTATACGTTTTGCATACTCTATAGTTCCGTCGCATTTATAGCATTCTTCATCCTTGTTTCTTAAAGTTACAGAACCTTCTCCAGTTTCAGCTTTCTTCCTGTCATTTTCAGCCATATTTTTCCACATGCATTTTCCTTCTAATTCTTCTGCCATTTTATTTTTCACTCCTTGCAAAGGTTTTATTCCTTAATTGCCTATGCTTTTTAACATAATTCCTTGTTTCATTAATTTTTTTATAGTCAAATCTTATTTTCTCGAATTTTGTTTGTCCAAGATTGTAAAAAGCAAGATCATTATCTAATTTTCCCTGATCGTCAAGCTGCCTATACCATGGGCGCTTGCTATTGAACTTATAAGCGTCCCAAATATATAGCATTGAAGCAGTGAAATTATCTTTTGGGTCACCATCATAAGGTTTTCCCATCATTGCCAAATGAGTATCTTTCATTACTTGGGCCGGTCCAAGAGCCCCTGCTGAGCTTTTCAAAAAAGGATTGCCACTCCAGTTTGATTCAATACTTACTAGAATATCATAATACTCTTTCTTCCAGTGTCTCGGAAGTCCAATATCTTCATAAACCTCTCTGGCAATAGCTTTTAATTCTGCTTTTGTATAATATTTTTTAGGGTTTTGCTCTTTTGGAATTTTTGCTATTCTTTCATCAGTTTTAGCTTCTAATTTTTGCTGTTCAATCTGAATTGCCTTAGTGGAGCTGGTTTCTGAATTTGCCATTCCTTCTAACTGGCTATTCTTCCCTTCTCTTTCTTTATCAGCTGCTTTTGAAAGCTCAACATATCTTAGCATTGCTTTTTCTCTGTCATCATAATCCTGGCTTTTCATTTCTCCTTGAGCTGCTATTGGAGCTGGATTGTGTTTTCTGGAATTAATAGATCCTTCTGCAGGTTCGCTGCATTTTAAAAAATAAGCAGAACCCAAAGCCACCCCTAAAACCCCTAAAGCAGTAAGCACTAAATTCTCTTTAAAACTAAGTTTCTTTCCAAGTTGTTTCCTGTCTTTTTTAGTTGCGCAATCTCTATTTATCATTTTTATCTCCTTTTTTTGGCTTTATGCGAAGAGTAACTTTTCCTGTTCTAGTATCTCCCCAGTAATCATTGTCTGGATTTTCAGGAGTCTTTCCGTACTTGTCAGTATGGTATAAATTAGGTGAAAAACTCCTATCAGGTTCAATTTTATAGTAAAAAGACCCCTCAATAATTATAATTCCATTATCTCCATGCCTTTTAGTATAGATTTCATCTCCTAATTTATCAATTCTCATAACTTTTCCCTTAGTAGGAATACTAAAATCAATTGCTTCATACTCTCCACTATTTAATTCAGCAAAACCATTGAATTCTATATTATCTAATTTTTTTTCTAAAGCTATTTCTTCTTTATCTGAACATCCAATTGCATTGAATATCCCCCATAAGCCTGCAGCTCCAACTGCTACTTGTCCTATAAATGTCTTTCTAGATATTGTATCTTCCATTTTAACCCCATATTTATTACTACTATTTGGTGACAATAATGCTATTTAAAGCTTTCGGTAGAAAGCTTTTTTAGTGAGCTGTTAAGCTCGCTGTTGCCAAGCTTACAAGCTTGAATTTTAAAGCTTTCGGTAGAAAGCTTAACCATTAACTAACTCAATGCAGGAAGTTAATAAGTTGTGCTGATAAGCACGACAGTTGGAAACCTCCTAAAGGTTTATCATTTAAAGCTTTCGGTGATTTTGAAATTAATTATTATATCAGAATTCTTTATAAATTTTTTGTATATATTTTCGTTTACTAAGTTATTTTAAATCCTCTTCCTTGTCCACTTCTTATCTCTGCTTTTTACTAAAGAAATAAAGGCAAGAATGCTAAGGTAAACTAAAGCAAGAATAATTACACCATCAAACTTTACTACTGAAGAATATAATACAGCAACTAATACACTTGCTATAATTATTAAATAAAACCACTTTCTTCCTGCTACAAGCTCATCTCTAGCCAGCCAGGCTATTAAGTATCCAGCTGGAACCGAGCTTACTAGCACTAGAATTGTCAAAATTATATTGATCATCTCTATCATAATATATTTAAACAAAGTCTGTTTTTAAGCTTTGTGAAATACGCAATCATAGTATCTAAGTCAGACCCAGCTGGAATGAATATTGCTCAAGAGCTTGAGAAAAAAGGATTAAAAGTTGAGCTAATTGATAAGGTTCAGATTTTCGCAGAAAATCTTGACAAGCAGATTGATGCAGATTTTTTCATTTTTGCTAGCAAGCACCAGTCAGCTGATAAAAGAAAAGCTCTTACTGTTCACTCAATTGGCAATTTTCATAAAGTTGACTATGGGGGCAAGCCAGAGGTTCTTGTGCCTTGCTCAGCTTTATTTAATAAATATTTATTCAAGACACTTGAAAAAAAAGCATCTCAAGAAAAACTGGACTTCCAGGTTTCTTTAGAAGTAACTCATCACGGTCCCTATTTAGAAAAACCAACAGTATACATAGAGATAGGCAGTTCTGATGAACAATGGCGCGATGTTCTTGCAGGAAAAGTTATTGCAGAAACAATTACTGAATGCATAAAAAATTTTAAGCCAGATAAAAAAATAATTCCTGCAATTGCAATTGGAGGCAAGCACTATGCCCCTAGCTTTAATAAAATTCAGCTAAACTCTTTCTATGCTCTAGGGCATATAATCCCTGAATATTCACTTCCTGTTAGCAAGGAAATAATTTCTCAGGCAGTTTCCAAGACTCTTGAAAAGCCAAAGCTAGCAATTTTAGACTGGAAAGGCATGAACTCTAAAGAGAGGCAGGAAATAATAAGTTTATTAAATCAGTTGAATATTGAATATATAAGGACTTCAAATGTAGAAAAATGAAAAAAAAAGGAGATAGACTCTCAGCACTTCGTCCAGAAGTTAGAAAGAAAATATCAGATTTACTGCAAGACATTGACAAAAGCATTGATGTACTTTATGAGATAGCCACAACAGACGAAAAAACAGGGCTCTATAACTACCAGTATTTTAAAGCTCATTTTTCCCAAGAATTTGAAAAAGCTAAAAGAGGGCAGTCTTTATCACTGCTAATTCTTGACCTAGACAAGTTCAAAAAGCTTAATGATACCTATGGCCACATTACTGGAGACAGAATTTTAGAGCATCTGGGTAAGCTGCTAAGAAAACAAACTAGAAAAGCAGACATAGCTGCAAGATTTGGAGGTGAAGAATTTATAATAATTTTTCCAAATACTTCTTTGGAAAAAGCTTACAAAGTTTCAGAAAGAATCAGGAAAGCAGTTGAGGGAGATAAGCTAATAAAAAAATATAAACTAACAATTTCTGGAGGAGTAACATGTTATAAAAAAGATGATACTATCTCTAAGATAAAACAGCGCGCTGATAAAGCCTTATACAAGGCAAAAGAAGGCGGAAGAAATTTTATTGAAGCTTCTTAGTATATAAATCTTTAAATATATCTTAGCAATATTTTTTATTATGTATGACTATCAGATACTCCAAGAGAAATTTGAGTTTGAAAAAGGAAAGCACAAGTATGCATTTGAGCCAGAAGGCTTTAATTCTAAAAATGAAGATGGCAATTATCCGGTTTTTATGGTTGATAATAAAATAATACTTTTGGATGAGTCACTATCAAACACATATGAGGGATGCGCATTTTTAGTATGTGACTGTGATGATTATCAGGAAAGAATGCAAAGATTTGAATCTGAAGAAAGTTATAAATCTCTCCAAAGCAGTCCAGATTTTGGATGGGATTGTGTAGCTACATGTAGCCATATAACTTTAATTAAAAGATATTTTTCTAAGCCCTTGCTTAAAAAAACGCTTGATACTCTTATTAGTAATTCAACTGGTACTAAAAAATTAGCTAACAAATTTATAACAAGCAGAGAAGCAGGAATATTTCCTATAAGTGCTTTATTAGTTTTAGCAGATTATCTTGATAATAAGGCTCAGTCAAGCAAATAATTGTCATTTAGCTGGTCAGAGTGAGCTATAATATCAGTTGCAGTGATAATGCCTTCAAGCCTTCCCTTATGAATAACTGGCAGTTTCTTGACTTTATTCTTAGACATGATTAGCGCAGCGTTGTCTATGCTGTCATTTCTGTCTATGCTTATAACACTCCTGCTCATAATTTTAGAAATCTTCTGTCCTAGTTTGCCAAGATTTTTAATAATATCTTTTTCAGTAACAATTCCTATAACTTTCTCTCCCTTCATTATAACCAAGCACCCAATACTATGGTCAGACATTATTTTAGCAGCGCCATTTACACTTACATTCTCATCTATAACTAGAGCCTTATTCATAATTTCTTCTACTTTCATTTTAATAAAATTCCTATTTTAATATCAGTTAAACTTGTTATAAAGCCACGCAGTTAGAGCTCCAAAGATAAAACCATCAATAAATCCATATATCATTCCTAAGATGGTTCCTCCCACACTAAAGCTATATCCTCTGTAAAAGCTAGCTAGCAAATATTTCCATCCAGTTAAATCAAAAAATTGATTCCAGATAGAAGCTAGTAGCATTACTGCAGCACAAATTATTCCAATTGCAAGTCCTAATGCTTTTGGGCTTAACTTTGCTTTTCCCTGAACGACTTTTATAGCAGCTTTTGGTTTTGCTTTAGGCATTTTTCACCTCCTTTTTTCTCTTAAACCTAAATATTCTTGTGTTTTTATTCTTTTCTTTTTCTCCATTGTTTAAGCCAGTGCTTAAAAATCCTCTGTCATATCTCTCAGTTAAAGGCAAGCTTTTAACTTCCTGAATTTTTACCTTGCTTACTGGCATGATAATCATCTGGGCTATTCTCATTCCCTTTTCAACTTGTATAGTCTGCTCGCCAAAATTAATTAAAACTATAGAAACTTCTCCTCTAAATCCAGGGTCAAAAGTTCCAGCAGCCGTATGCACACCCATCTTGGTCACAATTCCTGCCCTGTCTCTAATTAATCCAATATGATTATCAGGAATCTGAATTGCTACACCAGTTTTAACTTCTTTCTGTTCATAAGGGGCTAAAGTTATAGATTCATCAGCTCTTAAGTCAAATCCTAAATCACTATCTAATGCATAGCAGGGCAATTCAGCTGTACTTGATAATCTTTTGACTTTTAATACTCCCTCTTTTTTCATAAATGAAAATATGAAAAGTTATTTATAAATTTAGCTATTATGAACTATTAACTAACTCTATGCAGGAAGTTAATGTGGTGAGGTAATAATCTCATCAGAGATTTTAGTCTCGCCTTTTGCCAAGCTTTTCTAAAGCTTGACTATAAATCTTGGCTTTAGAAAAGCTTAAAATACCTTATAATCTTACTAATTTTATAGCCCACATGGCCCAGCGGTACGGCGCAAGATTGCTAATCTTGTTTCCTCACGGATTCCCAGGTTCGAATCCTGGTGTGGGCGTAAATGGGATTGAGCTTACGAAATCCCATCTCTCAGGAGTTTGGAGAGAGTACTTTGAAAGTGAATGGGGTGAATCCCGAGCTTTCTCACGAGACATTTTTCCCAATTTGATAGCGAGTGAGGAAGCGAGTGGGGGTGGGCGTAAATGGGATTGAGCGTAATTAATGAGACTAATTGTGAATTTAATTGTGATGAAAGTTATTATCTCACTATTCCAAAGTTTGATTCTATTAAGGAATTTAATAATTTTGTAAAAGAACCAATTAGAAAATAGCGGGGGCGGGAATTTCATAGGCCTAGATTTTCTATAACCTATTTTGAACCACGCGACCTCAGGGTTATGGGCCCTGCGAGCACTCCAGGCTGCTCCACCCCGCTATAAGAAATAGGATACAAAGGCACTTTTAAATTTATCTATGTAATATTTAAAAACACTCTTTAATTAGTTTTAAAATGCTAACTCTTGGTATTGATGATTCTGGAAGAGGTCCAGTTATAGGTCCAATGGTTTTAGCTGGCTGCCTTCTAGACGATAGCCTTGACAAAGAATTTCGCAAGCTGGGAATAAAAGATTCAAAACAGCTTACTCCAAATAGGCGCAAGATTCTTGCTTCAATTATCCGCGAAAAAGCAATTAAATTTGAAATTTCAATTACTTCTGCAAATGAGATAGATTCAAGAACAAATTCAGGCGTTAATTTAAATAAAATTGAGGCAATAAAAGCAGCTGATATAATCAATAAAATTAATCTTGCAAGTGAGTCTCAAACAAAAATTAAAGTTATTCTTGACTGCCCTTCCCCAAACATACCTAAATGGATAGACTATCTTAAACAGCATGTCCAATCTAGTTCAAATTTGAAAATAGTTGGTGAGCACAAAGCAGATCAAAATCATATATCTGTTTCAGCTGCTTCTATATTAGCTAAAACTACAAGAGACGCAGAAATAGAGAAAATAAAGAAAAAAATAGGGATTGACTTTGGTTCTGGCTATCCTAGCGATCCTATAACTTGCAAATTTCTAGCTGGAAATGCTAAAAATTACAAAAAAGAGGGTATATTCCGCGAAACTTGGGCTACCTGGAAAAATGCTTCTAAGGTCAAGGAACAGAAAAAGTTGGATAGTTTCTAGTTTATAACTCTTCTTATATCCTTAATTTCTCTTATTTTGTCTAAAATTTCTTCTGAAACATTCTGTTGAACAGAATAAACAGTAATTGCTACACCATCCATTTTCCTTGAGTCAGGTCTTCTGATATTAATATTATATTCAGCAAAAATACTATCAATTTTAGCAAAAACTCCTGGTTTATCCTCATGAAACACCCATACATTATAAAGCTCTTCTTCTTCAGAATAAATTGTCTCGCCAACATTAACAGCATTTGAAAAATCCCCTTTTAAAAGATAATCAATTGTAACTTGAGCCATTTCTTTTGAAGTTTCTTTTTGAGCCTCTTTAGTACTTGCTCCAAGATGACTAGTTAAAACTACATTCTCTAAATTAATTATTTTACTAGTGAATACTCCTCCTTCTTTATCAGGCTCATTTCTATAGACATCTATTCCCGCCCCTCTAATCTTTTTATTAAAAAGAGCTTTATATAAAGCATCTTCATTGATATTACTCCCTCTTGAAGCGTTGATCAAAATAGCAGAAGGTTTCATTAATTCAATCTCATTTTCTCCAATGACTTCATCTTTTCCAGAGATATGTAAACTTACATAATCAGCTGTTTCTAATAGCTCTTCTTTTGTAACATACTTTATTTTAGACTCAGGGAAATTTTTGCAAACAGCTTCAAGAAAAGGATCATTACCTATAACTGTCATACCAAGTGCGTTAGCTTTTTCTCCAAGTTTCTGTCCAATTCTTCCGCAACCAATAATTCCTAAGGTCTTACCGGCCAATTCAGTTCCTTCAAAATCTTTTTTCCTCCAAATACCTTGCTTTAATGAATAATGAGATTGAACAATATTCCTTGCAACATTAAACATTAATCCTAAAGATAACTCAGCAGTAGAGTTAGTATTACCATAAGGCGCAAATTTAACTACAATTCCATATTTAGAAGCGTTCTTAATATCAACATTATCATAACCGACACCAGCTCTTCCAATAATTTTTAACTTCCCATTAGCACCAGCCTCTATTATATTTTCTGAAACTTGGGTTCTACTTCTTACTACTAAAGCATCAAAATCATGAATAATTTGGACTAATTCACTTGGATTTCTTTTATTAATATCAGTCACAATTTCATTTTTATGGAATAAGTCAATACCTGCTTTATGCATACCATCATTTATCAAAACTTTCATACAATAACTTTAATTCTTAAGATTATAAACATTATTTTAATAGAGTATATCCCTTATTTTAATTAAATAAACTTTAAATACATCTCTAGTTTCAATTTTTCATGCCTTATGTGAAAAAACTGGTGATGAAAGGATTTAAGTCATTTGCTTCAGAGACAGAGCTCCCCTTTACAAATTCCATGAATGTAATAGTTGGGCCTAATGGCTCTGGCAAAAGTAACATAGCAGATGCCATATGTTTTGTTCTGGGCAGGCTTTCAATAAAGTCAATGAGAGCAGCAAAAGCTGCTAATTTAATATTTAATGGCACAAAAACTCATAAGCCTTCTCAAGAAGCTTCTGTAAAAATTATTTTTGATAATTCTGATAAAAAGTTCTCTCTAGCTGAACAGGAAGTGAGTGTCGAAAGAAGAGTCAAGACTAATGGGCAGAGTGTCTATAAGATTAATAATGTAATAAAAACTCGTCAGGAAGTTCTCGAGCTGCTTGGGCAGGCTGGAATTGACCCTTATGGTTTTAATATAGTTCTTCAGGGGGAAATCATGGACCTAGTGAAGATGAATTCTGAAGAAAGAAGAAAAATTCTGGAAGAAGTTGCAGGAATATCAGTATATGAGTCAAGAAAAGAAAAGTCTCTAAGAGAGCTTGGTAAGACAGAAGAAAAGCTAAAGGAAATATCGGCAATTCTCAGGGAAAGAACAGCTTATCTCAGAAACCTTGAAGAAGAAAGAAAGCAAGCCCTCAAGTTTAAGCAGCTGGAGGAAAATATTCAAAGTTATAAAGCTTCTATTCTTGCAAGAAAAATAGGTGACAAGAAAAAAGACCTTTCTAGGATAGAATCAGAAATTGATAAAAAGCAAACCCAAAAGGACAAAATAAAAGCGCATATTCAGGAAACACAAAAGCTAATCCAAACATACGAAGAAAAAGTTGAGCAGATTAATTCTTCTATCCAGAAGTCAACCGGCCTAGAGCAAGAAACTCTTCATAACCAGGTAACAGAGCTCCGCGAGGAACTTGCCGGCTTGACAGTCAGGAAAGAGAATATGGAGTCAAGAATTTCCGAGATACTTGAAAGAAGAGAAGCTCTTTCTGAAGATATAAAGCACTTTGAAAAAGAGATATCTGAACTAAAAAAGAAAGGATTGCAAGCCAAAAAGCAAGAAGACTTAGAAAGCAAGAGGCGCGAGCTAGACCAGGCAGAGCTGGACAGGAAAAAATTCTATTCCCTTTCAGCTAAACTAGACTCCATAAAAATAAGAATTCTAGACAGGGAAAAACAGATTCAAAAATCAAAAAATGAGTCAGATTTTACCTTGCAGGAAATTGAGTCACTAGAGTTGCAAACCAAGGAAAAAACACCAGATTCCTGCAGGGAAAAACTAAAGAAGCTTAATGCAGAACTAATCTCTCTTTCAGCTAATCTTTCCAGCAATCATCAAACCAAAACTGAATTGGAAAAATTAATCTCTGTCTGTGAATCAGAAATTTTAAATTTGGAAAAAATTAAAAAACAAGTGGGAAAAATTGATATTTGTCCTCTTTGCAAATCAAAAATAACACAAGAGCATATCAAGCATGTTTTTGATGATTCTGAAGCTAAAATAAAAGAAAACAAAAAACAGCTTAGTGAGTCTTTAGACAATCTCAAATCTCTCACTAGTAGCATTGAGGAGCTATCTGGAAAAATTGATTTAATTAAGCAGGAAATTGCAGATAAAAATATTGAGCTGGTCAAGCTTGGAAATATCAATAGCAGAAAACAACATCTTGCCAAGCTTCTAAATGAAGAAAAAATACTTCATAAAGATATATCCGAACTTAGTAAGGAAAAGGATTTCCTTGAAAAGGATTACCATAAGAACAAGAATATTGAAGAAAGATATGACAGATTATTAATTGAAGTTGAGGAAATATCTTCTAGAAGCGAGAAAAATATAGATGCAGAGCTTGAATTTAAAATTCGTGATTTGGAGAAAATCAAGCTCATAGTTAAGCAGACTTTCCGTGATGAGTCTGAGTTGGAGTCTGAAGTAAAATCTCTTTCTTCAGAAATTGAGCAAAATGAAAAAGCTCTTGTAAAAAAAGATGCACAGGAAAAGCAGTTGCAGGAAAGATTCAAAAAACTATTTCAGGAGAGAACCGACCTTCAGAAAAATATACATGAAGAAAACTCAAAGCTTCTTGAAGTTCAGCATAAGCTAAGTGTTTCAGATGAATCAATAAATAATGATAAAATTGGCCGGGCTAAAGTTTCAGCAGAAATTGAAACTCTTGAAGTTGATTTAGAGCCTTTTAGGCAGGTGAAAATTCTCCCCCTGGCTTTATCACAGCTCCAGGAAAAACTGGAAAAAGCCGAGCACTCTGTCCAGGTTATTGGTTCAGTTAATCTTCGAGCTCTCGAAGTTTATG
The DNA here is from genome assembly GCA_043810775.1 of archaeon. Taxonomy (GTDB): domain Archaea; phylum Nanobdellota; class Nanobdellia; order Pacearchaeales; family GW2011-AR1; genus JBDRJD01. The sequence continues at coordinate 14,268 of JBDRNU010000002.1, read as the reverse complement.
ATGAAATTAAAAAAGAGTATGATTCAGTAGCAGAAAAAGTTGCCAGGCTTAACACTGAAAAAGAGGAAATTCTCAAAATAATTCAGGAAATTGACACTAAAAAGAAGAAATCCTTCTTAAAAACACTAAACTCTGTAAATGAATTATTTACTAGAAATTTCCTCCAGCTTTCCACAAAAGGCGAAGCTTTTCTCAATCTCGAGAACAAAGATGAGCCTTTTTCTGCAGGTTTAGATATTCTCATTAAATTAGGAAAAGGCAAGTATTTTGATGTGACCTCTCTTTCTGGAGGCGAGAAAACTTTAGTGGCTTTATCACTTATTTTTGCAATTCAGGAGTTCAAGCCCTACTCTTTCTATATTTTTGATGAAGTTGATGCAGCCCTGGATAAGAGAAATTCAGAAAGGCTGGCTTCTCTGATAAAAAAGTTCATGAAAACAGGCCAGTATATTATAGTCACCCATAATGATATACTAATAACAGAATCAAATATTCTTTATGGTATAAGCATGCAGGACGGAATTTCCAAGATTTTAAGTCTTGAAGTTTAAGGGCTTTCTGCCCATCCTTTTTTAACTACCTCAATTGCCTCTTTATAAAAAGGGGATAAGTCTATTCCTTTGTGTGCGTGCAAGTAATCTTTTGCAATTTCTCTTTTAGCTGTTAAATAGTCACCGCCAAGAATATTTTCCCCGTATTTATCCTCAATTCTTCTGGCAATTTCTCGAATATATTTAGTAGCAACATTTATTAATAACTCAGCAGCTTCTTCAGAAAATATAACAATTGCAATATCCTCAAGCGTAAGTTTTTTCGCGCTTTGTAAAGTAAACTCTTCCGTAATATGCTTGGGCTGAATTGCTTTAATGCTTTTTTGAGTTTTTTTAGCTCTTTGCAAGTAATTTTTATTTTCAGCTTTAATTATTTCAATATACCTGTCAAGTCTCCAGTAAATTCCATTATTATCTTCTTTTGCCATAAGAATCAAGATAAATACTAATTTATAAATTTAAGTCTTGAAGTTTAATCTTCTTCAAAATCACTAGTTCGTATTCCTTCACTGTTTATTGCCCATTCGTAAAACTCTGCAAACTCTTCATTAGCTCTGCATAAACGGTTTATCCCTTCTTCTTTTAATACCTCAACTACCAGTCCTGGGATAATCATATCACCCCCATTTGCAGAAACTAAAATTCTTTCCTCATCTTTAGAATAAAAAACTATTCCACGATGATTATCACCTAGCACAAGAGAAGGATACTCTATATTATGTTCCATATTAATAAATGGCTTTCCTTTTTGAATAATATAATATTCTCTTTCACCAGAACCAGCATCAGTATAATTTTTAGTTCTAAAAACACTTCCTGGAGATAATACTACAGGCTCTGGCAATTCCAAGTGCTTTGCTATTTCTTCTCTTCTACCTATATTTCCACAAGCATCACATTCATATACATCTTTTGCTGGTTTAAATCCCATTTTAATTATCCTCTTAAGTTTAAATTAACTTTTCAAAATTTCACTAACACTAATACCAGATTCTCCACAAGCTCCTATAAATAAGCTATCTTGGCAAAGCTTTTCAAGTTTTCGTTGAATATCAGCTCTTTCCACTATATTCTCTCTGTCTGATGGAATTACTGTGCCTTCTTTATCTGTTATAATAATCCCTCCAAGCCCTCCAACATATGTGAAACTTTCCAGGAGTATTGCTTTTAATATATTTGTTGGTGTAAATACTCTAACTCTTTTTGTATGATAAACAACATCATGGGTTTCTTGCAAAATTTCTTGAGGGCCCTCTAAAACACTAATATCTAAATATCTATTCTTGCCAGTTGGACTGGAATTTTCAAGAAAGACAACTTGCCCTTTAGTAAGAATCTTTGGCTGTCCTACACCCTCACAGTTTATAGCTCTATCTTCTTCTTTATATATTCCTGAGCATATCTCACACTGGTATTTTTTTATTGTTTTTACCATATTCTTTCTGAAAATCTTAAGCTAAAAAAATAAAAAAAATAAAAATAAAAAAATGGAAAAAAGCTAAAAAAATAAAAAAATTTTAATAGTAGCTTTCTCCGAATTCTTCTTCCTTTCTAGGTTTCCTTGAAAGTAAAACTATCAGCACTATTAATAGTACTACGAATACTATTACCAGCACTATAGTTAAGATTACAATACTGTCAACACCTGCACTTGATCCAGTACTTGAAACTACCTTAGTTTGTAGAGTAACTACATCAACTAATTCACCGTCACTTTCAACATTCAAGTTCCAGCTGTAGCTTCCTTGGACATTTGCAGACCTTACAGTTACCTTAACTACCTGACTTGTTCCACCTTGCACAGTCACTATTGGAGAATCTACACTGACAATTAAATTACTTACAGATTCTGGAATTACTTCGTAAACAGCAAGTCCATTGCCTCTGTTAATAATTAGCAAGTCATATGTAACTTCATCGTTAACTGCTACTTCCTTAGATGATATAGGAACTAAGACTTCTGACCTTTGCTCAGACCCGCTAACAACCAAGTTCTTGTTCATAGAAGTTGATACATCATCTGTATAAGCTTCTACTTTAAGAGTGTATGCACCTGAAGCTGCACTAGCAGGAACATCGAAATAAATTCTCCTTTCCTGTGCATCATCATTGTCACAGTCATCACAATCATCTGTTGCAGTTAAATCTCCGTAGTAAGCTGTCTTTGATATACCTAAGTCCTCTGAAGAAACTTTTACATAGACATCGTCAAGCCTTTCATATCCTCTGTTCTTAACCACTATATCTAAATAGGCGCTTTCGCCGGCAGTTACAGAACTAGATAAATCTGCTGAAAGAATTTCTAAGACATATGATTCTCTTTGAATCAATAAGTCAAAGTTTTCTTCATGGCTTTGAGTCTTTGACTCTACTCTTAAATAAAGAGTAAATTCTTCTGCAGGATCTAAGTCATCAGGTAAGTCTAAAGAAAGTAGCTTACTGTAAGTACTTCCTGAGATGGTATTGAATCTAGATGTTTCATCTTCAACATCAGATCTATAGCCTCCGATCCAGGCTTTTAATCTGACATCATCAGCGTTTTCATCTGCAGTAAAAACTACTCTGATAGGTATATTCTCACCAGCAAATGCGCCAATTGTAGTAACACCGTCTTCAGTAACTTCGATGCCATTAACTGAAACATCAAGGCCACCTGAAACCAACCCAGCACTTACTAAACTAGTTAAATAAACTAGTGCCATCACTGAAATCAAGGAAACCAAAATTGCTTTTTGGTTCATTTTATAAAGTTTAATTTTAATTATACAAGCACAGTTATTTTTGTTTATAAACTTTATGGTAGTTACATTTATGCTACCTTCCTGTAGTGACAAAATACAGGTTAAATTTATATAGTGTTATAACACTGTAATAACAGAGAAAAATGGAATTCATAAAGAAAGCTGTTAAGGTAGGAAATTCAGCAGGAGTTATTCTTCCAAGGTCTTTGCTTGGCAGTGAAGTTAAAATTTCCGTCATCAGGAGGCCCCTGAACATAAAAAAAGATGTTTTAAAAATTCTTGAAAATTATCTTGAAAATATAATTGGAATTTATATAGTTAGTCAGGAAAAAAAAGTTGAGATACTAGTTATTTCTTCTGAAATTAATAAGCAGATTGCAACTGAAGATTATAAAATAGATATAGTTCCCCTAAACAGAATAAAATCCTTGCTAAAGCAAAATAAGCAGTTTGTAAAGCAGAAAATTAAGAAGTCAAAAGTAATTTTTAATAGCTTACTGCTGGGCGAGCTTAAAGGATTTTAAATTTATAGCTTTAATTCTTTTGCAATGCCTTCTTCCAGTTCCTCAATAATAACTAATTCATTAGGGTCTTTATTTTCAACATATCCAGCAACCCTCCCCCACCCCTCAATGTTAATCCCTTTAATAACTAATACAACTCTATCGCCTACTTTAGCTGATAAATCTGTATTTTTATCTAGTCTTTCATTGTCAACTGTTTCTTTTCCTTCTTTAACAGCTGGGTCAATCTTAGCTACCTCATATCTTTTATATCTTTCTTTATCACTAGAAGAAACCATTGAAACTACAGCGCAGTAATTTCCTTTGTATTTATCTGGAATATCCATTTCACTAGCCTAGAAATAACTTATTTATAAACTTTTCCAGAGCTTAAGCATTCTAGTAGCATCTCTTGGGGGATTAGGGGCCTCATTAATAATAGTTATATCTTTATTTTTTGGAAGTACAGAAAGAAGCTTCTTTATTTCAGCATCAGGAGTATCTGCATGCCTTCTCTCTCCCTTGCTTGAATATTCAATTCCGGAAAAATGGCAGTGCAGACTTTCAAAGCTTTTAACTTTGTCATACATTTCTTTGTAGCTCATCTTGCCCTGGCTTCTTGCATGTAAATGTGCGAAATCAATTGTAAATGAGCATCCAGTATCCTTAACAAGTTTCAGGATTTCTTCTTCTTTTCCAAAAACATTCACCTTTCCTGTAGTTTCAGGAGCAAGCTTAATTTTCCACTTGTTTTTCTTTATTTCTTTTTCCAGTTCAATTATCTCTCTTTTAATATTTTCATAAGTTATTTTTTCATCCATCTTGCCGTAATATCCTGGATGAAACACCACTTTCTTAGCCTGAAGCCACTCGCCGACCTTGCAGCAATTTAGAATTCTTATCTTGCTTTCCTGAATCTTTTTTTTCTCTGCTGAATTCAAGTTTATCCAGTAAGGGGCATGAATGCTCAGCCTTATATCTAGCTCCCTGGCTTTCTTGCCTATTTTTTCAGCGTCCTCTTTATTTTTTATATAAACTCCATAAGTAAAAGCTATCTCACAGGCTCTTAATCCCATCTTATTATAATCCTCAAGAGTGTCAAGCGCCTCTTTTACTCCTCCAAGTCCAGCAGGACCAAATCTAATTGTCATGTTATTATTAAAGAAATAATAGTTATAAAACTTATTATTAATCTACAAAGCACCAGTCACCTGGCTGTCTTAAATCTTTATCTTCTTTTTCACTATCTTTTCTTAACTTCAAGCTGACTGTATTTTCTAATTTATCTGGTTCATCAGGAGAATAAGGTCTTACTTGTATTTTATCAGGAGAATCTTGCTCTCTTAAGTATGGGAAGCTGATTCTAGTAATTTTTGCATACACCTTAACTTGTTTTTGTTCAGGAGCAGGCTTCTGCAAGTAACTTATTCTTCTTCCTACATGTTCTTGAAACCATATCATAATTTATTCATAAAAAAAACTAGTTTAAAAATCTTTCTATAACAATAATTATTAAAAATACATATTAATTATCTTCAGCATGCCAATTGTATTTTTTGATACTAAGAAAATTAGTATGCAAATTTCCAAGTTCAATTTTCGAGGTCTCAAAAAATAAAAAAATAAACTAAAATGCCAATTATATTTTTTGATATGGATAAAACTCTGACTCCTGAAATTTCAGCGGTATTTCTTGGAACTCAGCTAGGTAAAGAAGCAGAAGTTCTTGAACTTGAAGAGCTAGTGGGTAGCAAGAAAATCTCAGATGAGAAATTTATTGTTGATTTAGGACAGCTAGCTAGAGGATATTCAGTTCAGCAGCTTAGGGAATTTTATGAAAAAATGCCCCTAATTCCAGGAATTGCAGATACAATGAAGGCAATTAAAGAAAAAAAATTTAAATCAGCTATAATAACTTCAGGTGTAGGCCTTTTTTCCCAATTTCTTTGTGAAGACTATGGTTTTGATAGGTATTATGCCAATACTACTTTAATGCAAGGCTCACTAATCCAGGGATTTTCTGCCCCGTATATAGGCAGAAATGAAAAACCTGATTTTGTTTATCAATTTTGTAATCAAGAGCAAATTGAGCCTAAAGCATGTTTTGCTGTAGGAGATTCTCCTTCTGATATCCCAATGTTTCGTTCAGTTGGAACAAGTATAGCAATTAATTGTCCAGAATTACTAAGAGAGGAAGCAACTTACTATATCAACCCCTGTACTAGACTCACCCAGATTTTAGAGTTTTTATAAATTTTATTTAATCAGAAATCCGGCTAACTAAAAAATCCAGGCTCTTCCGTATTGTTGGAATAGTAGAAGGAAGATGATTTTCAATAAATTCAGCTGTTTTTTCTCCAGCGCCACTATAATAGAAACTTACAAATGACCTTCCAGCACTGCTATTCATAAGAACTTCATCTCTAAACTTTCTTAAAGCCTGAACTTGAGGGGCATTTCTATCTCCATATACAGTGCTAGCTATAAAACACTCATCTCCCTCATTTGTAGCATTACATTTATTACACTTATAATTTGGTCCAAAAGGAAAATCTAATAAGTAACCAGCAGGGTCTGCTATATTAGCAATATTACGCTCTTCATCAATATCCGCACTTCCACATTCTGGGCATTTTCCTTTTTCAAAATCTTCTCTCGTATATCCTGCCATAATAACCCTGTAAGAATTCTATTTATAAACTTTATTGCTATAAAGTTTTCTGAAGCTCTTCAGAGATTTCTCCAACATTATCTAGAATATAAGTAATCATTCTGTCAATAATTATCTGTTGCGTCTCTTCTTTAAGCAGTCCGTGGCATCTGCTAATACTCTTATGTGGCTCAACAACCACTCCCTTAGGAAGATAACAGTCCATAGACTTTCCCTCAGCTGGCAAAAGGTCAATATTCCCTTCCTTAGCCTGAATAAGTTCAACACTAACAACACACTCACCGCTATCTACTCCCTTTATCTTATAATACCATACTGCACTTTCTGAATCATGCTGAAATCCGGCTTTACTGCACTTTCTAAGGTAAGAATTAAAGCACTCAATATCATTACATTTTTTATAATATAAAAAAGTAAAATAAACAGCAACAACTAGTAAAACTAGAATAACACTAGCTAAAATAATTAATTTCCTTTTATCCTCTTTTTCAAACATCTTATCTTAACCAAGGATTACATGCTTATAAGATTTATGGTAGTATTAGTGTATGAGAAGTTCTTAGCAACTATATATGCCACTCCTTTTTTCTCTGCAGCATGTATAACTGAAGCTGTAACATTGCCGTCAATCACTATTATCCATATACCTTTTCTAGTTCTTTGCAGTGTACCAGGCAGTGAGTTTGAAGAAACTTTTCTTATTAACTCTAAGTTTTCATCAAGCAAATAAGATTCTTTCTTTCCTTCAACCTCATTCACAAAACTACGAAGTTTTTCTTTTTCTGCATCCCCTAATTCCTTTTCTATTTTTTTTACTGGTTTTTCGCTGTAATCTGCTGATTCATACCTTTTTCTTGTATCCCTCTGGTCTCTTCTTTCAAAGTCTCTCCCAGAACGATAAAAAGGCCGCCCATCTCTGCTATAACGGTCTCTACTCTCTCTGTTATCTCTATTCTCTCTGCTCTCTCTGCTATAACTTCTTCCATTATTCCTAGGTGAAAAAAATTCTTGAACCGGAACTTTCTTTCGCAGTGCGACAAGAATTTCTTTTCCATTAAGCTCTTCAACTTCCTTGCCATCTGGTGCTGTTGCAATAAAATCTATTCTTGCATTTTCAGAAGCATTTCTAGCAATTAAGATTCCACCTCTGTCTCCATCAATAAACAAGGTAATCTCTTTATCATAACTTAACTCTTTTATTGTCTCTGGCAAATAAGTGCCATTCATACATATGACATTATTAATTCCGTTTTTAATAAGATTAATTACATCAGCCCTTCCTTCAACTACAATTATCTCTCCTCCGCTAATATCTCCAGCAGGCAATTTTTCCCTGCCATATTCTTGTAATTTTAAAAGTCTGTTTGAAATCTTAACACTGTCTGTAATCTCTCTTGTTTCAGGCATAGTATCATTCATGCCTTCAAGCAGTTTTTTTGCTCTGTCTAAAATGTATTCCCTCTTGTTGCCCCTTACATCTTCAATTTTCTCAACTTCAATCTTAGCATCCGTAGGTCCAACTCTTTCAATAGTCTCAATGGCAGCAGCTATAATGCTTGTTTCTGCTTTGTCTAGAGCTGAAGGTATCTCAATTTTTCCATCAGTTTTGCCTTTATCACTTTTAAGCTCAACTTCGATTCTGCCGATTTTTCCTTCTTTTTGCAGTTCTCTCATCTCTAAATCACTGCCAAGTAATCCTTCTGTCTGTCCAAATAAAGCTCCAATTACATCAGGCTTTTCTACAGTTCCTTTTGCAGTGAATTTCGCATGTATAACATACTTAATTGATACTGGACTAATTTTCGCCATTATTTATATTTTCCTCCAATATATTTCTTAATTTATTTATATTTGCATTAACTAGAAAGATAAATACTTATTGATTAATTGTAGCTCTAAAATAAAATGAGCATGAATTTGTGAAAGTGATATATAATATGTCAGTAATTCTTTTAAATTTGAATTTCTGAGCATACTCAAAAACTCAAAGAGTTTTTGATATGATAATATGTTATCTTTCTTATATTAACTTTAAATATACTTAAATTAAGCTTTATAAACTTAACTGTCGAAAAATTTATAAAGGTTAAAATCCAGCAATTGGAAGAAATACATTTAAAAAAAAGAGGAATATAAATGTCTGATGAAATGGAAGATATGGATGACCTTGATTTAGAAGAGCTAGATGACGATTTACTAGAACAAGATATGGGTTTTGAAAGCGAATTTGAATAAATTTTTTTTCTTTTTTTATTAATTAGCTTGCTTAGAAATAAGTTTATTCCTCTAATCTTTTAATATAATTGTTTATCATCTCTTCTCTATTTACTTTATTCCCAGTTCCATAAACTCCAGGATTATGAAGCCAAAACTTCATGCTTGTACCCCTTATTGCATAGCATCTTATTAGTATTTTTACAGCTTGAGGGTTAGAGGTAATTCTGCAATCCATTAAAGAGTTGCTTTCTCTAGGATCTGCAGCAATATTTGTATTTCTTCCTTCTTCTTCGAATTTATAATTAGTATAATTCTTGTTAAGATAATCTAAAAAATCAGATATTACAGGCTGGACTGGCTGTTCACCTTTAAATTCTATAAACAGCACAGGAACTTTTTCAATAGAATTTTCCTCAGGGAATCTGCATAATTCAGCTTCTTGAATTCCAAGCTTTTCTTTTAATGACATAATTAGAGCGAATTTATCAACTTTATAAATCTTATGCCTTTTTTTGATTAAAAATAATTTTAGTATATCTCTTCCCAATGACTCGCCATTTGCTCATTGAATTTAGGAATAAGTTTATTTCTTCAATGCCATATACTCTCTAATTTTGCCTAACTTGTCATAAAGTTCCATCAGCTTTAACTTTACTCCTTCTTTCTCGCTTGTATCTGACATCTGGAATAATTTCTCATAAACCTTCACTGCAGCTCCCCTCTTCATTGATTTTTCATAAGACTGTCCCTGTCTTTTAAGAAGGTCCTTTATAGCCCTTTTCATCTCTTCTTTCTCACTAACATTACCTATGGATAATCCTCTGGTAAGGGCATTGTCAAACATATCAAAGTGTCCTGCTTTTAGCCATAACTCAACCTCTTTCATATAAGCCTCTCTTTTATCCTTAAAAGAAAGAGAAACTTCTGCAACAGAACTCATATTTTTTGCAGCTTCACTGAACATTTTCCTGTCCTCGTATAATTCAGCTAATTTTTGGTGGCAAAATCTCTTAACACTAAAATCAGAATCTTTTAAGCAGTATTCTAAATACTCCATTTTCAAAAAATCTGACATTGTATTAAGTTTAGCTTCAACTTCCTCTTTAGTGACCATGCTCTTTCAGAATTTTCTTATGTATATAAGCATTATTGCTTTAGAAAGATATATAAACTGCAATACTTACAATGTAAGTATAATCTGGAAAAGCTTAAATACTTACAATGTAAGTAATAGTGGAAAGATATATAAACTGCAATACTTACAATGTAAGTAGCATAAAATGAGCAAAAAAGAGGAAAAAGAAATTAGCATACCTTCTAGCATTTTCAAAGATAGAAAACTCAAGGTTCTTGAAGTTCTTGTAGAATATCTCAAAGAAAAACTAAATTTAAGCTATCACGAAATAGCCTTGCTCTTAAATAGAGATGACAGGACTATTTGGACAGTTTACTCTCGTGCTAGAAAAAAAAGAAAATGAAAGGAAGCTACAAAGAAACCCTTGGTGTCTTTGAAATGAATAAAAAATTAGCAATTAGTCTTGGAATTTTACTACTCCTAATTATCCTAATCGGATTTGCAAGCACAAGCTACTTGGGTAAATTTTCAGCAAAGCTGATTTCACTAGCTCAATTGCTTCCGCTTAAAATTACTGGCTTCCAGGTTGTAACTCCTTCATGTATCTATAATACAAATACAGTAATTTCTACAGATACCTATTGTGGTTCTATCTTAATTACAAATGGCGCACGGGTAAATGTTACAGCTGGTGTAATCCTAAACTCCACAATATTTACAATTAATGGCAACAGTCAGCTAACTGCCTCACAAGGAAGAGCAGTTAAAATAAACACAGTTGATTTAACAATTGCTTCAGGAAGCAGTATTGTTTTAGATTATCTTGGTTATACTTCAGGCAATGGCCCGGGCGAAGGATGCTCAGGCACCGGTTCTGGTGAATACGGAACAGGTGCTTATTATGGTGGTGTTGGAGGCATATCTTCAGAAGGTGTACTTTGCCCACTTTCTAATACTTACGGGCTTATATCAAAACCCTCTGTATCTGGTTCAGGCGGAGGAGGTCACGGAACAGCAATGGTTTGCTGGCCGCCTGTTTTAGGAGGTTCAGGAGGAGGAATAATAATAATTAATGCTTCAGGAACTTTTTCTAACTCTGGAACAATAACATCAAATGGAAGAAACGGAGATATTGGAGGTTTAGGCAATAGCTGTATGGGTGGGGGTGGAAGTGGTGGAAGCATTTATATTATTGCAGGAAGTCTTTCAGGAAACGGAATTATCAGGGCAAACGCAGGCAATGGAGGTGGAGCACTTGGAGCATCACAAGCAGGTGGAGGAGGTGGAGGAAGAATTGCCATCTACTCTTGTTCAGATAGCTCTTCTTATAATGTCCAGGTAAATAAAGGTCTTGGCTGGAGAAATGGAACAGACGGCACCTATGTTAAGGTAAATAATATTGGTTGTGGATTGCTTCCAAAAGCAAATTTCACTTTTCCAACACCAATAAAAGATTTTTCTACAAATAAAGAAAGTATCATAGTTAATGTAAGCATTTCTCAAGCTTTAAGCTCTTCAAAAGAGCTTTACTCTATTTACTTCAACTTTAATAATTCAGTACATCAGTTTTACAATGCAAATAATCTGGTTTTACATATGAACCTAGATAATAATCCTAACTTAGGTGAAAATTCCAATCGCGCAATTGATAACTCCTTTTACAGCAATAATGGCTCTTTACTTGACGGTGCTTTTTTTACACAAGGCAAGTATGGCTTAGGGGTTGAATTTGATGGTATTAATGATAAAATTGATTTAGGTGACTTGCAAGCTAATCCAGACTTGCAGGCATATAGTGATATGTCTGGATTCACTATAATGGCTTGGGCAAAATCAAAAGGAGCAAGTTCAGAACCTAATTTTGCTTTAAGCACTATTTTCGGAGCTTCTGAAAGTAATACTGAAGGATACTGGTTAGGATGTTTTTGGAGCAATAACTGCTATTTTGTTGTCGGAAATGGGGCGGGTTATATTTCAAGTGGCAATGTAGTAGTTCCAAATATAGCTAACTGGAATCACATTGTAGGAGTTTTTAACAAGACCGATGTTGCAATATGGATAAATGGGGAGTATCAAACCTCTACCGGATTTAGTGGGTCATATAATCCATCTGAAAGAAATATCTCCATAGGATATAATCAGTATAATCCTACCTTCACTTGGAATGGAACAATTGATGAAGTAGTAATATTCAAAAGAGCTTTAAGCTCAGAAGATATTAAATATTTCTATAACAGCCAGCTTAAAAAATACAACTCAACAGACTGGAATCTTTACATAAACCAGACTAACCTAGCTTTAGGTCAAAACTATACTTACCAAGCTTGTATATCAAATAATATTGAGAATATAGTATGCACTGAAGTTCACTCGTTAAATATAAGCTTTCCAATTAATCCAATTAAAGTTAATTTTACCTATCCAACTCCTCCGCATAATTTTACAACATCAAACAAATCAGCTCAAATCAATGCAACTATTATTCATGGAGCACCTCCAATAAGCCAAATAAACTGGAGCTGGAATTATACTAATTATTCATTTTATGATGACAGTTTAGTGCTTCATTTAAATCTAGATAATAATCTTGCTATTGGAGAAAATTCAACTAAAGCTGTTGATGTTTCTAATTATGGGAATAATGGCACTTTTCTAAATGGAGCTTCATGGACTTCTTCTGGAAAATATAGTTCAGCTTTAAGTTTTGATGGAGTCAATGATTATGTTAAAATTCTTGATTCTGGCTCTCTTAAAATGCCAAAATTTAGTGTAGAAGGATGGTTTAATACAGAATCTAATAGTTATGATGTACTAATTGGAAAATATTCCCCAACACTAAATGCTGGATGGTATGTTGCTATTAATGAACCTCCATTTTATCAATCCAAAATAGGTTTAGTACTTCCATCAAAAAATGGAGTATATAGTAATTCTATAATTAATGATAGTAAGTGGCATCATTTTATTTTTACTTTTGATGGAAGTAATATAAAATCTTATATTGATGGTAATTTAGAAAATACTATAACTGGTATTTCAGGTTATTCTTCTTCTAGTAATAATTTATCTGTTGGTGCTGGAGTAGCGTCAACTGGAGCTTCAGCTTATTTTTTCAACGGAAGAATAGATGAAGTAAGAATTTACAACAGAAGATTGTCATCGCAAGAAGTCTGGCAGCATTACTCCAGCAACTTGAAAAAATACAACTCAAGCTACTGGGAATTTTACTCCAATCAGAGCAATCTAAGCTACGGAACTCATTACTACCAGGTTTGTGCATCAGATGTTTCTGGAAATTTAAACTGCACTGAAACTAGAATTTTAAATACAGTTTATTCTGATTTAGAGCCACCATATTTTGAACCTCTTCCATCATCACAAACTAGAGTGTATCTAACACCTTTTGCTTATAGTATAACTGCTAAAGATAATATAAATATAAGCTGCTTCAAGGTTAATTCTTCATTGTTTTCAATTAACTGTTCTGGCTACCTTAAAAACGCAACTACTATAGGGGTAGGCAATTACTATCTTAACATTACTATTAATGACACTTCCAATAATCTCAACTCAACTGCTTTGCTTGTAAACATTACTAAAGCTGCAGGTAATATAATATTATTGCTAAATGGTTCTGCGTCAGGATTCACAGAAAAAATAGGAGAATTAGTAAATATCTCTGCTTATCTGTCTTCAGGAGTGGGGAATTTTAAAGTTTATTCTGGAGGGAGTTTAATTTATTCTGGAAATAAAGCTAGTGAGAATTTAACTTCATACTCATCTGCAGGCTTAAAAAATATAACTACAATTTATTCTGGAAATGAAAACTACACTTCAAACTCAAAAACTTTATGGATAACAGTGCTTGATATAATTCCTCCTGATGTAAATGCCACCACTCCGGGAATTGACATTGAAACTAATTTAACTGAAGCAATCTTTAAGGTAAATATTGACAGAAACTCATATGATTTGCTCGGAATTTACAACTGGACTTGGAATTATACTAATTATTCATTTTATGATGACAGTTTAGTTTTGCACTTGAATTTAGATAATAATACTGAAATTGGGGATAATTCAACTAAAGCTGTTGATAGCAGTAAATATGGAAATAATGGGAATATAAATGGGGCAAGCTGGAATGCAAGCGGAAAGTATTCGAGTGCATTAAGTTTTGATGGTGTTGATGATTCTGTTAATTTCAGCGACTCAAATTCATTAAGATTGAAAAGTTCATTTAGCATTGAGGTTTGGATAAAGCCTTTTACTGAGTTGGATAGTCAACCTTCCTGGTTTCATATTGTTTCTAAAATTAATAGTACTACACCAAGAAGTGGGTATTTTTTGGGAGGGGATGGCATTGCTGGTGGAAATGGAAAACTTGCTTGTGGGTTTTATAATATAAGTGGAGATGTTAGAAATATTTGGCCTGTTAATTTAAATCCTGCAGCTAAAAATGAGTGGTCTCATGTTGTTTGTACGTATGACTATGATACTGGATTTATAG
>JBDRNU010000001.1:0-19294 GCA_043810775.1 archaeon | reverse complement strand
ATATAAATATTTATAAATAAAAAATAAAAAAAGAAAATCAAATTTTTCTTTATAAACCTTTCCATAAGAAACAATGGGGGCAGGGATCATCAAATTTTAGTATAATATATTAAAAAACTCTAATAATACCTCAAATATCTTCAAGCTTGCTTTTCCTGATATGATATTTACAACATAGAAAACTTTATAAATAAATTAAAGCTGAGTCTGTTATGACAATTGATAAAAAGCCTTTCAAAGATATCTTAGGCAAGCTCGTTGTAACAAAAGAAGGTAAAAGACTTGGTTTAGTAAAAGATGTGACATTTGAAACTCGAACAGGTGAACTTATTCATATTACTGTTAAAAATCAAACCCCTTATACTAAAAACCTTAATCTTGAGATTACTAAAGATAAAGAATTGTTATTACCTTATAATGCAATTATAGCAATAGGTGATTTTGTAGTTGTTTCAGAAGAAGATTTGATTTAATTTTATACTAAATTAATAATTATTTTAAAATGCAAATAGTAGGTTTTAATTTCCAAAAAATATCAGGTGAGAGAACTAACCCTTCTAAAGGTAAGATAGAGATAAAAACAAATATAGATGTCAAGAAAGTTACAAGTGAAAAGATAGAGGCACTGGATAATAAAGAAATAATAAGGTTTGATTTTGAATATGCTATAGGTTATGAGCCTAAAATTGCGAATATCTCTTTTGAAGGTTATGTTTTAGTTGTATTTGATAATCAAAAAACCAAAGATATAATCAAGAAATGGAAAAACAAGAAAATAGGGGATGAATTAAGAATACCTCTTTTTAATTTTATATTCTCTAAGTGTAATATTAAGGCACTTCAACTTGAAGAAGAGTTTTCTCTTCCCCCACATATTCCTATGCCAAAACTCGGTCCTCCAAAAGATCAAAATAGGGAGTATATTAAATAAAATATTCTGTTTTTCTCACTTTCTCTTCTTTTAGCTAAATTATAAACTATTAAACTTCCAGCCATAGAAGAATACTCACTAAAAATAATAATATATAATATTTGAGATTCAGCAAGACTGCATCAATATTATATTAGTATATAAATTTATTTAAATGTCTTATTCAATGCTTTTTAATGAATCCAAAACAAGTCCTTGAGCTAGCAGCTGAGCAAGGCTTGGCTTTAACTTTTGATGATGTTCGTTTAAGGACCGGGCATTCTGAGATAATGCCTGATAAAGTCAATTTAGCTTCAAAATTCTCCAGAAACATAAGTCTTAATATTCCTATTACAAGTGCTGCTATGGACACAGTAACAGAATATCGACTTGCTGTCGAGCTTGCAAAACTCGGTGGTTTAGGAGTAATTCATAGAGGTCTAACTATTGAAGAACAAGCCTCTCAAGTAGCAAAAGTTAAATATCATCTTAATGGTTTAATAGACAAGCCAATTTGTGTTAATGAAGATGAAACAGTTTCCTCAATTCTTTTGAAAATAGAGAGAAAAAATTATAATTTTCATAGCTTCCCAGTGTTAAATAGTGGAGGAAAGCTTGCAGGGTTAATAACAGGAAGAGATTTTGAGTTTTGCGATGATTTATCTTTAAAAGCCAAGGATATTATGACTTCTAACATTATATCTGCCCCTACAGGAACAACTTTTGAGCAAGCTTATTCTTTAATGAAAAGAGAAAAAAAGAGGATACTTCCCTTAGTAACTGGAACTGGGGAAATAAGTGGGATGTATATTTTTAGTGACCTTAAGAGAATTAAATCAGGATGTTATGATTTATATAATGTTGACAATAAAGGCCAGCTCAGAGTTGCAGCTGCAATTGGCACTGGCCCAGAAGCTCTTGAAAGAGTTTCAAGGCTGCGTGAAAAAAATATAGATGTTGTTGTTATTGATACAGCTCATGGCGATTCAAAAGATGTATTTGATACTTTAAAAGAAATAAAAAGAAATTACTCACTAGAAGTAGTTGTAGGAAATGTATCTATGGGTGAGTCTGCAAAAAGATTAGCAGACGTCGGTGCAGACGGCATAAAAGTTGGACAAGGTCCTGGTTCTATTTGCACCACAAGAATAATAGCTGGTGTAGGCAGGCCTCAAGTTTCAGCTGTTTATGATTGTGCACGGGCAGTTAATTCTGAAATTCCAGTATGTGCTGATGGAGGTTTAAGAAATTCTGGAGATATAGTTATTGCAATAGCAGCAGGAGCAAACTCTGTTATGCTTGGAAGTATGCTTGCAGGCACAGATGAATCTCCTGGAGAAATTGTTTTTTTTGAAGGCCGTCAGTGGAAAGATTATAGGGGGATGGGTTCACTAGGCGCACTTAAGTCAAGCAAAGCTTCAAGAAGTAGATATAGGCAGCTAGATGAAACTAAACTTGTTCCAGAAGGTGTTGAAGGTTTAGTTCCTTATAAAGGCAAGCTGGGAAATATTATAATTCAGTATATAGGAGGTTTAAGAGCAGGGATGGGTTATGTCGGAGCAGCTTCAATTCAAGAGCTTCGTGATAAAGGTCAATTTGACAGGTTTACTTCATCAGGTGTTTCAGAATCACACCCTCATACTATAAGAATAACTAAAGACGCTCCAAATTACAAACCATAAAATGGCATTAGTTGACTTAATAAGAAATGCTCAAATTATAGCAGTTATTTGCAATCAGTGGGGAGATAGTGGAAAAGGAAAATTTTCAGACTATTTTGCTTCCAGGTGGGCAGATGTAATTGCTAGAGGAACAGGTGGCAATAATGCAGGGCATACAGTAGTTATTAATGGCAGGGAAAAAATTTTTCATCTAATACCTGCAGGAATATCATATGACTCTAGTGGAAAAATTACTATCCTTGGAAACGGAATGGTTCTCGATTTAGAAGTTTTATCTCACGAGCTTGATGAGCTTGATTCTGACGGAAATACTTATAATAATCTGATGATAAGTAAAGACGCAAGTGTAATTATGCCCTATCATATAATTTATGATAAAGCAAAGAACAGCTCTCAAAAACAAGGAGGGATAGGCTCAACAGGAAGAGGTATTGGTCCTTGCTATACAGATAAAGTCGCAAGAAGAGGAATTTTTATTGAAGATTTATTTTCTCTTGACAAACTCGCAAGTAGAATTGAAAAAGCAAAAAAAATATACCCTGATCAAGCCATTGATTCTGAAGAAATTATAAATTATTTAGCTCCTTTTTCAGAGAGAATTAAACCTTTTGTAAGAGACACAGTCAGTGAAATGCATACTTTTGTTTCTCAAGGTAAAAAAATACTTTTAGAAGGAGCCCAAGGCCTTCTTCTAAGCATAGAGCACGGAACCTATCCTTATGTAACCTCTTCTGACTGCTCTTTAAATGGAACTGCAAATGGAGTAGGTTTATCAGCCAAACTAGTTGATTTACCTTTCGGAATTATTAAATTTCCTTTTATGACTCGAGTAGGGGCAGGTCCTTTCCCAACGGAATTCGGAGGTTCAATGTCTGAAAACTACTGTGCTGGAGATAATCACACTAAACTAGACGAACTTATTCAGTTTGGAATTCCTCACGAAATTACAGAAAGAGGTTTATCTTATGATAGAAAAAATTCTAAAATAATAGAAATGATAAATTCTGAAGATGAATTTATCAAAGGAATAGGTATTAGAATTGCTGCAGGTGAATACGGAGCCACAACTGGTCGTCCAAGAAGAACTGGCCCAACTGATGCCTTATCAGCTAAATATGCTGTTTCTATTAATGGCCCTTTATTTATCTTAACTAAGCCTGACTCCCTATCTGGAGCTAAAAGTTTCAAAGTTTCTTTTGGTTATAATCATAATAAGGAGCATACAGATACTTTTTCAAGAAGTGAGTCTTTTCTTAGAAATTCCACACCTGTATATGAAACTTATGAAGGATATGGGGATATAAGTGATGTTAGGAGATATAGCAATCTTCCTCTTAGTTTAAAAAATTCTATTGAAGATTTTGAAGCTTATACTGGTGGCCATGCAGTTATAGTTTCAGTAGGCCCAAGTGATGAAGAAACTATAATCAGGTGATTCCAAAAAATATTTAAAACAAGTTAAATTCTAAATTTTATGATAAATAAAGAGGTTTCAATTGAGCGAGAAATTATTAAAAAAAGAGTTACAGCTTCACATAAATTTGTATCTGTTCTTGCAATTGTAAGTATCCTCGGATTTATTGGAATAATTTCTGAAACTTTGTTTGAGTTTGACGCGAAAATGTATGTCGAAGCTCTCCTGATGTTTATTGTAGGTATAGGATTAGTCATAGAAGGCCAGATTACAAGATTCAAGAAAATAAAAATAGAAGGTCTTACCCCTACTAATTTTACCCATATGGTTACTGTAATAATTGGTTTTCTTGCCATAATTGCGGGAATCTTCTCCATACCTTATCTTCGTTTTGAAAATCACGCATTCCTTGCTCTTAAAGGAATACTAAGTATTATTGCAATAATATTTATAATAATTCAAACCTGGTTAATTGAATAAAATGCCAAAAGAAATTACAAAAGAAATTATACCTTTCCTTCAGCATGCCGGTTATGAAGTCTCTTCCCCCTCACCTCTTAGTCAAGGTCTCGGGCCAAAATACTCTATTAAACCTATAAAACCAGACTCTCAACAAATCGCCTGGCTTTATTTTCTAAATAATTCTCCTCCAGGAGATATAGTATTATGCTATGGTTTTGATTGTCACGGATATTGTGACTCATCACAAATAGTAGAAGCCCTGGCTTTCAAGGAATTTTTAGAAAGTGAAAAATTCCTTGTTATTGAAGATAGTATATCTGCAGCCAAAGCACTCGAACTTCTAGCCAGTATATAAAAATTTATAAACTACAAAAACTCAAATTTGAATATGATTAAAAGAGGAGCTGTTTTATTTTTAATGTTTATTTTACTAGTTATTCCTTTAAGTCTAGCTGAAACTAATGTTAAGGTAAACATAAGGGCAAAGCCGGGGCAAAATCTAGTTTTAAGACTTCTAGACCCTACTACTTTTGCAGTAATAGATAGTTTATATTTAAAAGCAAACCTAAATGGTAATGCTACAGGTAATTTTTCAACAAATAGGGCTTCTATTGATATGACTATTCTAGTTGTAAAAGATGGGATAATTAAAGAAACTCACGAAAAACTTGGCCCATTTTCAACTAACGAGCCTATTTTTATAAGTATTTTAGATGATGAAGCTCAAGACCCTACCCCTGTCACTTCAACAGAAGTTACAGTAAATATAACTGAAAATACTACAAACGAATCAGAAGCAACTGCAGATATAGTAGCTGAATCTCAAGATGCTTCTGGAATAACTGGAGCAGCAATAACTGTAGATGATGCGAGTTCTTTTTTTCAAAATATTACTACTAATATTGGTTATTATATTATTATTCTTGCAATTCTTCTAGGAGTTCTAGGTTTAATGATTGTTCGTAGGTTTAAATCTTCTCCTATTAAAGAAGAATCAAAAGAGAAAATTAAAGTTACTAAACTCTCAGATTTCAGAGAAAAACAAAAACAAGAGCAAGAACAGCAAGCTCAGCAACAATCTGAGGTTTTTATACCTCAAGATACTCTGGCTGACGCTGAAAAAAAACTCAAAGAAGCTCAAGCTGAAATTGAACAGCTCAAAAAACAAAGGCAAGTAGAAGAAGCGCAAAAACGTTTTAATCAAGCAAAAGCAGAACTTGATAAGTTAAGAGGAGATAATTTTCAGCATAGTTAATTTAAAGCTTTTATTATATCTTCTGCACTATTCTCAACCTCAATTGGTTTATTGCTATATTTATTATTTCCAGTATGATATTCGATAGTGACTTTCGGATCCTTAAGCTGATGCCCCGTCATTATACCTACAACAACCTCAGTCTGTTTTATTACGCCTTTTTCAACTAATTTTTTTATTCCAGCAACTGAAGCAGCACTTGCAGGCTCACACCCAAACCCATTTCTTCCAACAATAGCCTTAGCATCTAGCATATCCATATCCTCTACTTCTTCAACAACCCCATTAGTCAATTCTAATGCTCTTAAAGTTTTTATCAAATTAACAGGCCTGTTAATCTCAATAGCAGAAGCAAGGGTGCTGGCTCTTCTGTTTTCTTTATCCATATTTTCATAGAATTTTTTAATTTTTTCAAAATCAACACTTCCTTTATTCCATCTTAGACCTTCTTGATTGTATAATCTATATAAGGTATCTGCACCTTTAGCATTAATTACTGCGATTCTCGGCATTTTATCTATTAAACCTAAACTCTTCAACTCATAAAATGCCTTTCCAAATGCAGAAGAGTTTCCTAAATTTCCCCCCGGACATACTACCCAATCAGGAACTTTCCAATCCAAACCCTCCAATAATCTATACATCATAGTTTTCTGTCCCTCTAATCTAAAAGGATTTATAGAATTCATAACATAAAGATTTTCTTTCGCAGCAACCTCTATTACTTTAGCCATAGCATCATCAAAATCCCCTTTAATTTGTATAACTTTTGCACCATATTCCAGGCTCTGTGCCAGCTTGCCCATTGAAATTTTTCCACTTCCAATAAAAATAATTGCTTTTATATTTCCAAGCTCATTTGCAGCAAAAGCTGCCATTGATGCAGAAGTATTTCCAGTGCTAGCACAAACTACTTTCTCCCTATTAAGCATTTTTGCATGAGTAAATGCTGCTGCCATGCCATTATCTTTAAAGCTTCCTGTAGGATTTTCCCCCTCACTCTGAAGATAAAAATCTTCACTTCTAATTCCTACATACTTTGCAACTTCTGTCAAATGAAAAGGACTTGACTGCCCTTCCTTACCATCTAGTGATACTAGGATTTTTTCTGGATTTTCATGCTCAAATGGAAAAGGAAGAAGCTCCCTATATCTCCAAACCCCACTTTTATCAAATATTTTCTTTGCATTTCTTTTTCTGCAGTCAAAAAGCTCCTTAAAAGAAGTAGGATCCTGATCCTCGTAAGCTACATCTAAAAGATTCCCACATTTAGGGCATTCAGTTATCTCCTTGTAAATTGACTCTCTAAAATCACAAGAAGGAATAATGCACTTCAAGTAAGCTTTCATAATGTTTTCTGTGTTTACCCCTTTAAAAGAATTGTGTTCTTATAGGCTATATTTCAATTATGTGCAATATTACTCAGACACTTTATTTCTCGCTTTAGTTTCAGGAATTGACAGCCTTTTAGAATTATTAAGTCTCATCTCAAAAATTACTCCTTTATAATCAATTTGATAAATAGGTTTTCTTTCTTGGTGCATCTGAACTGCTTCATCATAAACTCCTGAACCAAACATCCCATCTCTATATGGCAAAAAGACTCCAACTGACATTTTTGGAATAAATTCCTTAAAAAAATATTCCATTGGATTCCCAGTTTCTTCTCTTAACTTTTTTGCTGCTTTTTGGTGATGTGATTGGTTACAATTATCTAATTCGTATTCTGGAAAATGTTCTTCGATAATTTCAATCAATTTTTGCTCTATGGTTGTACCATATGTGCTGATGGGATGTCCAAAATGTAATTTAGGTTTACTCATAATTAAAGAAAACACTCTTTGATTTATTAATATTATTATAATAGTGTCCTTTATCATACTTTCCATACGAAATCAAAGATTTCTCTAATCAGTCGACTTTCAGCCACCCCACATAACAGCAAATAGTTAACTTTTTATACTTGTAATTTCCCTATAAGTCAGAGGTGGTGGCGTTCAGATGCCTAATTCTGGGAAATTAAAATGGCAAAAAAAGCTCTAATTTATGCATTCAGCCCAGTTCCAGGAAGTCGTGCAAGAATGTTAACTGGAAGGGGTTATACGGCTGATATTACTCCAAGTTTTGAATTTGTTCTTGAAAGTGCAAGAAATTGCAGTCACGTTTTATATTATATTATCAAGGGTCCAAATCCTGGTGAAGATTACGAAGAAAGAATTTCTGAACTTAAAAATACTCTAGCTGATAAAATTAAATCTGGAAAAGTTGAATTAACTATTGAATAAAATGCCTCTAGACCTTAGAACTAGGAAGCTGGCTAAACTTGCTGTAAATTATGCAGTTTATGTAAAGCCAGGCGAGCAAGTTATTATTTCTGGAGAGCCAGAGGCAATTCCTTTCATTACCGAGCTGTATAAAGAAATAATCTTAAGAAAAGCTCACCCAATAGTAAAAATTGGACTTCCAAACGTCGCTGATTTTTTTTATAAATATGCTAGTAAGGAGCAGATTGAGCATTTCCCCCAGCATCTAATGGATTTAGTTAAGTATGCCGATAAGTATATTGGTATTAATACTGAAACAAATCCTCACGAGTTATCTCTAGCTAATCCTAAAAAAATTATGATAAGGCATAAAATTACAGCCCCAATATCTGATTATATTTGTAATAATAAATCTGAAATAAAAAGGTGCACCATTGCATATCCCTGCATTGCACTAGCTCTAAATGCAGAAATGTCTTTTTCAGACTATGAAAATTTTGTTTATAATGCTTGCTTGCAGGATTGGAAGAAAATATGTAAGTTCATGAATAAAGTTTTAAATGAATTCAAAAAAGGCAAAAAAGTTCATTTAATTGGTGAAAATGTTGACTTGAAGTTTAAGATTAATGGTAAGGATGCAAAATCTGATATTGATGGTGATAATGTTCCTATGGGGGAGGTTTTTATGGCACCTATTAGGGAATCAATGGAAGGTTGGATTAAATTCGAGCACCCAATAACAAATGCTGCCAAAGAAATTCATGATGTTTCTCTAAAATTTGAAAATGGAAAAGTTATTGAGTTTGACGCTTCAAAAAACAAAGACTTGCTTAAGGAAATCTTAGAAACAGATGAAAATTCTTCTTATATTGGGGAGTTTGGAATTGGGTTAAATAAAAAAGTTACAAAATTCACAAAGAATTTATTGTTTGATGAAAAAATTGCCGGAACCATCCATCTTGCTTTAGGTTCTGCTTACAAGGAAAATGGTGGAGGCAATGATTCTGCAGTTCATATTGATATTGTCAAAGACATGAGAAAAGCAAAAATAATTCTTGATGGAAAAATTATTCAAGAAAACGGAAAGTGGAAAATCTAACATGGCAGAATATAGTCAGAGAGAATTATTTCAATACACAGAAGTTATTTCAGGCTACATTGTGACCCATTCTTTACCTGTAAAAATAGGTTATGATGGAATTCTTGTAGATAAAATTCTGGACAAGCTTGAACAAAAAAAGCCGATTGATTATAAGACTTTTTACAGAAGAAGAAAGAATTTTCTTAATTTTATGAGCTCACAGAAAGTTTCAGTAGGTTCCCCTCAAAATCTTTTGTTTTCTTCTTCCAGGACATGCTCTCAGAAAAATTACACTATGAAAATGACTCCCCAAGAGTACATAGAAGCAGTAGTTTACGCCTTATCTAAAATTTAATGAAAAACATCTTTCAAGATTCTTGATAAGAAACTAAAACCTTCATTATATTTTTCAGAACCATAATCTTGCTCATACCTATCTTCTTTGTAATATCTCCTCTTGCTGTCTCGTTCACAATTATAATATCTATCATCACAGCCACTAGAGTAAGACCTCTTAGTGCTTTTGTACCTGCGCACCTCTCTTCCATCATCATACCCTCCTTCATAACCCTTTTTATAAGCCCTGTTATATCCTAAATTATACCCATTCCAATAACAGTCGTCGTAATATCTCTTATATTCTTTATCATACTCAAAGTTATGTCTATATTCATAATCATATCTTCCATCATCATATCCTGGGGCATAACCATCATCATACCCCTCCTTCCAGCCATAATCATATCCTCCATCATACCCTTTATCACACTGCGCAGAAACAACTACTAAACAAGCTATAATCACTAATGATATTATCCCTATTCTTTTATTCATCTTCAATTTAATGCATTTTTATTTAATTACTTATCTTTACTCTAAAATATATATTTAAAAATATTCTCCCGTAAAATTTATAAACTATAAGTTTGTAAATTTAAAATGGCAAGATCTGGTTTTAATTCAGATTCTTTTGAATTCTTAAATGACCTTCCAAATTTAGATGATCCTAACTATGACCCAGAAGACGAGCCTGTCGAGCCCCCTCAACTCTTGCATGGATTTCAAGTTTATTCTTTAAATGAAGATAAAAGACAGCCAATCTCCCCAAGATATTATAATCAGTTAGTTTCTTCAATAGCTAGTATGGGGAGACCTCCAGTTATTCCTAAAATGCCAAGAAAAAGTCAATTTGAAAATTTTTCCGGAGTATTATTTAATCCTCGATCTCCAGATTATACAAAGAGGGATTTCTCTGACAAAGACCTAGAACCAATCACTTTACACTCTACTCCAGAAAGTGGAGAACTTTTCCAAAGGCACCCTATAGGGGGTTTAGAGTCGATGAGCAGGCCTGTTTTAAGTGTTAGGCAAAGATTTCCCTATATCTAAATAAGCCTTCTTAAATCTTTTAACTTTCCAAAATCATAAACTTTATCTCCTATTATCTGAACATTAAAATTCTCAAGCTTCAGCTTCAAGCTAAATTCAGAACTAAATCCCCTCACTAAATCCATAAATAACATTTCCTTACCCATAACAAAGTGAATAAAGCTTGGCAATATTACTACTTTTTTCCCAATCCAACCCCCTTCTAAAAAACACTTGTATGTTTCTTTCTTATACTTATCAGAAATCATAATTGCAGGGTGAAAATGCCCGCAAACCACTAGTTTTATTTTTTTATCTTCAATTTCTTTATACTCTTTATGACCATGCAAAAAAGCAACCTCTTCTTCAACATAAAAATCCTCTATCTTCAATTTCTTTTTATAGGCAATAGGCCCCAATATATTATCATGATTTCCCTTAACTAAGATAACCTTTTTGCAATTTTTTTCAAGAAAACTAATTAATTCAAGAGTCTCACTCCACTCCTGCCCAGATATCTTGCCAAATTGGTGTTTCAAGTCACCAACAATCACTATTTTATCTAGCTTTATTCCTCGCTTTTTCAATCCTGAGAATATTTCCCCCAAATCCTTTATAGTTTCTTTAAGATGCTCTCCCCTAGGTAATAATACCCCTTTCTCTGTCAAATTTTCCTCATATCCTAAATGTATATCTGCAATAGCCAAAATTCTATCATTAATAAGCAGGGCTTTCCCTATAAATTCATATCTCATCTTATAATTCTTCAACCAAAAACATTTTAAATATGTTTATCTTGAGTTTTTTATGAAGAGGTATACAATTCCACTTATAGCATCTTTTGCACTAGTGGTTATATTCTTTATAACAGCTTCAACTCAAGTTGATACTAATCAAACTATAACTGATAATAATGCTCCTATAACAATAAAAGTAAAGTCTTTTTTCAAAGATTTATATGAAATAATGTTTGGGAAAAAAAGTATTACAGGAAATGCTATAGGGGGTGAAGCAATAGGTTATACTTTGGGATTTTTAGTTCTCCTAGTTGTAATTATTATTTTATATATAATAGTTAGAAGAAAAACAAACCAATTTAAAAAAAATAAACAGCCAATCCAGAAGGCCCCTTCTAAAAAAGTTAAGAAAAAGAAAAGATAAATCTTACTTCTTTATTATTGCAACCCACCTTTCTTTAAACAATCTTTCTTTGTCAATTCTTGTCTCTGGATTTAAAATTGTCTTTATAATCTTCATTGTGTGCCTCTCGTTTTTTCCATTTGCAACCTTACACTTCTTTATCCCAGATTTTTTTATTATTTGTTTCATTTCAGAAACAGTATAAGCTGCCTTAAGAGAAGCAAGATAAAACCTTGTATGGTCAATGCTTTTTTTTGAAATATTTCTTATTGCCTGCTCTATAAACCCTTTCTCCACATCTCTACGCAAGTCTGTCATGTAGATGAATCCTCCTTTTTTCACCACCCTATACATTTCCTTTAGAACCTTTACAGGATTCCTAAAATGATGAAACGTATCTTGGCAAACAACCAAATCAAAACTGCTATCTTTAAACTTTAATTTCCCTGCATCTGAATAAAATAACTTAATTTTCTTAGATGCTATAAACTTGTGCGCATTATCTATTAATGTTTTAGACCCATCAATCCCTACCAATTCAAGCTCAGGATTTGAGCTCTGAAACTCCTTAAGCAGCCCAGCACTCCCACACCCCACATCTAAAACTGCTCCTTTTGAAAAAGAAGTACTAAAATAAATATCGTTTACAACTAGAGTATACCATCTTGCCTCTTTTCTTGGCTTACTTTTATCTCTAAAATAATTCAATGCCTCTTCCCCATTCATTACCTCTTCTGATTCAGGCAATCTTTTTTTTAATTCTTCATATGCAAACATTCTTTCATCAACAAAACATATAATTTAAATCTTACTTCTTCTTATCTATCTTTTCATTTATAGCTTTATGCATCCTTTTCAGAAATTCAATTCTATCTTCCATTCTAATTAAATCAGAATAGCCTTCCATTACAATATTTAAGCTAAAAGGGGAAGGCAGGCTAGTAGTTTTGTATTCTATTTTTGTTTTTCCTTCAGAAATCCAGTCTAAAACCTTTTTACAGTTTTCAATATCCATCAAATCTTCAAAAACCTCTCTTCTTGCTTCTTTTAGTATAGGAAATTCATGGCTTATTTTATTCACAGCAT
The DNA here is from genome assembly GCA_043810775.1 of archaeon. GTDB lineage: Archaea > Nanobdellota > Nanobdellia > Pacearchaeales > GW2011-AR1 > JBDRJD01. The sequence continues at coordinate 6,632 of JBDRNU010000001.1, read as the reverse complement.
TTAATAATAAATAACTAGATACCTGCTGCCTTCCTACACTTTTAGTTCTTCCTTTATAGTTTCTTAAAATCATCAGGCTTCTTCCAGCACAGTGTCTAAACCTCCTATTTAATACCTCAGTCCTGTCAATAGCCTCCTTCAAAATCTCAATTAAATTCTTGCTATTCAAATGTTTCATAGCTCTCTCAACCTGTAGCTTTTCACCAGCAAGATAAAAGCCATTATCCCTTATTCCTATTTCTACATCTCTCCCCCCAAGCCTCCCAACCAAAAATCCAATAGCTCTGGAGAAAGCATCATTAACTCTTCTCCCATACATGGTATGGAAAATATAGTAATTTTTCTCACCTTTGTAATTTTCAATAATTATTTTCTTATCTGAAGGTATTCCCAGATATTTATACTGTTGATAAAAATAATTATAAATATCTTTAGCAACTCCTGCTTTGCAGTATGCATATTCTTGAATAAAGCTTAAAATTTCTTCTTTTTCTAATTTTTTATTAAATTTCTCTTCAACCAATCTTCTAAATCTCCCAATCTCTATCCCCACATCAAAACTAAGTGGAAGCATTTCAGAAAACCAACTGGGTATAGTCGGAGGTCTTTGAACTGAAGCATTTACATAAGCCTTCATTCCTCTTGAAAACAAAAACTCGTATTTTGCCCCCCCCAAAACAAATACATCCCCTCTCTTCAGCCTCTCAAGAAAACCCTCATCTATTTTTCCTACATTAGAGCCCCTCCTCTCCCCCACCCCAATCTCAACATTAATATATGATTCTTCAGGTATAGTTCCTATATTAGTCATATAAATCACCCTAGCAAGTTTACCCCTCTTCCCAATCTTTCCGCTTTCTTCATCATACCAGATTTTACCATAAACATGTCTATGTTCTAGTGCATATTCACCAGCAAGGTAGCTTATAACTGATAGGAAATCTTCTTTATTCAATCCTTTATAACTATAACTTTTTTTAATTAGCCTAAACATTTCTTCTCTGTCCCAAACCTTATAAATAGCCATCCCATAAATCTGTTGTGATAAAACATCTAAGCAGTTTTTAGGTATTTGAACCTCATCTATTTTTCCCTCAATAGCCTCTTTTAAAATTATAGATGATTCAATCAAATCATCTCTGTCAAGAACAATAAATCTTCCTTTCACAGTTTCATGAAGTTTATGCCCTGCTCTCCCTATTCTTTGCAAAGCTCTTGCAGTTGATTTTGGGCTAGATAATAAGATTACTAAATCAATATATCCTATATCAATTCCCAATTCTAGCGATGTACTTGTAACTACTACTTTTAATTCGCCATTTCTAAGTCTATTTTCAATATCAAATCTATGTTTTTTGCTTAGTGAAGAGTGGTGTGCGCCTATATTTTCAATATATTTTTTAGGATACATTTCTTTCAAATTATGAATTACTCTTTCAGTAGCGCTCCTAGTATTAGTAAATATTAGTGTAGTCTTATGTTCTTCAATTAGCTTATCTAGCATTCCATATAATCCAGATCGCATCTCAAGTGCATCAGTTTCTATCAGATCTTTCACAGGTGAAATAACTTCTATATCTAGTTTTTTATCAAATCTTATATCAGCTATCTCGCATTCTGCATCATTCCCCACTAGGAAATTAGCAATTTCCTCCAAAGGGGCCACTGTAGCGCTCAATCCTATCCTCACTGGATATATCTTGCTTAATTCAGATAGTCTTTCCAGGCTAAGGCTTAGGTGAACCCCTCTCTTATTAGCCATGGCATGAATCTCATCTACTATAATAAACTCAACTCCTTGTAATTTTTCAACAAACTTTATAGAATTAAGCACGATAGCTAGAGTTTCAGGAGTAGTTACTAGTATGTGTGGGGGATTTTTCAGCATTGCTGACCTTTTTGATGTGCTTGTGTCTCCTGTTCTCAAATCAACCCTTATTTTTTGCATAATTACTCCTTTTTCTTTTGCAAGTTCCTGAATTTCTTTAAGAGGATTTTCCAAATTGACAAAAATATCATTGCTCAAAGCTTTCAAAGGACTAACATATACAGCATAAACCTTATCTGCAAGTTCATTTTTAAATGCAAACTCTACTAGATAATTAATTATACTTAAGAAAGCAGTCAGAGTTTTAGTTCCACCAGTTGGTGCAGAAATCAAGATATTCCTTCTATCATGAATTGGCATTACCCCATATAATTGTGGTTGTGAAAATTCCTTAAATTTAGAGAAAAACCACTCCCTGACTAGAGGATGCATAACTCTAATTAGATCTTCCCTAGTTCTCAGTTTAGCTTGCTTTAATTTAATCGCCATGTCTGAAATTGTCCTCCAATTTCTGATCATCCTAAAAACCTAAGTAGTCAAAGAAGGTTTTTTTGGTTTTCAGAAATCAGTATAATGTTTTAGAATTAAAGGTATATATGTTTTTTGCTAATGTTTATATAGTTATTCGGTATTAGAGTTTCATGAGGCTATCAAATGAGAAACGCGATAAAATATCAGAGCAGGTTTTATCTTATCTATATCATGAGTTTCCTAATCTTAAATTTACAGCTGAAATAGCTCGAGAAATAGCTCGTGATGAGGAATTTATTAAGGCCCTTCTTCTTGATCTCAAAGATAAAGGTCTAGTAGTATCAGTCAAGAAAAATCCAAAAGGAGTATTTTATTCTAGGAGAATTCGCTGGAAACTCTCAAATAAAGCTTATGATGCATATAAGCAATTACACTAATCCTTAAATATTTGAAAAGTTTAAATCCAAAATGGATGAAGATAAACTAAAAGAGGCTTTCAAAAAAATTAAAGAAGACATCTTTAATTTAGGCTCAGAAATAACTGAAATTAAACAAGAGATTTCTAAGTTAAATTCAGAAAATCACCTTCTTGCAGATATACTTAGCGAGCTTGTAGCTAAGATTAAAACTCCAACACATAGTTCCCCAATTCCAACAACTCCAACACATATTCCAACACATCAACAGTCATTAGAAGCCTTAGAAAGCCAAAATAAGGGTATTTCCACAGGAAATGAAGGGGTTCCAACAGACAGACAGACAAACCAACAGACAGACAAATACAGTGAAATACCTCAAATTTCACCCCAATTTACCCCCCAACCCTCCACTAATATCTCTCCCCTAGAAGAGCCTAAAATACAAGTAAAATCTCGTGATCATCTAGATAAAGCTGCAGAAATTCTCTCATCTTTAGATGGGCTTAAGAAGGAAATACGTCTAAAAATCAAGAGGCTAACACCCCAGGAAATGGCCACATTTTCCTTACTTTATCAGCTTGACGAGCAGATTATAGAGGTAGATTACACACTACTTTCTAAGCATTTAAGCCTCTCAGAAAGCTCAATTAGGGACTACATAGGTAAAATTCAACGTAAAGGTATACCTATAATTAAGGAAAAACTTAATAATAAGCGTATAATTCTCCATATTTCACCAGATCTTAAGAAAATAGTCTCTTTATCCACTATTTTGCAGCTTAGAGAGCTTTAAAAGCCATTATATCACTTTTCCAGATTATTTAATATATATTCGATATAACGATTATCTAATTTATGCTCTGCTAACTAAATTCAAGAATTCTCACCTTATATGGCCTAGAAAGGCCTTATTTGCCATTTTTAGCTATTTTCTCTTAATCTCACTTCTGGGCTATTTGAGTTCACTTTTTCCCTCTCTTTTACTTGATTAATAGCTTTTTTACTTCTTACTTTTGGGTTTTAACCTGTTTAAACATCAATTAAACTCACTTTTACCTTATCCTGTTTCCCTTTGATTAATTTCCCTGCTTTTTCCTCTATTTTTATACCTCAACCCACCCCAACGAACTCTCACTTTTCCACTTTTAGCCCTTATTTTATTAATAATATACTAATTAAACGAACTTTTATCTTGATTTTATCTCACTTTTACGTTTTTATCCCTATTTTTACCTATATAATATACCCTCACTTACCCCTCTTCCTATTATTCTTTCCACCACTCACTTTTACCTTTTTTAGCAATTTTTCCTTTACTTCCTCTGGCACATAAAGTCTTTTTTTACCATTTGACTCCATAATCTCTTCAATCAATCCCTCACTTTTCTGTTTTATTGTATTTATCTGCCCTCTTATTGTGGCTCTTGATTTTCCAAGCATTGCAGCCAGATCATCATAACTCAATTTCATATCAGTATTCAAAAGTATGAAAACTAGTGCTCTTTCCATAACTGACAGCACTGACAAATCAACACTATCACCTGTTTGAACAGCTGTTTGTATAGGTATTTGAACACCTTCAACAGCTGTTTGTTTACGCACAGCTGTTTGTCGCTGTTTAAACAGCCGTTTAGAAAATCCACCTTCTAAAAATGCAAGCGCGTTTTTCATGCCTTGAAACTCATCTTCTATCGACGATAAACGTTCATTTATATCAGAAATCTTAAAGTCAAGCTTTTCATCGCTGCTGTTTAAGTGTTTAATCCAGTTAGAAACAGTGTCCATATCATTTTTAATAGTATGAAAACTCTTTTTAACATCATTCTTAATCTCTTCAACCTCTTTTTTACCACCAAATAACCACTTCAACATATCATTTAACATCCAAACATGTTTATAAATGTTTCTTTTTTCATATTTATCGACGAAAAAATATCTTAAAATAATAGTAAATTTAACACTTTTTAAGTATAATATTCATTTCCAACACATCCTAATTACTCCAACAAACAGCCTTTAAACAGCCTTTAAACAGCAAAATTTCTTTTAAACAGCTGTTTAAACACCCCTAAACACCCCCTTTACCGACGATAAAATATTTAATTCTTCTAAACACTCTTTATGGAAAGATTTAAATATTATACCAGGCAATAATATATTATGATAAAAAAAGAGATTCCTATTTACGCATTTTTTAGCTCAATTATACTTTCATTTTTAGGTTATGTTCTCAAAATAATTCCCTGTCAAACAGCACCAGTAGTTTCTCTTGATCACTCAATTTATTCCTGGAATTACTGTAAATTTTTTCCAGATATGCTGGGAATAAGCCAGGTATTTTTTGGAATTACTTCAAGCGTAATAGCTGCTTTTATTATAAGTATTTTATTTTGGTTTATAATAATTCTTATAATCTTAAGCATTTATACTAAGATATTTCCTGAAAAAAAGAAAAGAAAAAGAAGGTAGTATTGCAGAAAGTTTTAAGCAAAAACTAAAAGTTTCTGCTAATATCAAATTTGAAAAAATGCCAAAAAATCAAGAAAAAAAGCTAAGAAAAAGTCCACTTCAAACAGCTGCTGAACTTCGAAAAGAATTTAAAAAGCAGGTAGGTACTGCTATAGGTGCAGCGTTTGCCTTTTTAATTGCCTTGTCCTGGAAAGACCCAATTCAGGCTTCTGTAAATACTATTATTGACAAGCTAGGTCTGGGCAAAGGCATTGGATTTCAGTTTTTAGTAGCAGTTTTAGTTACATTTATTGCTGTAATTGCTCTAATTATTCTGTCCAAATGGTCTTCTAAAGAGTAATAATATTTAAAAACTCTTAATATTCCTTTTATTTAGTAAATATCCAGCAAAATGACTCCAAATAATACTCAAAAAGTAGTTTTAGATGAACGTGAATTTGAAATTAAGCCCCCTAATAAGACACCCTATAAGTTAGATATAGGTCTAGGGGTGGATTTAGAAACTCTAGCTAATCTTACAGGAGTTTCTAAAGATAGTTTGCGCCGTTGGTCTTCTAAGGGATACATTGCACCTTCTTGCTCCAGAATAAAAGGAGTTCCTCTTTTTTTTGGTCGTGAGTCACAAGATAAAGCTTATGTTATGGCTCAACTTCTTAAGCAAATTCCACGAAGAGCTTCAAGTGGGCAAGTAATAGAAGCATCTAAATTAGCAGATGAATACCTAAGAAACCACTTAAATAGTCGCGCAGAAACTTCCTATTAATGCTAAAAAGTTACTGCATACGTTGAAAATAGTCAAAATATAGGTAAAAATAGCCCAAAAGTTCGTTTAAGAGAGATTAGACGTAGTTTTAAAATAGGGTGTTTTGGCTTGATTCTAGGGCTTCTGACGAGCTTTTTTTGTCCTAGAAATACTAAAGCCTATTAAAGCTCCAATTAAGAAATATCCTACTAATCCAAAAATTGTAATGGGAATTAGTTCTCTTACAATTACGTTTACGTGCAAGCCTAATAAATAATTTATCTTATCAATTAAACTTACTAACGGTATTGGAATGATAGCAAGACTTTGAGTTATTCCTAAAAGAAAACCAGTTGCTTCCCAACCTGTTTCAGGATTTGTGAAAGTAGGCCACCAAGAAAACAAAACTAAAATTATATCTATTCCAAGTCCAATCAATCCTCCTTTTAACCAAGCTTTCATTTTCCCTTCTGACGAGTTTTTTTCACCTTAGATATGATAAATCCTATTAAAGCTCCAAGAATTGCTCCGATTATTGTAAAAGGTAATGTATAATGAAAAGTTGGAAGATCACATTCCAGTCCAATAGGGCAAGAAGAATTTTGCCAGGCTACAAAAGGAAAGCTAATAAAAAATCCAATAGCAGCTCCAAACATCAATCCAATCAAAATATATATTAGCGTTCTGTTCATAATTATTAATA